>CAYRBY010000142.1:0-5056 GCA_964422635.1 uncultured bacterium
CGGAAATCAGCGGGGTGGAGTATCCGTCTTTGACGAATCAGACCAGCGCGCTTGTGAAGTACAAGGTGGACGGCGTGGTCAAGGAATTGAAGCTCGCGCTGGATCAGGAGGGCAAGAACCGGCACGTGATTACGGAATCGGATGAAGCCGGAAACCGTACCGAAACTGTCATTGAAATTGTCCGGGATACGCAGGCTCCGGAAATCGCGATTTCCAGCGTGATTCCTAAAATCACAAACGCCCAGGTTCTGTCTGTCCTCTATAAAGTGGATGGAAAAGACATGGAGAAGCGCTTTGAACTCAAGGCCGGGATGAATCAGCTTCAGATCGCGGCCAGGGACGAAGCCGGCAATGTGTCTGAAATGAATTTCGCCGTACTTATGGACAATGAGGCGCCGGTGATCAAGGTGACTTCCCAGATCCCGTCCCTGACCAATCAAGAGAACCTTGTTGTGGAATACATTGTGGACCCGCAGATGGCGGATGGGCAAAAGCGCCGCGCGGAATTTAAGTTAACGGAAGGCAGAAACAAACTCAGGATTGAGGCCAAGGATGAAGCAGGGAACCTTGGGTTTTATGAGTTTGAAGTGACACTGGACACCCACGCACCTGAAATCACAAACGTGGAGCATGTGTCTCTGACCAATCAGTTGAAGACCGTGGTGAAGTACCAGTTGGACGGCGCCTTGAGAGAGCAGGTGTTTGAGCTTGGGAACGAAGGCGAGAACAAGCTTTTGATTACCGCGTCGGATGAGGCGGGCAACAAAAGCGAAGCTGCTTTTGTCGTGGTGCGCGATACCCAGGCGCCTGCGATCGAGATTTTGAGTGACATTCCGGAAGCTACGAATCAGCGGACCCTGCTTGTAACGTATACGGCAGACGGGGTCAAGATGGAGAAAACCTTTCAGCTTGCTGTTGGAAAGAACGAACTCCGCATTGAAGCCAAAGATGAAGCGGGCAATATTTCAGAGCAGGTCTTTTCTGTTCTGATGAACAATGCGGCGCCCGTGATCAAGGTTGTTTCCGAAATTCCGGCTTTGACCAATCAGAAACACCTTGTGGTGGATTATGTTTTAGATCCCGCGGGCGCTAACGGAGAAGTGCTTCACGCTCACTTTGATTTAACTGAGGGTGAAAACAAACTCAAGATTCAGGTTATCGATGCGGTGGGAAATATCGGGCTGTATGAATTCAATGTCACTCTGGACACGATTGCGCCCAAAATTTCGGGGGTGGAGCATGTGTCTTTGACCAACCAGTTGAGCGTTATGGTCAGCTATAACGTCGATGGCGAAGCGATGCGTAAGGAATTCTCTCTCCAGAATGAAGGTGAGAACAAACTCGTGATTACGGCGGTCGACAAGGCCGGGAACCCCAGTGAATTCCCGTTTGTTGTGGTCAGAGACACCAAGGCCCCGGAAATCAGCGGGGTGGAGTATCCGTCTTTGACGAATCAGACCAGCGCGCTTGTAAAGTATCTGGTGGATGGTAAAGCCAAGGAGCTGAAGCTTGCACTGGATCAGGAAGGCGAGAACCGTTCCTTGATAAAGGAAACGGACGAGGCGGGCAATGTGACCGAAATCCGTATTGTGATTACGCGTGATACCAAGGCGCCGGTCATTTCGGGCGTTGAGCACGTGTCTTTGACCAATCAGCTTAGCGCTCTTGTGAAGTACCTGGTGGACGGTCAAGCCAAGGAGCTCAAAGTTGCACTGGATCAAGAAGGGGACAACCGCTCTGTAATTACAGAGACAGATGCAGCGGGCAACAAGACTGAGGTGGGGGTGAGCATCCGCCGTGATACAACACCGCCCGCGATCAAGATCACGAGCGACATTCCTGAAACGACAAATCACGCCGCTTTGAAGGTGCTCTACACCGTTGACGGCGGAAGCGAGATGGAAAAAACATTTATTCTCGTGGAAGGCCTTAATGAAGGGTTGTTTATCGAGCATAAAGATGAGGCCGGAAATATAGGCCGCAGTGAAATACGCGCCATTACCTACAAGCCTGATGCGCCGGTGAACCACAAACCTGTGGCCAACGGGGCCAGTTTTAAAGTCAATCAAGGCGGCGAGCTTACGGGGTTTGTCACGGGCAGTGACGAGGATGGAAATGTTCTTTCCTTTGCGGCAGCCTCTCAGCCTAAACACGGCAAACTTGAAATCAATGCCGAGACCGGAGCCTTTACGTACAAACCGGACGCGGACTACACTGGAAAGGATGAATTTTCCTTTACGGTGAATGACGGGAAGGAAATTTCAGAGGCTGCGGTGATTGCGTTTGAAATCGTACCGGCCGGCCATATCCCGGTTTTTAAAGCGATTCCCGCAGCATCCGTCCTGCCTGTGGAATCTCTGGCTGCCAAGGTCAGTGCTGTTCTGGATGCCTCTGATCCTGACGGCGGGGCCGTGACTTTCAGCATTAAGGAAATTCTTAAAGACGGTAAAAAAATCGCTGTGCCGGCACGCATGACTTTGACCAGTGACGGAAAGTTCGACTGGACGCCGGAACCCGCGCACGCGGGGCAGTATGTGATTACGTTTACCGCCAAGGACATTGAAGGTTATAGCGCGGAACAGCAGATGAGTCTTGATGTAAAGACTCCCGAGATCTGTGTGGGAGGCTCCGAAGTCTGCACATTCCTTAAAGACAAGTACAAGCAGGGGCTTGCTGCGGGAAACGTAGGAGATTATTACCATAACCGCGACGGCTTTCACACGAACTTCGGTGTTTCCTCTTTGCCGCAGCTGAGCCGGATGAATGATGGCTGGGCCGCGGAATACAACACTTATCCGGACCGTGTGATCATCGGGAACTCTTCCACCTCCGGCGGGGCGCCAGGAACTTCTAACCCCGGTTCGCTGGAGTCAAGCTTCGGAGCGCAGGCTACTTACAATCAGTACCGGGCGAATGCCTTGTACCTGTATCCGGAACATATTGATCACGATGCCGTGGATAATTATTTTTCGAATAACGCCTACGTTTTGACTTCTCAGGGGTCGTCCGGCAGTGAGATGGACGAGGTGACGAAGTTTTTATCCACCCTCGCGGCTTTCAGGCCTGAGGTCAAGAAGACACTTAAGGAGAAGGGGCTTTTGATGCCGACGCTTGAAATGATTTTCCGCATGACGCGGGTGGGCGGGGATGAAGACAAGTATTTAACAGGTGAGGCACACCCAAGGGCCTTTAATGACAGCAGCAATTTAATGGCGATGGTGCGTATGGCCAATGCCATGACGCTGGATGATATTCCCGCGTTTGCCCAGATCAAGGTGGAGGACGAGAATTTCGGAACGGGTGGAAATTTTGACAACAAGACTGAAAAAATGTACGACACACCGTCGGCTATTTCGAGAATTCACAGGGGTTTTGAGTATACGAAAACCATGATTGTGGACGCAGGGTCGAGCTTTGATGTGAATGGACATCCGCTTGAGTTTGATTGGCGCGTGCTCCGCGGTGACGCGGACCATGTCCGCATTACCAAGCTCAATGCTGAAGGCTCTCGCGTGAAAATCGAAATTGATTATCACAATGAGGCGCAGGCGCCGGGTTCGTCTTTGGGCAGCTCGATTTTGACGAATCGTGTGGACGTCGGCCTGTTTATTAACAACGGGCACACCTGGTCTGCGCCCGCGTTTATCAGTTCCACAACGCTGCGCAATGAAGATCGCGACTACGATGCAAACGGTGTTCTTAAGGAAATCCGTTATGACGTAGACGCGCTGTCCGGGCAGCTGGGTTTTCCCAAAGGCTGGGTGAAGGATGTGTTTAACGAGAACGGCGGCTGGACCCGGTTTTTGAGTGACGGCAGGACGGTTGATTTTACGTCTGATGGGTATCAGGTATTGACGAAAGATGCCCGGGGCCGGGTGCTCAGTGCCAAGGCTGTGACCTACGCCTACAATTCCGGCATCCGGAAAATCGATTTTACAGCATCCGGGAACGCGGCCTTTTACGAGTACGCGGATGATTCAGACCGCAAGGGCCGTATCTCCATGATAGAAACCCCATCTTACCGGGGACGGATGATTTATGATGCGCAAGGTCAGCTGACCGGGATCAAGGTGGAGACCTTGGGCGGACAAGCGTTGAGCCGCATTACTTTCGGTCCTGATGGGGCGGTTTTCTTAGCCGCTGCCGAGGGATCAAGTTCTCTGAGGATTGCCAGCAACCGGACCTTGGGCGAGCTGATTGAAATGGCCGGCTCAGGAGCCGCGGTGATCCACATCCTGTTTAAAACCGCGGAACTTCTTGCCGCGGAAACCGGGGTGGCGGTCGCGGAGTTTGAACTCCGCAACATGAGTTTAAGTCCGTCTCCCGCAGAATCGCCTTATGAGGGGTACATGGGGAACCTGAGCATGATGTTTCATAACATCCGCTCGGGCGCTGATACCTGGACTTACAGCTGGACCCAAAGAGCTTATCCTTTGGATATTTATCCAGACTATCCTTCTCAGCAGGGTTTCCATGTAGCGACCCTGAATGCGGATTTTTCCTATACCTATCATGATTTCAGCATGGCAGGCGCATTCATGGGAATCCACGCGCAGGATTACGAGGCTAAAATGAAAATCCGTAATCTCGCGGCCTTTCGGTTTGAAAAGGACACGGGATTAAGTGCCAAGGATTATATTTTTGTGGTGAGCGGTTCCGGAGGACGTCTAGGGGCCGATGGGTCAGGGCAGGGGCCGGGCGCGGGCGGGTACAAGATCGAAGTGCTCAAAAAAGACAGAACGCCGGCCGCTGTTTATGAAGTTAATTTGCGCTCTTATTATGGTGGAGGCAATGGCACCATTGTAAGCGGGGGCAAGAGCGGGACCTTGTATGTTATCAACGACGCTGCGCACAAGGATGATCTATTGGGGTACATTCTTCTGAACGGTGAATATACGCTCGCCTGGGAATCTCATCAGGGTGTTGTGACTTGTCACGTGACGGATGTGTGTTCAGGGCTGAAGTAGCCGACAAGGCGAAGACTTGTCGGCTAGCAAATAAAACGGTACCGGGTACCAAAGCCAAAAAGTTCTTATTTTTGGCAGGCTCTCTGAAG
>CAYRBY010000143.1:0-4814 GCA_964422635.1 uncultured bacterium
CCGTAAATCCCGTTCCACTGGACCGCCGGGTTAAACCCTGCTCCATTATTGACCTCCACCCACCACGAGGAATGCCCCGCGGAAACGTGACTCTGCTGATCCACGGTAACGCGATCCGGTAAGCCGTCGCCTGTAACATCAACAAGATCAATAAGTTTGTCGCGGTAGCGAAGCCAGCTTGGCGTGTAATTAATGCTGGTTCCAGCTTGTCCCGTTGATGCATTGGGCAAAGCCCGGACATTGGCGGCCCAGAGAACTGGCGGTTCAAACCCCTCACCGTTATTTTTTTGCCACCACCATTCCTGCTGTCCCGTTGAAGGCTGCCCCGATTTGGGTTTTAACAGAATCCTGTCCGGAAGGCCGTCACCGTTCAGGTCAACCATTTTACTGACATCGGCATAACCGGTTTGAAACAAATTTATGATGTAATTAATAGCGCTTGAGTAACGCGGATAATCCTGGTTACTGTAATAATCCACACCGGGATCATTCATGTATGCGGCATAACCTGTGGCGCCATACTGGGCGATAGTATTTTTGATTTCTTCCTTAGCGGTGTAGACCTTTAGCCAGAGATTAGACAGACATGCCGGTATGTCATTCCTGCCAAGACCGTTACATCCCTTTTTCTCCCGATGGTCGATAATGGCCTGATCCCAGACAGCTACCTTTTGCCGGATGGCCGTCACCGCTGGCGTCTCAAAGCCATTTGTCACTTGCTCATACCAACCCAGAGATCCCGCAATCTTGGAGTCTGCGTTAAAACCACCCGCAATGCCTGTCCAAAGCTCAGCATCAGCAAACCCATTGCCAAGGTTCTTCTGCCAGAACCAGCGGTCAAAGGGCGGTACATAGGGACGGAGCACACGATCCGGCAAACCGTCGCCATCCATATCGATAAGTTCCGAAATAAGTTCCCGGCTGCCCTGATCATTGCGGGCTTCAAATGCATACTTGCCATTACCGGATAACTGCTGGAGCACCTGAACATTGTTTGTCCAAAGCACAGCCGGATTAAATCCGCTTCCGTTATTCACCTGTATCCACCAGTCCGCAGAACCGTCTTGCTTTTGCATCAGCCGGTCCGGTAAACCATCGCCGTTCATATCCCTTATCGTTCCAAGCACATTGGAGGCATTTCCTTCGTAATATTCCAACGCCCCCTTGTAAAAAGCGGGGTCAACCCCTTGCCAATGCACCGGCGCCGCAAAATCCTGCCCCGTGTTCAACTGCACCCACCAAAAATTACTGTCGGGGCTATTAAGAAAAACACGGTCCAAAAGTCCGTCGCCGTTAATATCGATAAGGCTTGAAACCTGAGCAGGAATATCGAGCCACGAGCCAAGGGTCTGGTTCGTTGCGATAAATCCTGAATTATAGGCCCCGGCATTTAAATCAATTCCATCCCAGCGCGGCAAATAATCCATTCCAAAAGCATAAACGCCTGCACGCGAAGGATCCTGAATCAATTTTGCGAAAAACAGGCTGTCGCCTGTATTGAATTCTGACTCGATTTTGAAACGGTCCTGAAGGGTGTCATACAGCGGACGGCCTAAAAGAATCCGGCTGATTTCATCGCCGGGATGCTCTAAAAGATATGGCACCAAAGGCCGGGTCCAGGAATCCGAGCCCTGAAAGGAAACAACAGCACTTTGAAGCAAACCCGACTGCTCCGTGTATTGAATATTAAAAACACCTGCGGCTGTCTGAAGCCTGCTCAAGCGGCCATTTGTAAAAGAAGCCTCTGAACCGCTGGCCAAACGCATGCTTTTAAGCTCACCATTCGTAACTGTCTGGGTAATTCCATCCGTGAAAAGAATATCGCCCGACAAGAGGCCCGTCTGTGAGAACCTGGGATCCAAAACAATCCCGTAGCGCGTAAACAAACGGCTGATCTCGCCCCCGTTCATATCGGCGCTGACTCCTTCGGTCAAAACGGAAAGCAGCTGCCCCTGAGGATCAAAGGCCCGGGAAGTTCCGGAGCCCTTGAAAGTAATTTTTGTCACATGGCCCTGATCATCCTCCTCATAACGGATGCTCTGCTCTTCACCGTCCGGAAAAGTGACGCTTTCTGCCCGGCCATCAATCCCAAAGTCAACAACCGCCCCGCTGCTTGTGGTCAAAGTTTTTAATTTACCGCTCTCAAAGAGTTTCCGCGTACCATCTGCCAGTTCTTCAACATAAGTCTTTAATGTCCGGCCGATGCCGAACGCGAGATTTTTTAAACTGCGGCCGTCCGGAAAAAGAATTTCCGTAATATTCCCGCCCCCATAAACGGCCTTCGTCCCATCTTTGAATGACCACTCCATGAGCCGCGCTTCCTGAACACCGTTCGCACCCGTTTGAACCGAGTAGAGTTTTCCATCCACGGTTTGGTACCCGGTGAGAACGCCATTTTGGATTTTCTGTTTTACGCCTTCCTTTGTGGTGATGATACCGCTTAAGATTTTCCCGTTAGCGTCCAGCTGAAAATCGCTCAGACTGTTTCCGCCAGTTTCGTCGAGCAGAATGTCCACAATCTGCTCATCCGTGAGTTTTCCGTCATGATTGCTGTCGACAGCATTTCGCGTGATCGTTCCGGAAGAAGTTTCGATTTTGTCCAAAAATCCATCGGCTGTATATTGGAAGCTTGCCCCGTTTCTTGATACGGTCAGAGACTGTGCGAATCCCTGAGACATTTTGAAATCATAATTCACTGTCTGCCCCGACGAATCCACGACGCGGTTCAAGCGGCCTTCCTGATAATAAATTCGAGTGCCGTCATTCAAAAGCATCCAAAGGGGCTGCCCTGTGAAATTAAAATGCCCCTCTACCAGGGTCTTGGTGTCCGGGGCCGTGGATCCGCCTCTGTTCAAAAGCAATTTGTATCCTTCACTTTCTGATTGGCGGTCATAAAAGAGGGCGGATTCTCCGCTGCGGACTTCGGACAGCAGCCCTTTTTCATCATAGACCGTGAGGCTGCCAACGCTTGATTTGACTGTACTTCTAAGGATTTGGGTCTGGGAGGATTTCTCAAAGCGGTAATAGTCTGTATGATCGGAAAAAATTTCACGGACAACCGCGCCGCCGGGCAGATAATCAAGCACGGCTCCATCAGACGAAAGGTGCCGGATGCGTTTGGATCCCCTAAGGATATCCACCGTGCCGTCAGGATAAAAAATCAAAGCATCCTGGATACTTCCGCCCGCATCAAAGGTTATGTTTGTGATTCGGATGCCTGTCTCGGTCAAAAGCTCCATAAGAGACTGCCCGTCGTAAAAAGCCGTCAATCCTCCAGCCAGCCCGACACGCACCCATTGTTTATTCGGGTTCGAAGGCAAAGAAGGACGCTCAAGTGTCTCTATTAAAATCCCCTGGGCATTGTAGAAAAGTAAGGACTGCGCCGCCCCTGATGAGTATTGAATCTCACGGCCGTCTGAGAAACGGTACTTTTCAACACTTCCGTCGGGGCGATAAAAAACCTGGTCACCCCCGGGGAGAAGTTCTCTTTGCAGTACTCCTCCAGACCGAAAGAGTTCGGTTCCATCAGACAAAACCGAATGATCCGGCAGATTTACAGTAACCTTGCCGCTTAAGACTGCCGTGTTACCTGCCGCATCGGTTTCTGATATTTTGAGAATATTTTCTCCAGGGGACAGATTTGTGAAGGTTTTACTTTTAAGCACACCATCAAGCTTATAGGAAATTGTGAGGCTGTCGGTTTGAATGGCCGCCGGTGGGAGCGCCGATCCCAGCGCCCCGCCCTGAGACAGGGTTTGAATTTCCTGTGCTGAAAGCTGCCTGTCATAAATCCGGACCTCGTCCATCTTGCCTTTGAAGTAGTAATTGGCAGGTTTATTCCACCAGTTGTAGAGGTTGTCCCCGCCGAGGCGCCAGTAGCCTTGATAAGCAATTGCCGACGTGACTGCCGCTTTCTGTGCTTTCAATTGCCCGTCCACATAAAGCGCCATTCCCGAAGAGGACATGGAGGCTGTGAGAAAATGCCACTGCCCATCATTGTACGCCTGTGAGGTTTGGATCATTTGGATCCCGCCTGAATTAACGGCGAAATACAAATGCCCCCAGTCCCCCATAAACACATGGCGGTCCAAAGTCCAGTTGTCACCGGCTTGATTCTGTCCAAAGCCTATTAAGCGCCCGCCCCCAACTGTGGTCTTAAACCAGAGGGCAAGGGTGAATGTATTAGGAGCCGCTGTTTGGTTTGAAGTCGTCACATAGTCATTCACACCGTCAAAACTCAAACTACCTTTATTTCCGCTTGTCTGCGTTGGAAAGTCAGAGCTCGCGGCAGATCCGTTGACCAGAATTCCGTTATTGGATCGTCCGGACTGGTCAAGGCTGCCCGTTCCGCTGACGGCATCAAAGTGCCAATAACCCGCCAGTCCTGTTTCTGCGGTCTGCGGTTTGAAATAGGGAGAGTCCGTATCAAGTACTGGAGCCGCTGTGTCCAGCGTGACCGAGGAAACAGCCTGCCTCACGTTGCCCGCCGCATCACGGACTTCAAAACGGATTTCCTTGGCTCCATCTCCAGCGGGAAGGGAGACTTGTTTGGAACTGGCATAGTTTTCCCAGGCCGACCAGGATCCTCCGGCAATCTGATACCTCATCTGAGAGACACCTGATCCGGAATCTGCCGCGTTTAATGTAACGGGGACGGCCAGAGTTTTCGTATAGGCATTTCCGCCATTCACGGTAAGACTCAGAGAAGGCGGTGCTGTATCCAGGATAATCGTATCGCTGAGTTGGCGCACGTTGCCCGCCTTGTCTCGGATTTCATAAAGCACGGTCTTGACTCCGTCACCCAATGGCAGGGT
>CAYRBY010000144.1:0-1111 GCA_964422635.1 uncultured bacterium
TAAGATCCCGGATCTCCGCGCTGATGGTCAATTTTGTGTCGATTGTTTTGACCGCGGAAGCACAGTTGGGACTGACGCCCGAAATCTGGATTTCGTAAGGGCCGTTGTTGGGATTGGCAAACGCGCCAATGTGCGGCTCCTGGTTCCACTTGGCTTTAGGCCATGTGGTTTCATGCGTTCCACCGCTCTTATCAAGATCTTCCCGCCTATAAATCAGATCCCCGTTTTTGTTGTATACGCGCAGTTCCAGTTTTTCAAAACCAAAGTCATCCGGTGCGATTTTGTATTTTATCTTCAGGTCGTCCCCGAGAAGAAGCTTGTCTCCGGCTGCGGGTGTCACAGACTCAATCGAAATCGTTCCCACTTTCAAATTGAAGGCCGGGAGGGTCAGCGCACTGTCCGGATACTGGATGGTGCTGTCCGAAGCCGTGGGCACTACCGTCACATTGCCGGGCGTTGACGGGGCCTGATACACGGCGCTTTCCAGGGCCCCAGCCGTCTTTCCTGCGGAAGGCTTCCAGTTGTATAAAAGCGCATCATGAACATTGTAGACAACCGGCGGCGATGAACATTTTTTCCCGGCGCACTGCATTTGAATGGTATCCGTGTCTTTCGCGGGCGCTGACAAAACCGAGTAACTGTCAACGCAGACATTGTAGGAACCGCCCGCCGCGCCATCCGGAGCAATACCGGTGCCTGCGGTCCAGTTCGTGACTGGCTGACAGGGGCATTCGGACGGTTTGTTCGGAATCGACCCGTAACCCAGCGTAGGCGAGAGCATGTTCACAGCAGCCTGTTCTTTACGGCCCACAAGATTCAAAGTAATTGTCTGAACCACGGCATCATCATCAAGGTCCGCCAGGTAAGGGTTATCATCAATCGTCACACGGATCGTCACCGTCCGGCTCACACCTGCGTGTAAAGTGTCCGGCGCAACATAGACTGCGGCAGGCCCTTCAACCGCTGCGGAAAGTCCATGCGGATACGGCGGATTGGTTTTAAGCGCGCCCGGCCCGGAAATAATCTCCCACCTAAAGTGGAGCGGCGCCGCCAACGGAAGACGTTTCAGGGACGTACAGCCTTCGCAGGGTTTTTTACAAACACCGCCGCC
>CAYRBY010000144.1:1211-4730 GCA_964422635.1 uncultured bacterium
CCGCCGCAATCCTTGTCCAGCTCGACAAACGTATAACGAGCCACATCCACTGCAAAAAAGCTTTTGTAACGGCCCGCTTTCAGGTCCTTGCAGCAGAGCGACACGTTTTCTGCGACCAGGTGGGCATCGTCTTCACCTAAGTGCTCTGCACTCTTAATATTGATTTTGGGGCATTCCCCAAGCTTCCCGGAAAACACAGCCTGCTGGCCAGGCTGAATCAGCTGTTCTCCGCCCCCGCCGCTCACGCTGACTTTAATCGCATGCTGCCATTTGTTGGCAAGCACCAGCGAAGTCAGTTTGCAGCACTTATTACTTTCATCCTGGCCCGGTGCTTTCGTAATATTTACCGGCGTATTCACAGTCACCACGGAATCGCCTTTTTGAACCGTGATTTCCGCCTGCGCTCCTTCGGCTATGTCCGGCGTCACAGGAAATTCAACTACCGTCACCACCGTAGGCGGTGCCTGGCCTGCCGTTGAAGCACCGTCTTCAGCCCCGCCCTTCTTCTGCACCGCACGTTTGACAAGGTACGTCAAAACTCCGGCGGCAGCTTCTGTGGCCATGCCGCTTCCTCCGCCCCCGGCGGACTCATGAACGCGGTATTCGTCATCGTAGTTCGCAAAGGACGTCAGCGTAAGCTGAGTAAAAACAAAAAGAAAACTGAGGAAGCAGCAGGAGAAACGCTTCACGAACCCGCTCCTGTAATAGGCTGATTCACAGGTGCCGTTTCGCTGGTCTGAGGGTCCTGATAATTGTGCCGCGCTGTCGGCATAAAACTAAACGGAAGTTTGCGGATAGCTCCTTCGTAAATTTTTCCATCCGCGCCCTTGAGTTTCACGCTTTTGATTTCTGCCTGGCCATCAGGAAAGGCGTTGAGTTCCATCACAAAAAGATCGGGCCGCGGCCGGTAAGTCTGCCCTACCACCGTGACTTCTTTTTTTCCTTTGGCTTCAATCCATTGATGCGTGTACGGCTGAACGCCCGAAAAATCACGGGTCAGTTCAGGTTCAGAATTTTTGGCGTGGGCAAAGCTGGAGAACGATAAAAGCAGAAAGGAGAAAAGAAAAAGCGCGTGGCTGAAACGTGATTTAAAAAAATGGAGGTCAGGGGTCTTTCTCAATAGGGGGTCCTCTAAGGACGCTATCATAACCCCGGATTTTTTTCTTTCAAGCACTATGTGCGAAGATTTTAAGAATACCCGAAATGTCCCGGGAGCAAGGGGCCCGAAGGAGCTATAAGCGGACGTTTCTCAAGCGCAAGGCATTGCCTATGACAGAAACAGAGCTCAGGGACATGGCCGCGCTGGCAATGACTGGGCTGAGGAGAAGGCCAAAGAATGGGTAAAGCAGTCCGGCCGCAAGGGGAACCCCCAGGGCATTATAAAAAAATGCAAAAAACAGATTTTGCCGGATGTTGCGGAGGGTGGTCCGGCTGAGCTTCCGCGCCTTGGCAATCCCGCGCAAATCCCCTTTCACCAAAACGATCCCTGCACTCTGCATCGCGACATCGGTTCCAGTGCCCATGGCAATCCCAACATCCGCTCTCGCCAGCGCAGGGGCATCATTAATTCCATCCCCGGCCATCGCGACCTTTCGGCCTTTCTCCTGAAGCTTTTGAATATGCATCTCCTTGTCCGCGGGCAGAACCTCGGACAGAATTTCATCGATTCCGATTTTTTTGCCCACTGCTTCAGCGGTCTGGCGGCTGTCTCCGGTGAGCATCACGATCCTAATGCCCTCCGCACGAAGAAGACGGAGGGCCTCCATCGTTGATTCCTTGATGGGATCCGCAATACTGATAACCCCCGCGGCTTTGCCGTTCACAGCAACAAAGATCACGCTCTGTCCTTCGGCGCGGAGCTGGCTCGCCTTTTCCAAAAAGGAATCAATGCTGATTTTTTTCTCGGCCATAATCTTCTCGCTGCCGATCAGAACTTCCTTACCTTCCACAACCCCAGAAACGCCTTTCCCTTTTTCATATCGAAAATTGCGGACTTCTTTTAAAGAAAGGTTTTGCTGGCGTGCCGCACGCACAAGAGCTTCGGCAAGGGGGTGCTCGCTGTGCGTTTCAAGGCTCGCCGCTAGACATAACAGCTCCGGATCCTTCATGCCCGAAGACGCCATCGACAGTAGTCTGGGTTTGCCTTCTGTGAGGGTTCCTGTTTTATCCACCACCACAGTGTCAATTTTCTCGAGCCTCTCAAGGGCTTCCGCATTTCTGACAAGGACACCTGCCGAAGCACCCCGGCCGGTTCCAACCATAATCGCCATCGGCGTTGCAAGACCGAGCGCGCATGGGCACGCGATAATAAGAACAGCAATCGCATTTACAAGCGCATGCGCCATCCGGGGTTCAGGCCCCATCCAGCCCCAAAGAATAAATGTCACAACAGATGCGGCAATCACGGCGGGAACAAAGTCTGCCGCAACCACATCGGCAAGGTGCTGAATCGGCGCGCGGCTTCTTTGAGCCTCTGCGACCATTTTTACAATCTGGGCCAGCAGCGTATCTTTCCCGATTTTTTCAGCACGCATGATAAAACTGCCGCTGCCATTGACGGTTGCCCCTGTCACTTTTGCGCCAGGCTCTTTTTCAACCGGGAGAGACTCACCCGTCATCATGGATTCATCGACCGCACTTGTTCCTTCCAGAACGACGCCGTCGACAGGGATTTTTTCACCCGGCCTGACTCTCAGCCGGTCACCCGCCTGAACCTGTTCCAGCGGAATGTCCTCCTCATCTCCGTTTCCGCGGACCACCCGGGCTGTCTTAGGACGAAGCCCCAGAAGTGCTTTAATCGCAGCGCTTGTCTGGCTGCGCGCTTTTAATTCCAGCACCTGCCCCAAAAGGACCAGCGTTATGATGATGGCCGACACTTCAAAATAAAGCCCCAGTTTCCCATCGGCTGTACGAAAGGAATCGGGAAATATTCCCGGAGAAAAGACAGCGGCCGCACTGAAGGCATACGCTGCGCCCGTCCCCATTGCAATGAGCGTGAACATATTGAGGCTGTTGTTCACGATGGATTGCAGTGCGCGTTCGAAGAATGGCTTGCCGCCCCAAATCACCACAGGCGTGGCCAAAACCCATTGAAGCCAAGGCGCCCAAGACGCATGTGCGGCTTCCTTTATAAAGGGCAGCATTTCCCCCATGGCCAGAACGGCCAGCGGCAGTGAAATAAAAAGGCAGACCCAGAAACGGGCCGTCATCATTTCAAGTTCAGGATTTCTCTCACCGGTCCCCTCTACCTCGACAGGCTCCAAAGCCATCCCGCATTTGGGGCAGGCGCCGGGACCTTTCTGAATGATCTCAGGGTGCATGGGGCAGGTATATTCCGCGTTGGAATGAAGACCTGACTTGGGCAAAGACGGTTCGTGCGGCTTTAAAAAGGCCTCAGGGTCCGCTTCGAACTTTTGAAGGCAGTGGCTGGAGCAGAAAAAGTAATCTACTCCGCGGTAATCCATCTTTAATTTCGACACCGCCGCATCCACCATCATTCCGCATACGGGATCTTTAGCC
>CAYRBY010000145.1:0-4674 GCA_964422635.1 uncultured bacterium
GCAGAATGGTGTTGCTTGAAGCCATTTGAAGCATGAAGCCCCCGCCCGCGGCCACGAGAAACAGCATCGACAGCCAGAGAATTTTGGAAAAAGAAAAGGCGATCAGGGCCAGCCCAAAAGATCCGGCAGCAAAAGAAATGACGCGGCCCAGACCCAGCACGCTTTTGCGTGAGGCCAGCCAAAGTGCGGCCAGAAGAGCGCCCGCTCCAATCGAGGTCATAAGAAAGCCCAGTGTGTGCGGCCCGCCTTTTAAAATCGATCCCGCGAAAATCGGGAGCAGAACGGTGTAGGAAACCCCGAAGAGATTCACAAGCGCAAGCAGGGTCACAATAAAAAGAATGGGTTTTGAAGCCATGATGTATTGCCAGCCTTCTTTGAAGTGCTTCAGAAAACTTCCATTCTGATTAGAAATCACGCGCGGCTTAAGATGCATGGCAAGCAGGGCTGCGATCACCGCAAAATAGCTCACGCCGTCGATAAAAAAGCACCAGCCTTCCCCCACTGACGTGATGATCAAGCCGCCGATGGCCGGGCCGACAAGACGCGCGGCATTGAACATGGATGAATTAAGCGCGATGGCATTGCCCAGGTCTTTTTTATTTTCCACAAGCTCGACCACAAAGGCCTGGCGGCAGGTCATGTCAAAGGCGTTCAGAACACCCTGCATGGCACTCAGCGCAAGAAGCCACGGAATATTGATTTGATGCGTGAGCGTCAGTGCCGCAAGAGCAAAGGACTGCAGCATGGAAAAAGTCTGGGTCGCGACAAGGATGCGGTGTTTGTTTCTTTTGTCCGCCACGTAGCCGGCAAAAGGAAGCAGAAGAAACGCGGGCAGCTGCGTACAGAAACCTACAAGGCCAAGCATGGCTGCGGAACCTGTCAGACGGTAGACCAGCCACGCAGTCGCGGTGTTGGTGATCCAGGTGCCGGTCAGGGAAACAATCTGGCCGCTGAAAAAAAGCCGGTAATTGCGCGACCGGAAAGCCCGAAGCATAAAAGCCGCGGGATGCGTTTTGATTAATCGTGTGACGGGAGTTTTTTCCATGGTTCTTTTTTTAAAGGTACCGGGTACCTAAGGGACACGTAACTTACGCTACATGTCCCGGCGGAACCCGGTACCGTTCCAAGTTCAGTTAATTAAAGAGTCCCTGCAGGCGGGAGAGGGCGCGGCGGGCCAGGGTGTAATCGGGATTATCCTTCACGGCGTTCTGGTAGTGAGTGATGGCTTTCTGCCAATCACCCTTTTTCTCCCAGGCACGGCCGAGATTGTAAAGGGGGTAGCAATAAGATTCATAACGCTTGGCCTTGATGGCTTTTTCAAACCAGGGAATAGCATCATCAAGCTTGTTGAGTTCAATAAGGTACGCACCAATATCGTTATACGGATTTCCATAGTCGGGATCGAGAGAAATGGCCTTGCGGCACTCTTCAATGGCCGCATCATAATGTCCCTTGAAGCTGTAAGCCCAGCCAAGAAAGGTGTGGGCTTCGGCTGTGGCAAAGGTGTTGATCGATTTCTGGTAAAGCTCGATCGCTTCTTCAACATCACCCTGGGTTTGTTTCTGATAGCCTTCCTGGAAGATGCGAAAGGCCTCTTCGCGGGATATGTATTCGTTTTTCTCGCTCATGGGTTCAATTATACCTTCTGAATCAGACCCGCGTCAAAAGTGCGGCCATTTCAATATGCTTGGTTCTTGGAAACATATCAAAGGGAACCACTTCGCGGACTTCATAACGGCCCTTGGCCAGAATCTTTCCAAGATCACGTGTCAGTGTTCCGAGATGACAGGATAAATAAGCAATGGTCTGAATAGAGGGTTCGCCCCCCAGGTATTCCGCAAGATCGCTGGACATTCCCGTCCGGGGAGGATCAACAAACACAAAGACTTTGTCGCGCGGCTTGCGTTTCAGGTACCGGGGAAAAGATTTTTCTGCAAGCCCTTCAATCACGTCAGCCTGAATGTTCCGCGCCTTGAAATTTTCGCGAAGCGCTGAAAGGCTGTGCGCATTTTCTTCAAGACACATGAGATCCGGAACACCGCCTGCAGCAAGAAGGGTGAAGGTGCCCGCGCCCGCATAAAGGTCCGCGAAAAGACGCGGCGCTGCCGCGGTGACCCACCCCTTAATGACTTCACCAATAAGTTTTGTGGCTTCAAGGTTGTTCTGAAAAAAACCCAGGCTGCTGGTGAGAATAGATTCGCTGCCTACTTTCATGGAAAAAATCTGTTCCTCACGTCCTGTATAGATGGTGCCGTTCTCTCCTACGCGGAGGGAAATTCGGGCCTCTCCTTTTTTAAGCAGCCGCTTTTCGGTGAATGCTTTCTTCAGGCGCGGGTCCGCAATCAGGCAGTTATCCAGCGTAAACACCGTGCGGTTGTCGCGGCCCACATAGCCAAAATCCTGCTGCTGGGCGGACTTCGTGGTTTCATGCAGCGTGACACTGTTGCGGTAGCCATAAGGAGATTCCCCGTGACGGATGGGCTTCACAAGGCCGCCGTCCATCTTCAGAAAACGCTGAAGGTGCTCACGCACCTGGATCTCTTTCCAGCGCAGTTCTTCTTTGTAGGAGACGTGCTGGTACTGGCAGCCGCCGCATTCACGGACATAAGGACACGGCGGATCCATGCGCTCGGGTGAGGGCGTCAGGATTTCAAGAAGACGGCCTTTGGAGTAATTCGATTTTTCCTGCGTAAGGCGGACTTTGACCTTTTCCCCGGGCAGGGCGCCTTCAACAAAACAGACTTTGCCATCGAGAAAGCCAAGCCCTTCACCGCCGTAAGCCAATTTATCGATCTGAAGTTCTTTTTCCGCGTTCATAGCCGCCTTTTTTGGGCTTCACAAACTTGAAGCTTCTGCCGATAGAATTTATACTTACAACAAGCTCTAAATTCTAGCGGGAGGCTTTCTAATGGTTGACCGTAACAAGGATTTCATTAAAGAAGACCCGGGCATGGGAAAGGGCGCCGTGATTCTTTTGATTCTCGCCGCACTTCTTGTCTTTGGCGCTCTCGGGTATGTCCTCATGCACTTCGGCAGTTCGCTGGCGCTTCCCAAAGGCGGTAGTTAAACTTCACTTCCATTTGGAAATCCCTATCCGCTCCAGGGTCAACCCTGGGGCGGATTTTTCTTCCGCAGTTCTTCTTCTGCCTGCTTTGCATCTTTCCAGACAAAAAATTGTATCGCGGCCCATAACACACAGGCCAGCGCAGCACGGCCCGCAAGCTGTTTACCCGGAATAAGGAAATAAAGGCACGGTGCAGCCGCGAGGGCAATAAGGCCCATCTGTGCAGCGGATTTCATGCCCTGCACTTTTTGTTCAAGCTCTGCCCGGTGATAGGCCTCAAACTCCTGCCCCGCCTCTTCAAGCTGACGCGCGGCTTCCGCGGCATCAGGCACAGGCACTGTTTCTGATGATGACGGTACCGCGCCTTCAAGACAGGCTTTGGCCCGGGGCGCGTCTTCTTCTGCCACCATGAGGCTGAAAGGGAGAGCCGGGTCCACGGAGTCGGATGTGATCATGGCTCGGATCCCTTCCGAATCAAGGCAGTTCTTCGAAAGCTCGGCTTCAAGCCGGCTTGCAAAATTTACCAGAGAGATAAATTTTTGAGCCATGGGATCTCCTTAAAAAGACTATCATTTCATCGTGAAGAAAATACTGTCCGGCTGCGTCTGAGAGAAAGGTCAAATTTTTCTCAAAGCGTCCGATAAAGAATAAGCCCCCGTCCTTAATTTAATTTCAAAAGCGAGGTCTTCAAATGAAAAAAATCGCACTGCTCCTTGCCTTTTTTGCCGCGGCCCCGATGCCTTGGGCCCAGGCCAGTCAGCATATCTTGGACAGCTCGGAAAGGCCTTCTTACCTTTTCGTGCAAACAGCGAAGTCAGGAAACTTTGACGGGATCCAGGTCACGCTGCATGATGTGTCACCCACGCTTTATTTCAGCGACCGGCCCTACCGCGTTGCGGGCCACATCGCAACGTCCCAGTTTGTGACGAACTGGAAACAAGGCCCGGGAAACTTTGAAGCTGATCCGCCCAACGCCACGCTTTCGGTCTTCAACGATGACGGGACACTGACCAACACCGTTATTGAGGTAACGGAGCCTGTTTACAAAGACGGCGCCATTCGTTATACCGTCAGAACCTTAAGCGGCGAACTGCCCAAGGACTTCAAGGTCGCTTCCATATTTATTGATGCCGGGGCCGATTTCGGCGAACTCGGAAATCACTAACCCGGAAGTTTTCAGGCGTCTTAATTCACTTCGTTGACTGCAATGATGCGGTCAAAAAGTGAACCGATTCTTGATTTTCCATTCAACGTCAAGTCTGAGACCACGACCTGATTGATGCGGTTCTTGTCATCGGACGTCATGGAGTACCGTTCCGCCCACGTGGAATGGATGACATAGAACTGGCCATTGACCTCACCCAGATAAAGCATCAAATGCATCGGCATTCTGAGCAGCGTCATTCCTGGAGCGCCGGAACGGATGGCTTCGATTTTGGCCTCTGTGCCTTGAAACGGCGGAAAATGCCCAAGCTGGGTTCCCACAAATGACTGCTGTTTTGAATCACGCGGCATATCCACACCAAGGCTGAGAAACACGTCATGCGTAAAGCCCGAACAGTCACGGCCGTTGTACATGCCGCCCCAGCCGTATCGCGCACCTAAAAGTT
>CAYRBY010000146.1:0-2554 GCA_964422635.1 uncultured bacterium
TGTTTTTTATCCGGGATCTGATGCATGCCATTGCTGAAAGCGACCTTCACATTCTTGACAATCCTGATTTTACAATCGAAATTGATCCTGAAAATCCGAGAACGATTATCGCCAAGGATGGCGAGAAAGAGCATAAGGAAGAGCTGCCGAATCTTGCGAGCCGCGGTTTCTACGGTCTTTTCCTTATTGCGGTCTCTTCGGCGTTCTGGATTATTCTCGTTTTCCCGCTCCTTTCGGCTCTGGCCATGTTCTGGGGCTTCCGCTCCATGGTCTTTAATCAGAGTTCCCGGAAAATGCTGCAGGACAGGCTTGCAGCGTGGTTTACCAAACTCCGTAACCCGGTCACTTTTGTTTCTGCCCTTTTTGATGTGGTCAAATCCCTTGGAGCTTTCCATTGGCGAGCTGCGCAGGCCTTGGCAGAAGTCATGCTCCGGAAAACCCTTCTTAAACAATTCCAGTTTAAAGTGGGGCTCCACGCTATCGAGGCCCGTCTTGAAGAAGAGGCCGCAACCTTAAGGGATATGATTTCCCGCGGCGTTCCCATGCCCGGCCGCTGGCTGCCGCTTGTCATGAGCGTGAGGTCAACAGAAAAGCGCCTCGAAGCTGTGGAGCATGAACTGGAAGTGGTGCGCGCCATGTCTGAAGAGGTTCAGCAGAATCTTGCAGCTCTTTCGCGGTCTTTATCGGCCCCGACATCTCTTGGACAGAAGATCGAGCTTTATATGACCATCCGCTCAAGTGGAGCTACGACCACGAGACTTACGGGCGTCAAGGCGCTTGATTTTACAGCTGCGGCCGGACTCGGAGCTTTGCGCAAGGTCTGGAACTATCTGCCTACAATTATCTGGTTTGGTTTCTACTTCCTTTGGCAGGGCAATCTCTTTCATTGGGGAGCGGTTTCCAGCCTCGCTGCAGGCGCACTTACCGGCGGCGGACATCTTTTGGCAGCCCTTTTTGTGGCTGTTATTTTGCAGCAGGTTTGGCATGCCTTCCGTACGGCCGTCAAAGACGGCGTTGTTTTCGGAGATGCGGCGAGCCGCATGGGCCCGATGTACTTCTTTGGAATTCTTAGCACGGCGGCCATGCTTTCATTTCTTGTCACAGGTCTTACGCCGGCGATGGCGATTGCGCCAGTCCTGCTCGGTCTGATTATGATTTACAGGAATCCGGTGTTCTGGCTCCGGATCCGTAATCTTTTCAGCCCCAAACCGTTGTCTCTGCCTGAATACATCCAGGGGCAAATTCAGGAAAAGCAGCGTCAGGAGTACTTTTCCGCGGGCAACCAATTGCGTGAATCGCTTTTTCTTTTTGCTGCAAAGGGAATCATGGCCTCGATTGCCCTCCTGTTCCTTTTCGGGTCGGTCAACGCGGCAGCCAGTATTGCCTTTATTGCATCGCTCGCAACCTTCATTCTTTATAAGCTGAATCTGGGTGTTTCCCAGCTGACCATTACTTCTTCGCTGCACATTATCCGGAACATTCTGGGTTTTGAACCTTTCCGCACGCCTGTTCATCCGGTGCAGGAAATGATGCTGAAACTCGGGCAGATGGCTTTCAACCAGGACAATGCCGGCAGTATGCTCGTGAACCACTTTACGGATGGTGAGAAAGACACGACCGCTGACTGGCGCGGGCTTGTGGATGCTCTTTTGAGTGAGCTTGTCATTGATCCTGTTACCGGTAAGTTTAATGAACGCGACAAACTTTCTGCGATTGCCGGTTCGGACAACAAGGGGACTCGTAAATTCTCCATGGACCGCATGCTGGAAACCATTCTTGAGCAGAACCAGTATGATGGCCGGACGATTGATCCGAAAGGCTTCTGGAACCGTGTGGGGTACTACTTCCGTAACAACTATGAGTCACTCAGACCGGTTCATTTGACCAAGCCGGGCGGTTATCAAAACTTTTATGAAAACGTCGTCAAACGCACGAGGCTGAATATTGCTTATTTGTCAAAAGTGCACGATGCCCGCCGTCAGGTCTCAGTGGCCCGCGACAGCTTTGGAATTACAGAAGCCGGCAAGGAGATTGAGCATCAGCCGTATTCGTTTGCATCCGTGGAAGGTCCTGACGGAGATATTTATCTCCTCGACCAGAATCATCAGGATTACTGGGTGCAGTATGGTGTTGTGACGCGCAAGCCAAACGCGACGGAAAAGCCGGAACAGGTTTATTTCAAGGATGTCACGGTTCTTGGGCTTCCTTTCTGGCCGGGAATTTCAGGCGCGGCGGAAGATGATGCCAATGACAAGAACCCCGACGAAAACAAGGCTGCCTTTATGCGCGCAGAATACACGCTGCTTAAACAGGCCTTGAATAAATTCGCGGAGTATCAGGGCGTTCGCAATGCCAATAAAGCCAAACCTGTTTCAGAACTTTCAGAGGCAGATAAACTGGCTGAACGCAAAGCGCTTCAGGGGGTTCTGCGGCTTTTGGGAGAAGCTCTTCAGAAAGCCGCATTCCTTGATAAAACGAATGCCGGAAAAATTACCAAGGCCCTTGATTTTATCCGAAGCGAAAATCCGCTGGTTTTTGAGAAAGAGGAAAATCT
>CAYRBY010000146.1:2654-4674 GCA_964422635.1 uncultured bacterium
TGAGTGATAAACACGAATTTTCGTTCCGCAATGAGCACATTGTCAAAAAGAATGAAACCGGTTTGGAAACCGAGTATGACGAGCATCTGCCGACCAAGGTCCGCCGTATCGTCGACACACGGATCAAGCTTAAGCACGGAAAAGAATTCATCATCAATCCGTACGACGGCATGACTTACGTCAGGGGTGATAACGGGCAGCTCGTTGTCGTTGCGGACAACGATTTCCGCAAGACCCCCAAAATGATTTCTTATCAGTTGAAGCGGGAAGAAGAAGGCGTCCGTCACGGCTATGTGGGTTTTGCCGAAACTTATGAAATTGCGCAGGGGCAGGAGTTTGGTCTTCCCATCAAAGTTCCGACGCTGATGAGCACAGTTAAGAGCGCGAGTCTCGGCGGTGATGACGAGGCGGCCCGTGTGGGAATCGGCGACATGATCAATGAAAAGGACGCGAAGGTGCAGATTGCCGTTCTGCAGTTTAAAGTTGCTCTGGGCCGGGGCAGTTTTGTTCAGGCCGGAAGGACCCTCCAGGCCGGCGTCTTCATTTCAGAGAAACATTTTGAAATTGTTTACCGCATGAATCCAAACCTGGCCGTTCTGATCGATTCGCTTTTTTCGAAGCGCGCCTCTTTTGACGCTTCGCATCAGGCCTTTCTTACAGCTCTTGATGCTTTTACCGCAACTCTTGAAAACCTTGACGAAGCGACCCGCAATGCATTAACAGCCTCTTTAAGCAAGATTATTGCAGAGATTTCATCTCGGGCCACACCTAGTGCGGCGGAGACAGCCCTTCGCATCCAGGCTGAAGCCATTCGCGACCGCATTGCAGCGCTTCCTGTTGTGGCGGAAGTCCGTCTTAATGACAGCCAGTTCAGCCAGGTGGTTTCCCTCGCCCGGCTGGCTTTCCAGAACAACCGCCAGTCCAAAGAAATCTTTTTGGAATCCCTCGGGTTTCACAAACGCTATGCCGACACGAATCTTCTTTCGGAATCTGATTTTCTTGATTTTGCAATGGGGCTTGCGATTAGTCTTGATCTTTATGACAAGGACGGCGGCAAGCTTTTTGAAAAAGGTATCCGTCCCACGCAGCTTCCGGATATTGAAAGAAAAGGCCGCCGCTCGGCGGGCGATAAGGGCGTTTTTATTGATGAAACCCGCAATGTTTATCTTATGGGAAAACGCGTTGCGAATCAGAATGACCGGTTCGGCGACATCAGCCTCGCTGTTAACTTTGATTCGACAGATTGGAAGGGCATGTTTATCACTGTCAACGGACAGCTTGTCGGCGCTGAAAATCTTGTGCCGGTTTACCGGTCTGGCGAAAGTTATTCGACCCGGGATCCCTCCAAGACGGCCGGAGGCACGGCAGCTGATGAAGTGATTCTAACCACCCGGGCGATTGCCAAATTGATTGACCATAAAAATGCCGGACGGGAAATTCCTGCCGGCGACATGACTGCGGCCGAAGCTTCACGCGCCGTTACATTGATCCGTGGTCACGAAATGGACGGTGAAAATTACCGCCGTGGTTCCGCGGACTACATCCTCGGATTGAAACGGGATGATATTCAGCCGACCATGGAAAAGAAATGGGTTGGCGGTGAGGAAGCTTCATTGATTGAGCGGGAAGGTTTCGCTGTAGACAACTACTGGCTGCACCGCGGTAAATCCGGCCGCGAAGAACATTGGATTGCGGACAACAGCCTTCAGAGTTTTCAGATTACAGCGGGTGGAAGCTTTGTGGTGCGTGAGGATGAGGTCGAGGAAAAAGACGGTGCTCTCGTTCTGAAAGGTACGAATATCGTCGTGGGTGAGGCTGGCAGCTATGAAAAGGCCGCCCGGGGTGAAGTGATTGTCAATGCCAAGGGGCAGCTTGTGATGGCTTCTGATGAGAAAGCTCTTTTGGCCGAGCCGCAAAACTTCATCGATCCGGGATTCCCGCGCACTGTTTTTGACAGACTCGGAAATATTATCGTCGAAGGCCGTCCTGACCTCATCGTCGTCAAGGGTGCTGATGTGAA
>CAYRBY010000147.1:0-4639 GCA_964422635.1 uncultured bacterium
TTGTGAACCTTGTGGTCACAGCTGCGCTGCTTCTCGTTCTTCGTCCCTAGATTTTCCTGTTTCTTTGAGTTCATTTTTCAACAGCTTCGTCCCGAATGACAAAAGGGGTTGGATATTGAAGACAAAGACTTCTTTTTTTGAAGTCTGGAAGCGTAATCTGGGGGCCGCGCTGCATAGTTCCCGCCTTGCGGTGCCCTTGACGCTCGCGATGATTGTGGGAGGCATGACAGGCCTCGCCGTTGTCGGCTATGTCCGGGGGGTGAATGGTGCGTTGGATTTTTTCAGGAGTTTACAGGGCACCTTCCAGCATTTTTTTCCAAGACCTGTTTCCTTTGCCTTGGTGACTGCTTTCGGCGGAGTTATTGTCGGCCTCCTGACCTGCCTTTTTATTCCAGAGAGCAAAGCCCAAGGTGTTCCCGATGTTCTTCAATCACTTGCGCTTAAGGGAGGCTACCTTTCATTCCGCGCAACAGTTGTTCGTGCACTCGCTTCAGTTCTTTCTCTTGGAGCAGGCTTTTCAACGGGCCGTGAAGGCCCTGCGGTGCACATTGGGGCCGGAATCGGGTCAAAGATCGGCCGGACATTGGGACTGAATTCCGTAAGGGTTAAAAACCTTGTGGCTTGCGGTGCGGCGGCGGGTATTGCGGCGGTTTTTAATGCGCCAATCACAGCCGTGATGTTTTGCCTGGAAATTATTTTTCGTGATTTTGGCGCAAAAGCACTAAGCACCATTGTCATCGCTTCCGTTTCGTCCAGTATCGTCAGCCGGATTTTTTTGGGGCAGTCTCCCGCATTTACAATTCCCATCCACAGCCTCGCGGATCCTTTTGAAATACCTTTGTATTGTTTGCTGGGTGTTCTTTCGGCTTTTTCAGCCTGCGCTTTTATTTTTGTTTTTGACCGCGTCGACCGTTTTTTTGAAAAAGTAAAAGTACCTTTCTGGATGAAACCGGCCATCGGCGGTCTCGTGGTCGGCGGAATGGCTTTTTACCTTCCGGGAATTTCCAGCATGGGGTTCAGCACCATGGAAAGCATGCTCCACGGCAGGCTTGTGCTTGAAACCCTTTTAGCGGTCCTTGTAGTGAAGGCCTTGGCGACATCCATCTCCATGGGTTCCGGCTGCACCGGAGGCACCTTTGCCCCGGCCCTTTTTATCGGAGGTGCGCTTGGCGGCGCTTTTGGTTTCGCCATTCAGGGGCATATGCCGTTCCCCACAGGAACTCCAGGGGCCTATGCACTGGTGGGAATGGCCAGCGTTTTTGCAGGGGCCTTTCACGCGCCCGTTACGGCAATCCTCCTTGTTTTTGAGATGACGGGGGACTACCGGATGATTCTTCCTTTGATGGCCGCGACCGTTATTGCCGCGGCGCTTTCCCAAAAAATCCAGCCCGAACCGATCGATACCGTAAAGCTGAAAAGGCAGGGGATAGATGTTGATTCCGTTGACAGCACATCATTCTTGAGTGTCTTAAGGGTCGCAGATGCCATGAGCCTCAGGTTTGAAAAGTTTTCAAATCAGATGACAGCGAAGGAAGTGCTGGAAAAGATTTCTCAGGTTCAAGGGAAGACGTTTTTTTCTGTCAATGCGCAGGGTACTGTGACCGGAATTTTAACACCGGAGATCTTTGAGAAGGTTCTGGTTTCGGGAGAAAATATGAGTCATGTAATCGTGGAGGACCTCGCGAGTCCGATTTATGAAAGCTGTTATCCTGACGATTCCCTTGGGGACGCGGTTCATTTGATGAAAATCCAGGAGCTGGACGTTCTTCCGGTGATGAGTCCGGAAAAACACGGAATACCCATAGGCGTCCTTAAATCGGAGGATGTTTTCCGCGCCGTTGCAAACCTCGCCGTCAAACGGGAAGAACTTTTTAGCCGCATGGAACACCACCGCGATGGAAAGATTCTTACGGTTCGTTTCCGCGTGTCGGGACGGTCTCCCTTGGCTGGAAAGGAACTCCGGCAGCTTGTGATTCCCGAGGGGGTCGTTTTAAATATGATTTTACGAAATGGTGAAACCATCATTCCTCATGGCAGCACCATCTTCCAGCCGCAGGATAAAATTACGGCAACCGTTCTACTGAACCATGAGGCGGTTTTTCGCAAGTGGCTGGGAGAACATAAAATTTACCTCTCCTTCAAGGAGCAGTCCTGAAATGAAAGAAACACAGAGTGCGGGCGGCATTATTCTCAACGACGAAGGGTTGGTTCTTTTGGTGGAGCAGCGCCGCAATGTGTGGTCGCTTCCTAAAGGCCACCTTGAAGGGAAAGAAACACCGCTGGAAGCCGCCCTGCGCGAGATTTATGAAGAGGCCGGGATTACGAAACTGGAACTCAAAAAAGAGCTTGGCTGTTACAAACGCTACAAAATAGGTAAAGACGGCAAGGATGATTTAGCCGAACTTAAAACCATGCACATCTTTCTTTTTACCACGGGTGAAAAAAAAACTAAGCCGCAGGACCGCACGATCGCCGGCCTCAAATGGTTTGAGCCCGAAGAGGTCGCGGAGCATTTGACACACCCCAAAGACCAGGAATTTGTGAGAACCGCGCTTCCTGTCATTAAGAAATACGCGGCACGCGCATAAAAAAAGCGGGACAGGATTTCTCCCGTCCCGCTGAACTCTTTAAAACTTCTTCTCTTAAACAGCGACCGCGGCCTTGGTGCCCTGAAGCTGGCTTTCTACAAACTCCCAGTTCACAAGCTTCCAGAACGCTTCCACATATTTGGGGCGCGCATTGCGGTAATCAATGTAATACGCGTGCTCCCAAACATCGCATGTCAGAAGCGGTTTGTTCGCGCCTGTCAGCGGTGTTCCGGCATTGGAAGTGGATTCCAAAGCAAGCGAACCGTCCGGCTTTTTTACAAGCCATGCCCAGCCCGATCCGAAAAGATTCACGGACGCGTTGGTAAACGCTTCCTGAAATTTTTCGAAAGATTCAAACGACTTCTTGATCGCATCGCCAAGCGCACCTTTGGGAGCGCCGCCGCCGTTAGGTGACAGACAGTTCCAGTAAAACGTGTGATTCCACACTTGGGCCGCGTTGTTGAACACGGGACCTTGCTGGGACTTCCGGACAATTTCTTCCAGGGAAGCCTTCGCAAATTCTCCGGTTTCAACCAAACCGTTGAGTTTGGTCACGTACGTCTGATGATGCTTTCCGTAATGGAATTCCAGCGTCTCTTTTGAAATATGAGGCGCAAGGGCATCCATTGCGTAAGGTAACTCAGGCAGTTTGAAAGCCATAAAAATCTCCTCTTGTTAAACCGGGCTGTCCGCTGTGTTTCAACAGACAGCCGAGGTGTCCCGTTTTCGGGGGAGGTAAAAGTTTAGATCTTGCCGACGAGGTTAAGACCGGGCTTCAGTGTATTCTTGCCTGGTTCCCAGCTGGCAGGGCAAACTTCGCCTTTGTTTTCGCGCACGAATTTAGCAGCCTGGACTTTGCGGAGAAGTTCCTTTGCGCTGCGGCCAATCGAGTTGTCATGAATTTCGATGCACTTAAGAACGCCGTCCGGGTCGATGATGAAGGTTCCGCGGAGAGAAAGACCTTCAGACTCAATCAATGTGCCGAATTCACGGGAAAGCGCCTGATTGGCATCTGCCAGCATCGGGAACTTGATCTTCTTGATAGCAGGGGAGACATCGTGCCACGCCTTGTGGACAAACACGGTGTCGGTGCTGACGGAAAGAAGCTCTGCGCCAAGCTTCTGAAAAGCTTCATAGTTGTTTGCAAGCTCTTCGAGCTCCGTGGGGCAGATGAAGGTGAAGTCTGCGGGATAAAAAACCACCACAACCCACTTACCCTTGTAATCGGAAAGCTTTACTGTTTTGATGTCATCGCCGTGATAAGCCTTTGCCTGGAAATCTGTTACTTTTTCGCCGATCTTGACCATGGGGTACGTCCTCCTGTGATTAAGGTTTAAAAAGACAGCTGAGAA
Organism: uncultured bacterium; assembly: GCA_964422635.1. Lineage (GTDB taxonomy): Bacteria > Omnitrophota > Omnitrophia > Omnitrophales > Aquincolibacteriaceae > ZLKRG04. Next base: position 3,941 of record CAYRBY010000147.1, read on the forward strand.
ACCGGGGATTAAAATCGAAATCCAAGTTCCAGCGGGGCGATTATTCTAGCATATTGAAAATTGATGTCTAGAAATAAGCAGACAAAAAAAGTCTGACAAGCTTTATGCTCTGGGAATCAGGCGTGTGATCAGGTATGATCCGTACTGAAATGGGAAAACAAAAGCCGCGTTATGAATTGACAGATGCCAGCACCTCCGGGGTCCTTATTCAGGATCTTGAGACCGCGGATTCTTTCTGGGGCCGTTTTGCCGGGCTTCAGCTTCGGCAGGATCTCCCTAAGGGAAAAGGCCTGCTGCTGGTTCCCTGCGCCTCCATACATACCTGTTTTATGTGTTTTTCGCTGGATCTGGTTTTTTTGGATAAAACAGGGAAGGTTCTGGAGGTAAAGCAGGGAATTGCCCCCTGGAGGGCGGTTTCAGCACCTAAGCAAACCTATGCTGTGCTTGAGGTTAGATCTGGAAACCTGGGCCCGGTTCAAATCGGTGCCCGTCTGTCTCTCCGGGCTCCCGCCGGAGCCTTTATCCGACCCTCGCTTTCTTTTTTGAATTCCTCCGGCACCGCTTAGTTTTTTGTATCTCCGAATGAGGTTTTTTGATACACTATGACCCGTTTTCCCCCTATATAGAACTTAACCACAAAAATCGAGAAGGGTTTTAGCATCTTATGCCAGATGCCAGTTCTTGCCTTTTCCGTACGTC
>CAYRBY010000148.1:0-4554 GCA_964422635.1 uncultured bacterium
GGCATCACAACGGCCGCCACAAGCGGCGTTACATGCCCAAGAATCGCAAGCACCATACCTGAAAGATTATACCCCAAGGAAACAAGCAAGGCCGTCCACACCACTTTACGGGTGCGGCGCGCAATCGCTATGAGCTCAGGCAAGGTGCCGATACCGGGTACCGTGAGGTACGCATCCGCGCACTGAAAGCTGGTTTCAATACTTCCCTGCACGGCCACGGAAACACTCGCGGCTTTCATGGCTGCGGCATCATTTGCACCGTCTCCCACCATCAGGGTATGCGGGTTCCGGGCAAGGCATTCGGTTTTGGCTTCGGGACTCATTTGGGCTGTAAACTGGCGGATACCGAGCTGTGCGGCCACTGCCTCGGCGGTTTCAAGACGGTCTCCGGTCACAATCTCAACAGTGTCAAACTGGCTTTGGAGCTGACGGGTGGCAAGATGCGAGTCTTCACGGATTTTATCTCCGAGATCAATAAGTACTTTAAGGACATCGTTTTCATAAATACCGACGGAGCTGCGGACCGCAGGGCTCGACCATGCGCTCCCGCGAATGCCTGGAGCGCTTTTAATTTCATAATGCTTTCCGTTCACCATGCCAGAAACGCCTTTTCCGAAAACTTCGGCCGCGTCGCGGACTTCGAGCTGCAACTGGGTCTGGCTCAATCGCTGAAACGAATAGTCCCGCAAAGCCAAAGCAATGGGATGGGCAGATTTTTGTTCAAGCGCATACGCAATAGAAAGAAGGTCCGAGTTTCCGTCCACAATTCGCCAGTCCAGGACTTCAAAGCGGCCAAATGTAAGCGTGCCCGTTTTATCCAGATAGAGTTTTTTTGCTCTGGCGAGTTTATCGAGCGCGGAAACACCTTTAAGAAGAACACCGATGCGGGCACTGGCGCGGGAGGCCATGCGGTATGCGAGCGGCGTGGCCAAAGCCAGCGCACATGGACAGGCAATGATAATCATCGAAAGCGCTCGGTCAAAGGCCGCGGTAAAACCCAGACGGTAGCTTGAAACAATCAGGGCAATGGAACCCAGAAACACGGCCGCAAGATAACGCTTGGAAGCCGCATCCGCAATTTGAACGGTTTTGGGTTTTTCAAGATCCTCAACACTTTGCAGAAGGCGCTCAATTCTTGTCTGTCCGCCCACAGCCGAGACTTTAATGACAAGGCCAGAGCCTACATTCACGGTGCCCGCATAAATCTTGGAACCCGGCTTAAGTTTAACAGGTTCTGATTCGCCGCTGATCATGTGAAAATCGACATACCCTGCGCCTTCCGCCACTTCCCCATCAGCAGCGACAACCTCGCCCTGCGGAACCCAGAGAAACTGTCCAGGCAGAATGCGCTCCACAGCCATCACGTCCGTTTTTTTCGTGTCCGGGTTAAAACGAAGGGCGCTTTTGGGAATTAAAAATTCGCCGGCCCCCATCTGGGAAGCGGTTTTCTGATAAACCGTTTTGAGTGCGTAACGGGCGGAAAGAAGAAGAAACACAAAGGCCGTGAGCGAATCAAAGTAAATGTGCTCAGAGCCCGTGCACAGATTCCAGAGGCTGGCCGCAGAACCGAGAAAAATAGCGCCTGCCACCGGGAGATCAATATTCATCTGCCGCATCTTGAGGGATGTCAAAGCACCCCGGTAAAAAGGTGCGGCACCATAGACCGCCACGGGTAAAAACAGGGCACCTGACAGCCAGCGGAAAAGCCAAAGCAGCCCTGAATCTGCGCCGGCGTAAATGGAAACAAAGAGAATCATGATATTCATCATGCAGAAACCGGATACGCCGATGCGCATCATATCGCGGCGATTTTCCGCGCGGTTGAGGTCATTGGCCTGGCGGCCTTCAGAAACCGGGTGTGGCTTATAACCGATGCGCTCAAGACCTTCGGCCACGGGCGCAAAAGAACCCTGTTCATCCAGTGAAACCCTGGCCACGAGTGAACCCAGGCTCATCTGGACATTCTGAACCCCGGGAACGAGTTTTCCGATGCGTTCAATCAGCCATAAACAAGCAACGCAATGGACTCCTTCAATATAGAAATCCATGCACCGGGCATTGTCGCCGTATGCAAACTTTTCCTTCACGGTCGGTTCGTCCAGGTAGGAGTAGCGGCTGATTACAGAAGAGGCAGGCTGACTTGGCGCAAAGAACTCGGACTGTTTTTTGATGGCGTAATATTCCTGAAGCTGGTGGCCTGTGATGATCTGGTAGACCGTACGGCATCCCTCGCAGCAGAACGGAGCTTCACCCGGCGATTTTGCCGCAGCCCGGAATTCGGGAACCGGCAAACCGCAGTGAGCACACGGAGGCAGTTTGACATTAACAGGCTCGATGTTCTGAAGAAAGGCGGGCACAGGTGTCATCATTTAACCCGGTCACGTAAGCTTCAGGTAGCGGAAGAGAATAGGAAGAACGCCCGCGGCAATCAGCAGTGCTGAAGAAACTCTTGGGGTCACACTTTCCGCTGCGGAAAAGATTTTACGCATGAGCCACGGTGACAGCATAAGCGCAGGCAGGCTCCCCGCCCAAAAAACGGCCATCATGAGCGCACCTTTCAGCGGATTCGCAAGCGAAACCGAGGCCAGCACAAACGAATAGAGCCAGCCGCACGGCAAAAAAATGGAAAGCAACCCGACAAGGCCTGCGTAGTAACCGCGGCGAGGACGAGAAGGATCGGTAAAGCGACGGAAAACTTTGACGGTCCACTCATTGACTTTTGCCGTTCCCGGGAGGGGCATGTGCCAGGAACTCCCCTTCCACGCACTGATGCCAAGAACAATAAAACTCAATGCCAAAAACCACGCAATACCTTCAGATAGACCGGGCGGCAGATGCGTCACGGCGCTTTCCCCGAGCCACCCGGAAAGCGCTCCGAGAACCATATAGCCAGACAAACGGCCTGCATGATAAAAAAACTGCTGCCAAAAAGTACGCGCGGCCGAAAGAACAAGGCCTCCGCACATAAATGCGCAGTGGCCGCTGCCCAGAAGACTGGCCATGAAAACGGCTGAAGGAATCATGAGATGTGCCGCGTCATGATGGCAATGCATCAGGAGTGCTCCCGGTCTTCTTCCAGTTCGTCATCCTCGGTGTCCCCCACGGGGCCGACTAGAGGAATTTTTTTAATCACCTGGCGGGATTCCCGGCCGGCAAAGTGACTGTTCATTAAAACCGGTATTGAAGTTTGTCCCCGGCTCAAATAAGAACGCGGGAAGGTCACAAACAGATCGGCCCGTAATGATTGTCCAGCCTGAACAAGCAGGGACGAAACGGGCACCACAAGCGACAAATGCTCTTTCTTGAGCGTTTCATCAAGAAGAAAATCAACATTCACATCCCGCGCATCTTCGTTATGAATCTCAACCTTGTAATGATTAATCACATCTTTTCCCTCATGCACCAGCTCAAACGGGTTGCCCTGAGCGCGGACAAAATTAATTTTCAGGGCTTCACGCGTGGAAAGCACAAACACCAGCACAGCCGCAGCTGCAACAATCACGGCCGTATAAATAAGTGTGCGAAGTCGGACATGACGGACTTTCTGTTTACTCAGCCCCGCTTCAGTGTCATAGCGGATCAGGCCCTTGGGTTTACTGATTTTAGTCATAACTTCATCACAAGCGTCGATACAGGCCGTACAAGCAATGCATTCCATCTGAACACCGCGCCGGATATCAATCCCGGTCGGACACACTTGAACGCACCGGTAACAGTTTACGCAGTCACCATGCTGAGAGCGCTCCATACCCTTTTGCCGCCGGGGTTCTCCGCGCTTCGTGTCATAAGCCACAATCAGGCTGTGGTCATCCATCAGCACCGACTGGAGACGGCCATAGGGGCAGGCAATAATGCAGAACTGTTCGCGAAACCAGCCAAAATCAAAAAGAATAATGGCCGTGGTAAATGCTATGACAAGAAAAGATGAGGGGTGTTCAAAAGGCGAATGTGTGACCATCTTCGCAAGCCGTTCCGTGCCGACAAAATAGGCAAGGAAGCTGTGCGTGATGACAAGCGATACACAAAGAAATAGAAACCACTTGAAGCCCCGCCTGGAAAGTTTCGCAAAGTTCATAGGAGCGGCATCAAGTTTTCTTTGAGCTGCCGCATCCCCTTCGATCCAGCGTTCGATTCTCACGAAAAGGCGGTCAATGAACACTGTCTGAGGGCATGCCCAGCCGCACCATCCCCGGCCAAACAGAGCAGTAATAAGGCCGATCGTAACCACAAAAAGGAGGAACAGAAGAAAAAGGATAGGCGCATCGTCACCCCAGAAGGTCACACCCAAAATGCTGAAATGACGGCGAGGGAGATCTAAAAGCAGCATGGGTTCGCCGTTGATGCGAACCCATGGTATGCAGAGAAATATAATCAGAAGAACATCGTAGACACGGCTGCGCAGGTTCCGGAACTTCCCGTGAACTTCAGCTGTATGGAGATAAACCCTCGACCCGTCTTGCGCCGTTGTCGCAAGCCTTTCCGGGTCTAACTCCCACTCAGGCATTACCCCACCTTTTCACCCTGAGGCGGTTTGGCGTTTTCGGGGTTGGTGCC
>CAYRBY010000149.1:0-4445 GCA_964422635.1 uncultured bacterium
GACACAGAGGGCTCAAAGGCTTAAATATATTTTTGTGTGGGTTTTGTAGGTTTTTGGAGGGTGGAGGAGTCCGGAAGCCTGATTTTAGAAGGGATTCGAGTTATTTAACCCCTTAAAAAATGTATAGGATTAAAATGTATTATAGTTTTGTAGGAATTTGCCGAAACCAGATTCGGGTGGTTATACTAGTTTTGTAGTCGCGATGAAATTCTAATGGAGGTGTTAGCGATGTTGAATAAAATCAGAAAGAATGAAAAAGGTTTTACACTCGTTGAAATCATGATTGTGGTTGCGATTATTGGATTACTTGCCGCGATTGCAATTCCTAACCTGCTGCGTGCCAGAATGAATGCCAATGAAGGTGCTATGAAAACAGACCTTCGTGCGTTCAGCTCTGCGAATGAAAGCTTTCGCGCAGCGCAGAACCCCCCGCAGTATGCGGCGAACGTTGCAGCCCTGACCGGCGCGACGCCCCCGTATATTGATGCTTCATGGGGAGCTGCAGGCGGTAAACATGGATTCACGCTTGCGTATGCTGGCGGCGGTGCCGGTAACGCAAATACGTTTTCCATGCTTTCAACCCCTACCGTTGCGAACCAAACAGCTACCAACACGTATTGCGTGGACCAGACAGGCGTTATCGTCGGTTCTGTGAACGGTGCTGGTGCTCCTACTGGTGCGGCAACAGGTTGTACGGGTGGTACTGCAATCGCTGGTTAATTCACGTTGTCTTTTCAGCCCACTCCGCAGCAATGCGGGGTGGGTTTTTTTTTGAATCCTGCAGACTAAGTCTTCTTCATGATCAGCCGATAAATAGAGCCTATGAAAATGGCATTCCCTTCTTTTGACCTTCAGAAAATCAAGGCGATGATTCCGGAGAAATTTCTCCCAGCGTCTCTTTTGTCGGGCCTTTCTAAAAAAGCGGAGGTTAAACCCTCCGGTCCTGTCCGTGTTCTTGCCTGTGACTATGGCGCCTCCAAAATTATTCTTCTTGAAGCCGTCAAGGACGGCGGGAAAATCACACTCGAGCATTTTGACCTGATGCCCCGCTCCGAAGAGCCGGGCAAAGCTGCCGCACAGATCAAGGAAGCGGTCCAGAAAGGCTATGGTTCTACGCGGGTTCGAGTTTCAGTGAAAGGACAGAGCGTTATTGTCCGGTTTGTTCAGTTCCCGAAAATGAAGATGGAGGAACTGCGGAGCGCTATTACCTATGAAGCGGAGAACTACATCCCCTTTAAACTCGACGAAGTAATTTTGGATTTTTATGTCCTGGAAGAGTCTGTCCCTGGAGCTTCGGGCGGGGGAGAAATGATGAACGTTCTCCTCATTGCCGTGAAGAAAGAAGAGATCTACCCTTTAATTAAGGATTTTCAGGATGCAGAGCTTCAAGTGGAGCTGATCGACATCGATACTCTTGCCGCTATCAATGCATTGGAGTTTCTTTATCCGGATGAATTTAAAACTTCTGTCGCTTTAATGGATCTGGGCAAAGAAGTCTCAAGCCTGAGTGTCATTCGGGACGGCAAACCCCGCTTCATCCGGGACATTTCTTTCGGCGGCATCGATATTCAAAAGCGTCTCCGCCGCAAATTGGGTCTCAGTCTTGCAGACGCAGAAAAAGTCATCGGTCATCTGGATGAAGTTTCGCCCGAAGCTCTTCAGGTTTTAAAAGAGGGATACGAGACTTTGTGCACGGATCTTAAAGTGACCCTTGATTACTATCAGGGGCAAACCCCCGATGGGAAGCCGGTGGAAAAGTTTTTTCTGGCCGGAGGATCCGCAAACCCCAAACTCATGGTCGAGACTTTTAACGCGCACCTTGGAGTTCCTGTTCAGGCCATTGAGGTGATCTCGAGGGTGGAGCTCGCACCTTCTATTGATAAAGCGCTTTTGGAAAAGAACCAGCGCCTCCTGGCTGTGGCGCTGGGCCTGTGTCTGAGGCACCCATGATTGAAATTAATCTGCTTCCTGAAGAATTCCGGATAAAAGAGAACGTTCCCCAGAAAGAGGTTCCCGTTCTCAAAATCGCCATCGGAGGCGTGGTTTTTTTTGTTCTGCTTAGCATCCTGTTCTATTTCGATTATCTAGGAGCCAAGAGCAAACTTAAAAAATCAGACGCGCAATGGAAGGTTGTCCAGCCCCAATCCAAAACTCTGAATGATCTTCAGGCAGAAGTTGAAAACACATTAAAAACCGAGCGTGATTTTCTGCAGCGCTTTGTGGCCGCCGACCTGCCGCTGACCAGCGTTCTTCAATGGCTTTCTGATGCACTCCCTGAAAAGGCCTGGCTGACAGGCGTCCGTCTTGAAAACAGCGCTGAAAAGCACAGTCTTGTCGTTCGCGGGCTCTGCCTGCCCTCAAAGGAACAATCGAGTATTGAATTTATTGAAAGCTATCTGCACACACTCAAAGAGAAAATGCCCGAAGCGAAACTTTCACTGACCACAGCCCGTCAGATTCAGGATCAGGTGGAAGTGACTCAATTTACGGCTATCTTTGACTGGATCTCCGCGGGGGGGAAGAAATGAAGCCTCTTCAGCAAATGACCACAGCCGATCTTTTGGAAATAGCGCAAAAAGTTGATAAAAAAACGTGGATTAAAATCGGGGTAGGTGCAGCTGTTGCATTGCTCTTTATTGTCCTTATCGTATGGCCGGCCTGGTTCGAAGGCGCCAAGGTCAAAGGGCAGATTGCCTCGATTGAAAATCAAATTGTCCGGCTGCAGACCTTGAAGCGGAACGAAAAAATGTGGCTTCAGAATAAAGCGGAATATTCTAAATATATCCAAGAAGTAAAAGCCCGTCTTTTTTCTCCCGGGGAAGCCTCGCTTCTCCTTGGTAAAATCGCTAAGCTTGCGGATGAAAGCAAGGTTTCGATCATTTCTTCAACGCCCAGGGACACGAAAGTAGAGTTCCCAAAACCTTATGACGCCAGTTTTAAGGCGGATCTTTATGACTTTACGGTTGAGGGTGGCTATCACGAAATGGCCCAGTTTATAAGCCGGATAGAAAACTATCCGCAAATCCTCCGGGTGGAGCTCTTTCAATTGAGCCCCAGCGAAAAGAATCCCGCTAAACATCTTGCGGAAATCACTTTGTCGGCTGTTTCAAAAAAAGAAGGCACTAAATGAAGATTCTTCTTCAAAAAAAACGGCATAAGCCGATCACTAAAGGGAGCTTCAAATCCATAGTCCTTATTAAGGTGCTTGCCGTTCTAGTGATTTTGATCAATGCTACTTTTGGGCTAGCATTTGCTGAAAAGATTCAGTATGATAGCGGCGCAAAAAGGGATCCCATGATTCCCTTGATTGGCCCGAACGGGTTGATCAGCCAAAAAGCGATTCGGTCGGATTTGAATATCGAAGGAATTATCTTGGATCCCCGAGGCGGCTCAGTGGCCGTGATTAATGGCGATGTTTACAAAGCCGGCGATCGGATCGGTGAAGCCACAGTGGTTCAGATTTTACAGGACCGGGTTCTTCTCACGCAGGATGACGAAGAAAAGACAGTCTGGCTGAGAGAAGAAATCATTAAAAAGGAAACACCTAAAGGATGAGTTTAAGGTTGCCCCGCTTGGCCTTTTTGAAGCACCTGGTTTTCCCGGTAATTTCCTCATTCTTTTTAACATCCCTAGCTTTTGCCCAGCAGCCTTCGCCCAAGAGTGATGCCGCAGTTCCTGCAGATGCCTCTTCGCCATTAACGCCCACGGATGACTCGAAAAACAACGTCACGCTCGATTTCAAAGAGGCCGACATCAATACCGTTCTAAGGGTCATGAGTCTCAAGAGCGGAATGAATATCGTGGCTGGGCCTGAAGTGCAGGGAAATGTGACGATTCGTCTGGAAAATGTTCATTGGCAGAAGGCTTTAGATGTTCTGCTCCGTACTTACGGGTATGTCTATGAGCGGGATGAAAATGTGATTCGTGTTACAACCCGCGACAACTTGGCTCAGGAACCTCTTGTAACCAAGACGTTTGTCCTTAATTACTCGAAAGCGGGTGAACTCCAGGATGCGGTCAAAGATATGTTGACGGAACGCGGACGCATTAAGATAGCCGAACGAGTCAACATGCTTGTTGTGACGGATATTCCGACGAATCTCTATCGGATAGAAGAAGTTATTGCAAAGCTGGATAAAATTACCGCTCAGGCGTACATCGATTCTAAGATTGTTAAGACAGCTATGGGGGTTACAGAGAATCTGGGTATTGATTGGAACCTTGATGGGAGAGTCACGGGTTCTTCGCGGCCCACGACATTCCCTTTTTCTGACAGCGGGCAGGGCGAGAATATCAGCCCCGCTCTTCGTCAATTCTTCCCCTTTGTGAACACGGACCCAGGCACGGCTGTTGTGAATCCGGGTGATAATCGAAGTTTCCCGTCACCTAAAATAACGGCGACCAGTTCTTACACCTACGGCACGCTTGATTTCTGAAGATTTAGC
>CAYRBY010000150.1:0-4433 GCA_964422635.1 uncultured bacterium
GCAGTCAACGTTGTGAAGAAGTAGTGATACACGGATACCCGAAATGGCCCGGCAGCGAATGCCGGGCCATTTTTTGTTTCTTTCCGAATAGAACTGGAGCAGCGGCATGAAAAAAACGAAAATTATTGCGACCGTGGGACCGGCTTGTGACCGCAAAGAAAGTCTGGGAACCCTTTTGCGTGAAGGCGTTGATGTTGTCCGTATTAATGCGTCCCATACCAATCCCGAAGGGCTCCGCCAGTGGATCCAGCTCATTCGACAGGCCTCGAAATGGTCAGGTAAATCAGCTTCTATTCTTGTTGATCTTCAAGGGCCCCGGATCCGCACCGGAAAGCTCAAAGATAAAAAACCGCTCGAGTTAAAAACGGGCGACACCATTTATGTGGTCCCCGGCGGCGCGCTTGGTGAAGGCCATATTGTCACCACGCCTTGCCGAGAATTCCCGCTGATGGTGAAGCCGGGCGACCACGTGATGCTGGATAACGGTGTCATTGAAATCCAGATCCAGTCGCACGAGAAGGGCCGTTTCCGTGCCCTTGTGATTGCAGGCGGTATTCTGGGCGAAAATAAGGGGATCAATATTCCCAATGCCCCGATTACGCTTCCAGCACTGACCGCAAAAGACAAAGCCGACCTGGCCGTAGCGCTGGATGAGGATGTTGATTACATCGCGCTTTCATTTGTCCGAAGCGAGCAGGACATTATTTCCGCAAAGAAGTGGATGCATCGCCGTAACAAACAGATTCCCATCATCGCCAAAATTGAAAAACCGAGCGCCCTGAAGCATATCAATGCCATTCTGAAAGTCGCTGACGGCATTATGGTCGCCCGAGGGGACCTTGGAATTGAGCTGGGTGTGGAAAAAGTTCCGGTCATTCAAAAGCAGCTGATTGATTCCGCCAATCAAATGCGGATTCCCGTGATTACGGCCACACAGATGCTGGAAACCATGATCAAACAGTTCCGCCCAACGCGTGCCGAGGCATCGGATATCGCCAATGCCGTTTATGACGGCACAGACGCGGTCATGCTTTCCGGTGAAACAGCGGTAGGGCAGTATCCTCTGGAATGCGTGCGCGTGATGGCCAACGTGATTCAGGAAGCGGAAAACGACATTCTTACTTTCCGCCCTGCGGATGAACGCCACATCCCTTTTTATTCCAAGCCCGAAGATGCTGCGGTTAATGCCATTACGCTCGCAGCACGGAATGCTGCTGCAACGCTGCAGGCCCGTGCGATTGTGGTGTTTACCTTGAGCGGGAAAACAGCGGTGCTTTTATCCAAGCTCAGGCCGCTGGCGCCTATCATTGCGCTTGTTCCCCTGGGGCAGATTGCCCGCCACCTGAACCTCCTCCGAGGCGTCACTTCTGTTATTGTGAATTATGCCCGGAATACGGATGAGATGCTGAAGCAGGGGGATGAGGCTGTGCTGAAAGCCGGTCTTCTGGAGCCGGGGGATCCTGTGGTGGTTCTTTCCGGAAAGCAGGCGCTTCCCGGTGCCCGGTACATGACTAAAATTCACCGCATCAGCGCTTCTTAAATTTAGAGATGAATCGGCTGTTCCTGTCCCGGTATTTCTTTTCTTGAAGCTTTTAGAGCCGGCGGGTAGAGCAGTACAAGCGAAAGCATTGTGCCCCAGACCGGAATTCCCCACCAGGCAAGCGGTTCTGAAACGAGTCCGCCCAGAAAGCTGAAGCTGCCGGCCAAAAGTCCTGCCTGAATACAAAACCTCTTTTTCTTTTCTTCTGCGGATGTTTCGATCAGATAAAACACACCAGCGAGGAACAGAAGAAAAAGAACGGTGTAGTGATGGGTTTGGGTGATGGGAGACACCCAGAGCATCACCATGGGAAAAAGAGAGTATTCCAGAAGAAGTCTTTTTGCAGGTGCTCTTTTGGTGTGGCGCATACCTGCTGCAGCAGCGATGAGTAGCAAGAGGGCTGCAAGTCCCCGCATGACCCAGCGGATGGTTTCATTGGAATGCCCGATATAAGCCGCTTCCGTTCCCCATTTCAACCGGGTGAGCACCGCATAAGCGGATTGATTATCTTCGGCAAAGGGCGTTACCAGCTGCTGCCACAAAATCCCGTCATAGCCTTTGTCTGAAACCGCCTGCGTTGTAATCCGGAAATACTCCGACAGCCAATAAATATTTTTTGCGTAGCCCTGGGGCAGTGACGGGATCACCAGCACGAAAAGAACAGCTCCCAGCGCACATCCTGCCAAAACACGCCAGTTTCGTTTGAATAAAAAGAAAAAAACAAGCGGCGCGAGAGGGCTGGTTTTCAGCACAATGCCAAAGGCAAGCAGAAGTCCAGCGAGGAAATCTTTTTTACGCAGATAAAGCCAGAACACTCCCAAAGCAAACAGGACGCTTAAAACCCCCAGCTGTCCGCGTGACAGGGAGTTAAGAAATGCCGGAAGGGACAACAGGGAAGCGGCGAAGGCCGCAAAGAATCCTTCCTGGGCGCTGGATCCAAGCCTCCGCGCAAGGACAAAAATGACCATGTAAGCGGCCGCGGAAAGTACGTACCATAAAAGAACACTCAAAGAAAAAGGAAGATGAGCCAGCGGTACGGTCAGGACCGCCAGGAGCGGAAGGTACACATAATTCCACTGCCGGACGGTTTTAACGTCATAAATATTTTCATTGGCTTCCACGCCTTGCGCTGCGCGCACAAAAACAGAAAAATCCGTCCGCTGGTGTTTGCTGATGCCGCCTCGGTAAACAGTCGAAATTCCTAATCCAATGAGAAAAGCGAGAACGATCGCGTGAAAGATGCGGGGTTTCTGAAAAAGAAAATTGGAGAGGCGTTTCAGAGAAGAAAAAAATGTCTCAAAAGGACAAGTCATGGGAGGATGATACGCGAGAGGCCGCGGCCCTTCCACGATTTTTTTAAAAAGTGCGGAACCGATCCCGGTCTCTGCCGGTTTTTATCGGTTCCGCTGGGGTGGTTAAAACCCTTCGAGATTGCTATAGGGATCCTGGAGAATTTTCGCCACTTCGGCTTGTGAGGCGTGAAAGCGGAGCGCGGAGGCTACAAGCTTCCCGCAATCTTCATAGCGTTCATCCAAAATCGCTTTACGCAGTGCCAGCAGGGTTGAAAATTTTTTCATTTTTCCGCTCCCGGTTTTCACAAGTTCACGAGTTGCATTCATGGCGACGTTCTCCTTTGCCAAACAGTTTTGACCTAAGGATTGCATAACGCATGCCAACATTTAAGCCTTTACGATATGTTTTTAAATTATTATAGATAAAGAAGTTATGGAATTCTATGAAATCGGAACAAAAACAGGGTTGTGCCGGAAGTGTCGCCTTTTTAAGGACGAGATGTGACAAAAATGTTAAGCGGCAGGAGCTGGAATCAGGCTGAAGGCAGTTTGTCGGCTTGGGAAAGAATCGTGTAGGTGATGGCCGTGGCCAAGGCGCTGTTTCCGAGAGAGTTCAAATGGCAGCACTCATCGGCGTATACGGATTCTGGAGCATCACGGAACAGCCAAATAAGATCTGTGAAGGAAACGCCCTGGGCTTTTAAATTAAGACCTGCTGTTAAAAGAAGAGGGTATCCGACAAAGACACCATCTTTATAAATATGGTCTTTCTGATAAAAAAGGGTCTTCTCCTCATCTGTAAATGTTTTGCTGTCGGGAACGTATTGATTAGGCTGTAAAAAATGAAAATAAGCGATCCCTTTGGCTTTACAAATCTGCGCCATGGTGATGGAAGACCGTTCCCAGATCCGTGCCGCTTCTTCCAGGGCCGCATTCAGAGATTCAAAGGTAACCTCCGGTCCGAGAATAAAAGACTGTTCTTTGCTCAGGTCCTTTTTTAGAAGTCTGAGCTGAGACTGGTACACGGCCGCCTTCAGCCATTGGTCGAGGAGCTGGTAAATCAGGCGTGCTGTGGCGCTCACCCGGATGAGAAAGGATTTCTTCTTCCGTGCCGACAACTCGCTTTGCAGATGTTTCAGGAACGCCGTCTCTCCGACAGATTGCAGAAGCTCGGGGGCTGAAAGAACATTGATGCGAAGCGGCCAGTCTCTGGGAAACGCCGGAAACAGCTTCCAGTTCAAATGATTGTGAGCGGTCAACGCCACTTCATTAAATCCGTCAAGGTTGATGATAATGTCGAATTCCGCGCCAAGAGAAAGCATGTAGTTGAGGACCATCAGCTGCTGGGGCTGCTTACCGCCGCCCTGAGCCAAATTAACAATCACAATTTCCTTATCTTTAAAATAAGGATGGTTTTTGAGCATACGAATCATATTCTCCCGTTCATCGTGCCAAAAATAATAAGCGACCGAGCCGCCCTGGATTCCAATAATGACCCGGCCAGCCTGCTTTTTCTGCAGCGGTGAAAACGTATCATTGCGGAAACCGTAGGGGTCAATACCCGGAGTCGGATAGTCAATAAAGCCTGTAAAGGGGTGGAT
>CAYRBY010000151.1:0-4315 GCA_964422635.1 uncultured bacterium
AACTGAGAAGAAACAGTAAGCCGCGTAAAGTTTTACCAAAGGGTGATTGATCTTAGCTGCGACAGCTCCATCTTTTGCGATCAAAAAAGCCATCAGCACCAAACCAATCAGAAGGAGAGAAAGACCGCCTCCCAAGCCCAAATTCCCGAAACGAATGTGCAGAAGAAAATAATCGATACCGGTTCTAACAAAAAGAAGCGAGCCAAGACAAAGAAGCGGGCTTGCAAAAAAAGCAAAAACAAACCCTGTGACCACAAAAAAACCAAGAACGTAGTTCCACGGCAAGCCGCTTATAAGGAGTAGTCCCACAACGCAGCCAACAAGTGCGGTTAAAATGACCTGAAAAGGCGTTCTCAAGCTTAAACTTCTCATGTGCCGCCCCCGCCAATGGAGGCAAGCGAACGCTTATAAACCCCGCCCGCATACAACACAACATAGAGCATTTTATCCTGGGTATTCACGGCCATCGCCGCAGGCCCGGTGTTCGCAGGCAGCCCCGCTGAAATATCCTGCCAGTCTTTACCGCCATTTGCCGAGGTGTAAATCTTGCCGCCAGCTCTCTCACTCCAATTAACGGTCCCGACAAACAGCCTTTCCGGGTGTTTCGGATCAAAGGCAATGGCTTCTGCCGCAGCGGCTTCCTGAAAACGGTGCAAAAGTTTCCAGTGCTCGCCATGATCCCTGGATTGATAGAGCACGGGTGTTTTCTCGGTTCCGGCTGCGTAGACGATGCCGCCGGGTGCGGCCACAAGATCAAAGAAGCAGGTGGGGCCAAAAAATCTTTCTTCCCATTTAGCACCCACACTGTCAGACGTATAAATACCACCCCGCCCTCCGCAGGCAGCCCAATAAATACGCCCGGTCAGCGGGTCTGTGTCTAGACCGTTGTAAATTTTTTTAAAAGGGGGCTGTTCTTTTGATTTTGTCCAGGTCGACCCCGAATCCTGGGAATAATAAAAACCGCCTCCATCATCACCATCCATGCCGAGGTAGAAAATATTGTTAAGCCGTGAATCCTGGGCCAATGCGCGAGGATAGCCCTTACCCCAAAAGGTTCCCTTCGCGGGGTACTTGTCAGGCAAACCCGAAGTAACACGTTGATATTTTCTACTCTTGTAATCCCCTTTGAAGACCTGGTTTTCCCTGGTGTGCCAAGGAGAAGCCCCTGCAAGATACTCGGAATGATTGAATGACAGTACACGCCAATAATGACCAGACAATGTTCCCGCCTCAGAACCCTCTTGAGGCAGAACCGCTTCATAAGTCAACCCGCCATCCTTGGAGACAAGCATGCCTTGATCCATGGTTGAAACAAGAATATCGCCATTTTCTGCAACTGCGATATCAGCCCCTGTTGTATTGGGCGCGCCGTTAATTTTTTCCGTCCACGATTTGCCGCCGTCATCAGAACGCCACAATGCCCAGCTGTCGGCGTAATAAAAGGTGTCCGGTTTAAAGTGATCAAGAGCTATCCCTGCCGGACGACTGAAGCCCTTCATCCATTCCCTCGTGGGGTTCGCTGCTTTGTCATAATGCAAATTGTTAACCGCGTTGTGCCATGACCGACCGCCGTCCCGGCTTAGGAAAATGCCTCCCTTGGCGCTATCCTGCCACCCGGCTAAAAGCAGCCAATTTCCATCAAGTGATTTTCTTGCAGTAACGCGGTTAATCTCTTTTTTGGGAATATCGATGGACGCCTGCCAGTTTTTTCCGCTGTCTTCTGTCCAATACACCTGCTTTTCCGACGCGGTAAAAAAAGCCCCTGTCTGGAAATCAAAAAAACCATCCAGATAGGCACCGCTCTCTTTATCCGAAGGCTTGATCACTTTCCATTCCTGGTCTGAGATCGAATATTCCAGAAGGCCTAATTTTGAGCCCGCCAGCAAACGCGATGCATCGGGTGACAACGCCAGGAATGTAATAATTGCGTCATCGCCCAAGAGTTTCTTCGTACTCCCAATGGCTTTCCACTTTTCACCGCTGTTATCTGAAGAAAAAATCTGCCCTGTTTTTGAACCTGCATAAACGATTTCGGGCTTTTCCGGATGCACCACAATCGCCTTATGGCTGACCGGCCTTGAAAAAGTCAGTTCCTTTTCCTCTGTTCGTGCTTTCCAGTGTTCTCCGGCATCTTTTGAAACCATCACGCCGTCTGCAGTACCTGCGTACAAAACATCACTGTTAGACGGTGCGATAGCAAGACAAGCGACGTTGAGATTTGTAAGGCCTTCGTTTTTAAACTGCCAGGACTCCCCTCGATCCTCGCTTCGCCAAAGGCCTGCGACGTCGGAAGTAAGGTAAAGCCTGCCGTTGACATGTTCGTCAGGAACAATCGCGGGATACATACCGCCGCCATACCACCCGGCGAAAGTCCAGTCCGAAGACGTCTGTGTTTCCGCAAAAGATAAATTTGAACTGGTCAGAAGAACAACCAGCGTCAACAGGCCTGTTTTTTTCAAGGAATGCATCACCTGGTTTAAACTCCGCAAAGCTCTCTATACGTTTCCGAAAAGTCTTTGGCTATTTTTTTGATGTCGCACTTTTGTTCCACAAGTTTTCTGCCCGCTTCACCTATCCGGCTGCGGAGATCGGGGTCTTCAAGAAGCTGCTTGATCGTACTTGCCCACTCTCCCGCAAACCTGGGGTCCAGAAGAAAGCCATTCACGCCATCATCCACAAAGGTCTCATTGCAGCCCGCATTTTTAGAAACCAAAACCGGAACTCTCATGCTCATCGCTTCAATCATGCTGAGTGAGTGGAGCTCTCGAAGAGTCGGCAGAATAAAAATGTCGGAAATGGCGAGCAATTCCCGGATTTCCGCACGAAACCCTATAAAAAAAACTTTTTGTTCAAGGCCCCGGTCTTTTACTTTCTGTTCAAGCTGATGCTTTTGGGGGCCGTCTCCCGCAACCATAAAAACAACATCGTTTCTTTCCCTAAGAAGACTCGCGATCCCAATAATCATTTCTGCATTTTTTTCAGCAGACAGGCGCATGGCGGTAAAGACAATTTTCTTTTCTTCAGGAATCCCAAATTCTTTGCGAAGATCTCTTTTTCCCTCTTCTTTAACATCCAGGGGAATACCGTTCAAAACCAACTGAACTCTCTTAGCCGGAACAATTCCGTTACCGACAAGGTGTTCAAAGTTTGATTGCGTCAGGACTGCAATCCGGTCGGAAAGTTTTGCAAATATGCCTGCCTGGTCAAACTGTGCTGTTTCCGGCAGGCCTCTGTCACGCAAAAGAGCATTGGGTTCATAGCGCGAATCGTGGACATGCTCCAGCACCTTGGCCCCGGTGAGTTTCCCGGCAAGAACTCCCCAGACATGGGCATTGTAATTGTGCGTATGAATGACATGGATCCGGTGCCAAAGAACATAGGCTGCGAGCTTCAAAACAATAAGAATGGAGGCCGGACTTTTGACCTTCCGCGATTTCTTGTCATAGCAAAAAAGCCTGACTCCGCGTTCTTTCAAAACACGCTCATACGGACCGCCATAGGAATAGGCGATATGACATTTCACAACAGCGGGGTCAAAAGCCACTACAAGATTGCAGAGATTGCTTTCCGCCCCCCCCAGATTGAGCGTCTTAATAACATGAAGCACTCTCATTTTTCTATAGGGTTTCATATTGTTGCCACCTTTGACACTTTAATCGTTTCTTGTGAAGCTTTCCGCGACTCATTGTGGAGACTTTCTTCTTTATCCATTTCCAAAAAAAACGACTGAGCTAATTGTTTCACTTGTTGCTTGATAGAAAACTCATCGGGAATTTCGAGGGTTTCTATATTTCCAGCTACAAAATCTTTAAACGCCATCAGCAAGCTTGTCTTGATTTGGCCCACATTATGGATTGCACAATAGCGGTGTGCTCCACTAGTCGCCTGCATAAGATCTCGAACCTCCGATTCTTCCGGCCCGATGCAAAAAACAGGCTTTGCAACCATAAGGTAATCAAAAAATTTTGCGGGTACCATCGCGGCGTGCTCCTCGCCCACCACAAGTAGACACATTGTGGCTTCACTAAGCCTCACTAAAGATTCCATGTAAGAAACGAACATTCTTTGAGTGCAGAGTCTGCTCAGCTCAAGCTGCTCTATCAGCTTGGCATCACTCGTAAGGAATGCACCGTAGGAGATAAGTTCAAAATTGCGTTCAGTGAAAATTTGCTCCTGTTTAAGCTGATGGATGGCACGTAAGAGACTTTCAAGTGTTCGCCCCCCATAAAACAACCCCGTATGGATTAGCGTGAACTTAATGCTGTCATTTTTCTTCTCGAAAACCTGTAGACCTTTCAATATTTCAGGATCATAG
>CAYRBY010000152.1:0-4313 GCA_964422635.1 uncultured bacterium
GCTTCAATCCAAAGCGTCGTAGTTTCATTTCTAGGCGCAGGCGATGTTACCGGGGGCTGCCAGTAATCAACTTCCCAATACCGGATCAAAGATGCGATCTGTTCATCCGTAAACTCCCTCTTGCCGCTGGTCTTGGCCTGGTGCTCATCCTGCTGAATACGTCCCGCGATCATTCGCTCAACTGTAGGCCGCGGAAAAGCAAAAAATCCGTCAAAGCGGTCAAATACGGGTTTATATTTCCGCAGCTCTTCAGCCACAACTCTTTTAAGGCCGGGCTCGACCTGAGAGACATCGATATCGGAATTCGCGCCATTCAGCCACCCCTCAAACACAAAGACCCCAACCTTGCCCTTAATCAGAGCTGGAGCTTCATGGTCATCCTTCAGTTTGCTGAAACGCGGAAGCTCAATGACAGAGTCCGGCCCGCTCTTTTCCATTTCCTGAATGATCCGTTCAACCCACGCCACATCCTGCGTACCTGGCAATGCACGGTTCACTTTCATGCCCGGGGCATAACCTTTTTCCCGCAGCTGCTGACGTGTTTCTCTCGGCAGATAGTAATCATCCAGGGAGCTGGCAACCGCCTGACCTTCATTTTCATCCAGCATTTCATTCAGCAGCAAAGCCATCACACGGGACAAGGTGGTCTTTCCGCTTCCGATCGCTCCGCCAATTCCAAGCACAAAGAGTTCATCTGGACGACGGCTTCTTTTTTCCGCAAGCGCCCACTGGGCAAGCGGCAAGTACACGCGCCAAAGTGAATCCACAGGAATATCATCGCTGAGAACCTGTGTCTTCCAGAACTCACGGAAGGCAGGCCACACTTTTCTTAAAACTTCAATCCGGTCTGCTACGATTTTCTTTTTATCCACTCCAAAATACTGTGCCGTTACAGACTGCGCAGGATCCTGATCAAGAAGGGCTTCAAGTCTTTCAAGCTCATCGGTTGACGGTGTTCTGCCTTCTGCGATTTCAATAAGCCTGGGCCAGAGCTGAGCGTCTTCCATACGAAGCTCCGACCGTCCCAAGGCCTCGTTTAAGCGATCTGCAATATTCGCACCATAGCCCGCTTGGGTAAAACCCAGGCGCGCTTTGATAAAGGCGCTGTTCACATCGCGCTCGCTCAGCTTTCCGGAAACGCTGGAAAGCTCTTTGGCCAAACTTTTGACAGCCGCGGCCTCATCGAATCTTTTTCTGGGCTTCGTGATCTTGTCACTCTTTAACACTTCTCGGATAACCCCTTCGATAATTTCAGCTACTTGCGTTGTAGATAATTTCGCCTCCTCTTTTCCGACGGTTGGAGCAGGTGCAGAAATTAATTTGGCCATTTGGTAAATCAGCGGTTTGGAACCATCCAGGCGGCCGCCATTTAAAACTTCGATCCCTAGAGGTTTATACGCCAAAGCTTCTTTAGGCTCTCCGGTTTTAACCGCTGTCAGCAGATGAAATTTTGCGTCAATCCTGACTTTCCCTTTTTCAACGCCCCTCGCCGCCTGCTGCACGACCATTCCTTCAGAGTAAATAATATGATTCACAGAAGGATGAAGAGCTGGAATAGCAGAGCGGTCAACAAGATACGTTTTAGAAATGATTCCTGCGGATTGAATCGAAAAACCCGCGGCTTCGGCCGCACGCTTGACGCGTTCAAGATGCAGCGCTGGTCTCGACAAAGTCACATGCTTGAGCGTTTGCGTTTCGCGGGATTTTTCAGCAAGCCACTGGCTGATGAGTTTAAGATTAGCTGTTCCCGATGCAGATTGGAGCGACTGGCTTGCAACCGCTTCCGGAGAAGAGGGGTTGGCGGTATAAACCGTCATGTACTGCCGGATCATTCCCCAAACAGCCGTCTCTCCCATTTTTGGCTGAAACCTTCTTTTCATGAGGTTCCAGTCGATGGTCATCATCCCCGTAGGACGCCATTCGCCGGGAGCAATCTCCGTAAAATAAGGAAATGCAACCCAGCCATTCCGTTGCGCTTCATAAACCTCGGTCGTAATGGAAGAACCCATATCAAGCCCAACGATCAGCTTTCCGCCGGGTTTCAAAGTTCCTGCAATGTCACGGATTACAGCCGGAAGCACAGGAACAGGCAGGGTATCAAGACCCGCCCAGCTGACGGCTGCCGCCTTGTCCTTAAAAGGAATCGGTTCATTACGCAAATCCACAGGGATAACTTTTTTGACCCGGCCTCTGCTGTAACGAAGGGCATCCATATTCATGTCAGTCTGAATCCATGAGGGGTAACGCGGGTTTCCCGGATACCAATCCGCGAAGCCATCATGCGCCCAATCCCAAAGGGTCCCAGCACCGGCTCCGTATTCGACCACTCCATCAATATCTTCTGGGGTAATAAGAGCCTTCAGTTCAGGAACAATGTATTCTTGAACAAATTGAGGCCCCACGGCATCCATTCCTACGGATTGCCGGACAGCTTCATACATTCGATGAACCCCAACCCCTTCACCGTCTTCCCATTCTTCCTCAGAAACATTTTTTGAGAGTGGTCTGGGACGGCTTATCCTGCTCCCGCTGTCGGGCTTGAAAGAGCTTCGTTCTTCGGACGTCACAGGCATGCCCATTACGGTGCGGAGGACTTTCACGAAAGGCTGATCCAGCCGTTTGTAGAGAGGAGAAAGTGTTTGGGGAGCATCTCGGTAAACAACATCGTAAGCCGCATATTCAAGACTGCTTCGGCCGTCATGATCGAGTTTAAAATCATTCAAATCGAAATCGGGGTTTGTCAGCTGGTCGTGAAAAAAACCTCTCAAAAAGGCATCGTAGGGATTGATATAGCCCGCCTTGTAAAACTCTTCAAGGCGGTTTCCAAAACGTATTTTCAGATTCAGTATCGCGTAGGTCAGTGTCATGTAGGCATAACCAAAAGCCTGCTCAGTCGTCAGATCTTCACGCACTTCCCATCCGCCGAGATCATGCCATGTCGTGGGCACACGGCCTGAAGGGTCAGCTTCAAAATTGGCAAAATGCGGGGAGTGCGGATATAGGCCGCCATCCACAACTTTCCGGAGTTCTCTTCCATAAACTTCTGAAAGCTGATCAATATTATTTTCTTTCAAGAGTCCGGGAATAACCTGGCTGGGATCAAAGTATGTGATTTGAAAAGTTGTCAGGGCCCGACGCTTCACGTCAGCCATGGCATCGGCATATCCACGAAGCAGTCCGGTGACCGCTTTTTCCTGATAGGTCTTGAAGCGCTTCTCGCTTTGACGGTGTGCTGAAATGAAAACACCCAGCGGCTCGCCATCTTTTCTGATGTGTTCGGGAGTGTACAAGGCAAACCCCACAGCGACCGGCGTTCTCAATCCTTTTTGGGGAAGCACGGTTCTTGCGTTTGCAAATTTCTTGGCCGCCGTCTTTCCTCCATGCCCGCCTTTCTGGGCAAAGGCC
Organism: uncultured bacterium; assembly: GCA_964422635.1. Lineage (GTDB taxonomy): Bacteria > Omnitrophota > Omnitrophia > Omnitrophales > Aquincolibacteriaceae > ZLKRG04. The sequence goes on from CAYRBY010000152.1 coordinate 3,406, forward strand.
GCAGGCCGGAGATCCGGGCGTCCATCAGCGGCCACATGCACACTGATAGCACTTTCCCGGATAGTCTCTTCATCAAGCTCTTCCGTTCCGGAAGTAGTAGAACCCCAGTTCAGCCCCCGGAAATCCTCTCCAATATTATCGCGGTTAAATAAAACGCCTGAAACGATGATGCCGTCAATCGCTTCGCCGCGAATGGTCCCCTTCCAGGCAATTTTAACGGCCCGTTTTTCGTCTGAAAATCCATCTTCACGTTCGATATCGCCGGCCTTCCAGTGATCGCGGTACTCGGCAATCACCCTTTCGATTTTTTCACGAACTTCCGAAGGCAAGAGATTCCAGAGTTCTTCATCTGCCGTCAAATCTGCTGCGCGCTCGCCTTCAAGATGCTTTTTGATCAGGCCCTGATCCGCAGGCTTTGAAACCACCGGCGCATAAACCTCGGTTTCGGGAGCTTGCGCTTCCTGAACGGTTTCAAACTCAGCATCTACGATCAATCGCGCGGCTTGCTTGAACTGTTGAAAATACTCAGGAATCAAGTAGCCTTGCTCCGGAGCCTTTCCGCTTTTCTCAACGCGGAACAAAAACGCCCAGCCGTACTGGGGATGATTGACTGCTTCAACCAAGGTATAAACATCCTGCCCGATACCATAACTTTCTCCCGCATGCAGTCCTGCAGCAGCCGCCTTTTCAGTAAACTCCTGCTCTGCAGAAGACAAGGCCGGCACCGGCGCAGGAGATACCCGGATAAAACGTATGCCGAGCTGCCGTTCACTCACCTCAAGCCCTGAGGTGAATCGGACCTTACCCGAGGCATTGATAGACTCGATGGTATAAACCGTATCCAGAAACTGCGTGTCCTTGACCTGATCCCCTGCCTGCCACTCACTTTCACCAGAGCGAAGCTCGGA
>CAYRBY010000153.1:0-4284 GCA_964422635.1 uncultured bacterium
AAAGCAAAGATGGATGCGATGGGGCCAATGCCGGAAAACGACAAGAGTGTAGGACTGCCAAGGTTTTCAATCAAGGTCAAAGTAGAGATGGGATTTACAGGGTCAAGAGGGCCAAAAGCGTTAATTGTCAGAGGATCGCCGGTAAACAAATAATCCGCGTAAGTGAAATAGCCGCTGACACTATCCACCGGAAGGGATGCAAACTTGATTTCGATGGTACCGAGATCATCAGGCAAGAAATCTCCATCCGTATCGATTTCGTTGGTAACAACCGTGGTCCCGGAGGTGGGCGGAAAATCGATTTCATTTAATGTGCCCGCAGGAGGCGCCACAGCGGCCGTTGCGTTGGTGAATACGGCATTTTGACCGGCATATTGATTGGTCACGATATCGAGGTCATTAAGACCTTCAAAAGTAATGACGGCAGCCTGAACCCGCACAGATGCCATTAACGAACCAGCAAAAATAACCAGGGAGGCAAATAACGCTTTTCTCGTGCTCTTCATGGAGTAAGCCCTTTCAAGGCGGAATTTTTTTGAAATTGAGCAATAATCATGCCCGCGCGGGCAACATCGAAAAATCTTTTAGAAAAAAACTCTCCTCAATCACAGCCCTTCAAAACTTCCTGAATTTAAACAGATTCTTAACTCGAACTTACCTTACAACGTGTTTATTTTTTTGAGAGTCTGTCCTGTAAATTAGACATCCCGCTTTTAAACGGCAGCGGCCCGGCGGATTTCTTCGTAGGTCGTGAGACCTTCCGCAACCTTCTGCATACCGTGCTCAAAAAGACCCGTCATCCCCTCCTCCAGGGCAATAGACCTTAAAAAGGAGGCGGGCTTTCTTTCAGAAATCGCTTCCCGCATTCTTTCACTTACGGTGAGGACTTCATAAATCACGGTTCGTCCATAAAAACCTGTTCCAGCGCACTGCTCACAGGGCGGGCAAGCTCTGCGGACAAGCCGCTGCGCCACAATCCCGGTAAGTGACGAAGAGATAAGATGCGGCTCAATCCCCATTTCAATAAGCCGGGTCACAGCCGAAGGGGCGTCATTGGTATGGAGCGTCGACAGGACCAAATGCCCCGTCAGCGCAGAACGCACCGCCATCTCAGCAGTCTCGGTATCCCGGATTTCACCGACCATTAAGCAGTCCGGGTCATGGCGAAGCATGGACCGGAGGGCCTGGGCAAAGGTAAAACCGATTTTGGTATTGATCTGCATCTGGATGATCCCCGAAAGCTTGTACTCGATCGGATCTTCGATGGTAATGATTTTACGTTCCAGGGAATTGAGTTCTTTCAGGCTCGCGTACAGCGAAGTGGTTTTTCCGGATCCTGTCGGACCCGTGACCAGAATCATGCCGTGCGGCAGGCTCAAAAAGCCCCGCAGTCTCTGCAGCGCTTCCTGCTGAAAACCGAGATCCTCAAGCGCGAGAAGTTCCAGCGGTTTCAAAATGCGGATCACGATGGCTTCGCCGTGGCTTGAAGGTAAAACCGAAACACGCAAATCCAATTCATCCGCGGTCCGCTTGATCTTGATTCTGCCATCCTGAGGCAGCCTGCGCTCCCCGATATCCAGACTGGCCATAATCTTGATGCGTGAAATAAGAGCAGGCGCCAGCTTGCGGATTTGTTCAGGCACACGAGCTTCGCGGAGAATGCCGTCCACCCGGTAACGGATCCTGAATTTCTGGTCAAAGGGTTCAATATGAATGTCCGAGGCCCGCTGACGCATAGCATCGAGAAGTAATTCATTCACCAGCTTGGCAACCGTGGCGGAATCTGCAGAGTCCTGGTCAATGCGTTCGAAATCAAGAACCGCGGACTCTTCGGCTTTGTCCTCGGTCAACCGCTCCACGGTGCCGGCACCTACCCCGTAAAAACGCACCAGCGCATCCTGAATTTCCTGACGCGGCGCGGACACAAAAAGGATTTCACGGTTCAGGACAATGCGAAGTTCTTCTTTGGACTGCCGTGACAAATCATCCGGAACCGCCAGCTTGAGAAGGCCGTTCTGATTTTCAACCGGAAGCACGGAGTAATGGAGGGCAATACGCGCTGGGACTTCCTGAAGAAGGCCCGAGGGAATGTCCAGTTTCTTTAAATTAAGAATACTGCTCATCAGCGAAGACTCCTGCCCAGGATAAGTTCATAAAAAAAACTGCCAGCCTCACCGTCTTCCTTCTTCATGGTAAAGGATTCCACCCGCGAGAGCGGATCGTTGTCTTTCAAATAGTACATAAACCCGGAAAACTTGCGGATGTCGCCTCGAAAGGCCAGATACAACCGTGCTTCTTCCGAAGAACCCTGCTTGCGCACCCCCTGCGGTTCGAGTTTCGCAAAAGCAAGCTGCTGGGAGGACGAATAGGACAAAAGGTCCTTGACCCACGCATTCATTACTGCTTCTCCGTCCGACGGACCCTCAAAAGAATTTTTATAGAGCGCCCATTCCGTCTCATAGCTGCCGCGGTTTGCAATCATCTGCTGCTGATGAACAAGTGCAGAACGGCGCTGGGCAAGCAGCGTCTCTTTCTTTTTTAGAGATGGGAAAAACAAAAGCGATGCCATCAGTGCCAAAGCCAAAAATAACCCGCAGGCTGCACCTGCGCTCGCAATCCTGCTTTTTAATTCATCCATTCGCCCGTCACCTCAAACTCAAGAATGCTTTCTCCCCCGTCTTTTCTAAGCCGCGAACTGCGAAGACGCGGTTTTTTGAAGAATTCTGTTTTTTCGAGTGTTTCCACAAGCTGTGACACCTGTCCGTAGGAAGAGCTCTCGCCGCTGAGAATCACATCATTGCCCTCGATGCGCAGTTCCCGGAGACGGATAGAAGCCGGTGTGCTGGTCGCAAGATCCTTTAAAAGCCCCAGAACTTTCATTTTGGAATTCTGCGCTTCATGCACCCGTTCGAGGGATGTGACAATTTTCTCGGCTTCTGCGGCGGGCATGGACGCCTGCTGCATTTGACGCCACAACTTCTGATTCGCTCGATCTAATCCCTGAGCACGCACCCATAGCCCCGCCATAAGGAGAAGCAGTACCACGCCCGAGATTTTCAGGATATCTTTTTCAAGCGCACTTTTTTCACGCTGCCGCTTCTGAATTTTTTCTTCTTTCGGGAGAAGACTGATATAAGGGTATTTTCCATAGGCCGCAGCACCCCAAAACGGTGCAGGTTCCTGGGCAGAGAAAACTTCAAGAGGCGCTGAGAAATGCCCCGAAATACGCGCCTGATCTTCGAGGCTCCAGGCGCCGGCAAGAAGAATCTTTCCGGGCTTAATATCACTTTCCAGAAGTTTAAGCGACAGCTCGGCCAGAATATCGGCTGTCAGGCTTCCGTCCTCCTCGCCGCATTCAAAAGTCCGGGAAAAAGCAATGGCGCCCTGTTTCACAAAGAGTGCAAGCAGACGTCCGGCGTTTTTTTCAAGCACAAGAGCCGGCCCCTTGTCTTGATTCTCTAAGCAGGCCCAGAGCAGTGTCTGGTCTTCAGTCACAATCTCCATACGTTCAGGATCCAGCCCCGCACCTTGAAGGAAAGTCATCACTTCACGGATCCTTCGTTCAGGAACGGCCATCAAAACCCCTTCCGCTTTTTCGCTGCCTGAATCCATCCGGATTCCCCACGCCATTTCCTTAACCGAAAAAGGAAGAATACTTTGCAAGCGGACTTCCAGCTCCTGCTTGATCTCTTTGGGGTTAGCTCCGGCAAATGTAAGTTCCTTTTGAAGAATCTCGGAACGCGGCAGAATGACCAGTGTTTCCGGCACCGCTTCACCGCACAAAAAGGAATCCACCACCGCGCGGATTTTCTCTTTTGGCGTTTCCCGGAGAAATACAGTTTCCGTCTTTTGCATCGCTTGCCCCTGAATGCGCATCAGAGAAAGATTCATGGAGTCAAAGCGCACGGCGAGCAGGTTTTGCGTATTCAGTTCAGGCAGTTTCACTTAATACTCCCGCCAATTCAAAATTTCAAAATTTTCATTCGTGTTGGTAAGGCGAATCACGGTTTCCGCGCTGCGGCCTGAGCTGGACGTCATGATTAAATGCCAGTGACGTGAATCAGTCGTCATGTACGGTAAAAGCTGGCTCGCCATCTGAACCATGGAAACATTCGAAGTCAGGTGGAGCTTCTGAAGAAAAAAGTCCGGCGCAAGTTCGTCGCTGAGAAAAATGCCCTTCAGCCCCGCAGCGTCCGGGGTGTTCCTGAATTTTTTAAGCGCCTCCATGAGATCTCTTTTTGAAAAATCACTCGCGGGCAGGGATTCGATAAAAGCGTTCAGCAC
>CAYRBY010000154.1:0-4194 GCA_964422635.1 uncultured bacterium
GAAGGCGTCATTAAAGTAGCCGGGCATGAAAGCATTCCCCTCCGTGCAGGTGTTGTCCTTTTTCAGGATAATCAATGCATTATCATCATCGAAGAAATGGAGAAGGTCGAAGTGAAGGAAGACAAGCGCCCGATCCATGCAGGTTCCAAGCAGCAAAAATAGACAATTAAATTATGATTTATAATCATATTTAATAGAATCCTACCAAAACCTCCTTAAGTAAAAAAAGTTCTTAGATCAATTGAATTTAAAAAATAGCTAGGCTATACTTTTCTTGATCAATAAATAGCAACCTTTTCGAATAAAGCCTTTTTAAACCGTAGCGGTCACGATGTCACAACATACACTCGTTTTGATTGGGGTCATGATGATGGCGGTGCTGGGTCCCGCTATCGTTATTGCTGTTGTGGGTTTTGCCACGATTAAAGCTCTCGGCCGTAATCCATCCGCAGCGCCTAAGATTTACACCGGTGTTATCTTGATGCTGGTTTTTGCCGAGGCAACGTCCATTATTTCTTTGTTGGTTATTTTTCAGCTTTTCGGCGGCGGTTGAGCCAGAGAGGGTAGGAGGAACGTGTCATGATGCTGCTGCAATTTATTATCCTTCAGGTCATTGTCTTCTCTGCGGTTATTTTCTTTATGAAGAAGATTTTGTCCAGTGATACGCAGGCGGCGGTGGGGCGTTTAGACACAACCTATCAGGATCTTTTAACCAAGCAGAAGGAGCTTAACGAGAAAATCGAAGAGGCGGAAAAGGAGTATGCAGCGAAAAAGGAAGAATCTGTCCAGCTTCTTGAAAAAATGAAAACGGATGCGAATGATGAAGCCCGTAAAAAGAAAGATGAAATTTTAAAGCAAGCCAAGGCCCAGGCTGACGAAATACTTGAAAGAGCAAAATCTTCGTCCGAAGAAATTTACCGGAAAATCGAGCGCGAAGTCCGGGCGAAAGCCGTGGATGATGCGGCTCTGCTGCTTCAACAGAGCTTGAGCCAGAATACGACGAATGCCTTTCACTCCGAGGTGCTCGAAGACTTTCTCCTCAAAGGAAAGGATTTTGACTTGTCGAAGGTGAGTCCGCACGTCGAGGTGGTCTCCGTCAAGACACCTTTTTTGCTTACGGATCAGCAGAAAGCTAAAATCAATGCCCTGATTTCGACCAAGATCAACCGTACTCTTAAACTAGAAGAAATAGAGGAAAAATCACTTATCGCAGGTGTCTGTCTTATGTTTGGAACCCTCATTCTTGATGGCAGTCTTGCCAATACCATCCGGGAGGTTGCCGAAGACAAGAAGATGAAAATCCAGCTTGGAGAGTAAGGGGGAGCCATGGGCGGTAAAACAACGCGCATCAAAGGCGACCTCGATGACGTAGAAGCGATTCTTGAAATTATTACGATTTTGAAAGACGTTTCGACGAACAAGTTTTTTGCTTTCGCCAAAAAGAAAGAAAATTTTGCAAAGTTCCTCGAGATTTTCCTCGTTTTCTTTAACATGCTCGAATCTGTTAAAACCAGCTGCCCTCTTGTCCGCAATCAAAACCCCGGAACCGATCTTCTCGTGATCACTTCGGAATCGAGTTTCATGGCGCAGCTTAACAACAAGGTCTGTAATGCTGCCTTGAAAGAATATGAAAAGCATCAGGATGTTCAGGTTCTTTGCGTGGGCCGCCGCGGAGCTGATAAATGCCGGCAGCTGGGCATGCGGCTTGAAAAGGTCTATGAGGACATTGACAGGATTGGACGCTACGAGGTGGCCTTGAGCATCCGGGATCACTTGATTGAGCGTATTATGAGCGGTAGTTCCGGCAAGGCCATTGCTGTCTACATCTGGGCGAAAAGTTTCAACGTCTTAAAGCCGCGAATTGTGAAGCTGCTGCCCGCTGAAGAACTGCTCGGCGGGGCCGGGGATGAAGAAGAAAGTTATGGACATACAGGACGGCGTTTTATTACAGAGTCCACCATTGACGGTATTATGAAAGTGCTTGCAGACGTTTGGGTATCCAGCAGGCTTTTTGAAATGATTTCAGACACGCAGCTTTCAGAAGCAGCCGCTCAAGCCCAGCAGCTTGAATCTGCCATTGAAGGTATGTCAGGTGAAAAAAAAGGACTTGTGATGGCTTTTAAGAAATCCCAAAGGGGCGATCTTAATAAGGCCATGCGAGAGGTTTTTACATCGTCTTCCGTGACGAGAAAGAAGTAACATGCCGGATGAACAGAAACTGCCGCAGGCGGAGATCGACAAAATATTGTCTGGTATTGCTGACCCGGGCGATGCAGCCGTTGGCAAAATCGTCGGTGTTCGCGGACCTGTCGTTGATGTCCGCTTCGATAAAATTGAGCATATTCCAGCTCTTTATGACGTCGTGGAAACACGCAACTTCGAAGGAAAGCGGGTCGTGCTTCAAGTGGCCGAACACATGGGCGGCAATGACGTGCGCTGTATTTCCCTTTCGGATACGCTTTTCCTTCAGCTGAATCAGCGCTGTTACAATACCCGCGGTCCTGTTCAGGTTCGGACCGGCAATGAATTGTTCGGCCGGATTATCAACGTGTTTGGTGAGCCTGTCGATCAGCTGGGGCCATTAAACGGCGGCGAATGGCGCGTGATCAGGCGGCCGCCCCGGTTTGATCCTTTTAATACGCGAAGCAAGTTTGGTGAGAAGGCAGAAGTCCTTGTCTCAGGAATCAAATTTATCGATATGGTGTTCCCGGTCACGAAAGGCAGTAAAACCGGGATTCTCGGAGGCGCAGGCTGCGGCAAAAGCGTCGTCATTCTTGAACTCATCAATAACATCGTCAAAGCCCATGACGGATGCTGCGTGTTTACGGGAATCGGAGAACGCATCCGTGAAGGGTATGATCTTTTTGACGAACTTAAAGAAGCTAAGCTTCTAGACAAAGTGAAACTTGTTTTCGGACAGATGAATGAGCCGCCCGGAGCACGTTATGAATGCGTTAATACGGGAATCACTTTGGCTGAGACCCTTGCTGAACAAAACAAAGACGTGCTTCTCTTTTTGGATAATGTGTTCCGGTTTATTCAAGGGGGGCAGGAGATCTCGACACTTCTAGGCCGTGTTCCTGGAGAGTCCGGATACCAGCCCACGCTGTCCTCCGAAGTGAATGGTGTTGAAGAGAGAATCCGTTCTATTCCAGGCGGCGCATCCGTGACATCTTACCAAGCTGTCTATGTGCCGGCCGACGACATGACGGACCCTTCTGTTGTTGCCATTTTCAGCTGCCTGGATACCGTGCTTTCACTTTCCCGTGATCTTGCACAGAAAGGTTTTTTTCCGGCCATTGATCCGCTTCGCAGCTCCTGTTCAAACCTGGATCCGCGTATCATCGGCCAGAGACACTATGATCAAGCGCAGAAAATGATTGCGATGTTTGCGAAGTACAAGTCCCTTCAGCGTATTGTGCAGGTTGTCGGCCTTGAAGAAATTCCCAAGGAAGACCAGGTTGATTATAAACGCGGTGAGAAATTGATCAACTTTATGACGCAGCCCTTCCAAACAGCCGAAGCTTTTACCGGAAAGAAGGGGATGTTTATCCCTGTGGAAGACACCGTTGATGATTGTGCGAAAATTATTTCCGGGCATTATGACAAATTGAAATCAACTGATTTTTACCTGATCAACAGGGCGCCTTAAAATGAACACGCGTCTTGAACGCAAAGCCTATCAGATACTTCTCGATGCCAAGCGTCTGCCAGACGCAGATCTGGAGCGCATTTTCAAGGACGCAGAGAATTCCAAACTGTCTTTTTCCCAGCTTCTTGTGAAACAAGGGCTCATCAAAGAATCCGATCTCCTGAAAATATATTCTGAAGCGCTCGGAATTCCTTTCATTAGTTTGCGGGATATTAAGGTAGAGCGTGAAGTGATTGAAAAGGTTCCTGTTAAATTTGCGTGGTATTACCTTTTCTTTCCCTTTGCCCGGAAAAACAACAAGTTTACGATAGCCGTTTCACGGCTGGTGGACGTGAACTTCCTCGATGAAGTTCGCTTCGGTCTGGGCGCTGACGTGGAAACGGTACTCGCGACGGAAAACGAAATTGAGGAAATGCTGCGAAAGCATTATGGTCTTGGCGCGGATACCGTCGACAAGATCCTTACCCAGTCACAGGGTCCTGCAGTGCCTCAGGTCAGCATGTCGGGAACTGAAGTCGAGGATATCGAGAAACTGGCTGAAA
>CAYRBY010000155.1:0-2564 GCA_964422635.1 uncultured bacterium
GCCGAGGAAATTGACCGCCGCGTCCGGGCGCTGCAGCCCTGGCCGGGAACTTTTCTAACGTGGTTCAATCTCCGCACAGCGATTCTCGAAACCGCACTCGAAAAAGACACAGCCTCCGCGGCTCCCGGAACCCTTCTGGCGATTCATTTGGACGGAAGCATCTCGGTAGCTGCCGCCAAAGGGTCTGTCCGCATTCTAAAAGTTCAGCCCGCGGGGAAAGGCCCGATGAAGGGTGCTGATTTCGTCAACGGACGCAGGTTAAAGCCCGGCACACAGCTGTCAGAAGGCACCATATGAAAAAAGTTCTACATATGACAACACATCTCAACTCCGGCGGCATCACCGTTTACATCCTGCGGCTCGTCGAAACGCTCCGCCAGCAGGGCTATGAATCCGCTGTCTTTTCCAGCGGCGGTGAATACGCTCCCATGTTCGAAGAAAAAAACGTTCAGCTTTTTACCCAGGACATCAAAACCAAGAGTGAAATCCATCCTAAGCTTGTCCCTGCATTGTTCCGCCTTTTGCGGCTCATCCGCCAAGAGAAAATCGATGTCCTGCACGCCCACACCCGCGTCACGCAGGTGCTGGCTTTCTGGGCGGGTAAGCTATCGGGAACGCCTGTGGTGACAACCTGCCATGGATTTTACAAAGTAAGGCTCGGCCGCCGCCTTCTTCCAGCCTGGGGAGACCGGGGGATTGCCATCAGCGAACCGGTAGGGAAGCATCTTGTTGAAGATTTTCACATTCCGCCTTCGCGTGTCCGTGTGGTGCATAACGCTGTCGACATCCACCTCTTGGACGAACAGTACCGGCAGCATTCCCAGGAAGCTGTCAAAAAAGGTTTTGGGTTTCTCCCGGAAGACCGGGTCGTTGGTATCGTGGCGCGCCTCGTGGAAGACAAGGGACATGAGTATCTTGTTCGTGCCGGTGCCGAACTTTTGGGTGAGTTTCCGGATCTTCGGATTCTTATTGTGGGGGACGGCAGAGAAATGGACAAACTCAAAGCCCTGAGTGCTGAATTAGGTATTCAGTCGCGCGTTGTTTTCACAGGGAACGTCTCCGATGTTTCAAAGCCATTGGCGGCAATGGACATTTTCGCTTTCCCGGCCACCTGGAGAGAGGGATTCGGCCTCAGCATTGTGGAAGCCATGACCTGCAGCAAACCCGTTATCGTCAGCAATATCTGGGCGCTAAACTCGCTCATTCAAAACGGCGAGACCGGATTTCTCGTGGAACCCAAAAGGGTCGACCTTCTTGCGGAAGCGATCCGCAACCTGCTGGCAGACCCCGTGTTACGTCGAAAGATTGGAGCCAATGCCCGCCGCGCCGTCGAAGAACATTTCACCATTGACCGGATGGGCGCCGAGATCGCCGGGGTGTACAACGAAGTCTTGACACCCCCGGCAAAGTCTCTATAATTTTCACTTCTGGTCCTCTGGATCGGAAAGTTACTGGATTTCTTCCGGAATCATTTGTTTACCCCTCATAAACCCGGATTGACCAGGTTTGTATCACTTTCCCGAACACCCGGGCGAAAGTGAAATCACCCCAAGCACCATAAGGAGAATGATCATGGGCGTTGTAAAAATTGGTATCAATGGATTCGGCCGTATCGGGCGTCTTGTTTTCAGAGCCGCGATTGGACGCAAAGATGTTCAGATTGTTGGAATCAATGATCTTGTGGATGTGGATTATCTCGCATACATGCTCAAATACGATTCCACGCATGGTAGATTTCAGGGCGATGTGAAGGTTGAAGGCGGACAGCTTGTGGTCAATGGCCAGAAGATCCGCGTGACCGCTGAAAAAGTTCCCGCCAATTTGAAGTGGGGCGAAATCGGCGCAGATTACATCGTCGAATCCACGGGATTCTTCCTCAGCAAAGATGTGGCCCAGGGCCATCTTGATGCCGGCGCCAAGCGCGTGGTCATCACAGCTCCTGTTAAAGATGATACACCCATGTTTGTGATGGGCGTGAACAACAAGTCTTATAAGCCCGACATGAAAATTGTCTCCAATGCCTCCTGCACCACGAACTGCCTGGCTCCTATTGCCAAGGTTCTCAATGACAAGTTCGGCATCATCGAAGGCTTGATGACGACAGTGCATGCAACCACAGCCACCCAGAAAACCGTTGACGGTCCCTCAGTGAAGGATTGGCGCGGCGGACGCGGTGCAGCTCAGAACATTATCCCGTCTTCCACGGGCGCAGCGAAAGCTGTCGGCAAGGTCATTCCTTCGCTGAATGGAAAACTGACAGGTATGGCGTTCCGCGTTCCTACGCCGGACGTTTCTGTGGTCGACCTCACTTGCCGCCTTGAAAAGCCGGCCAAGTACGAAGACATCAAAAAAGCCATGAAAGAGGCTTCTGAAGGCGAACTGAAGGGCATTCTCGGTTACACCGAAGATGCTGTGGTTTCCAACGATTTTCTTGGCGATTCACGCACGTCGATTTTCGATGCGGATGCCGGCATTTCCCTGAACGATCATTTCGTCAAGGTTGTGTCCTGGTATGACAACGAATGGGGCTATTCCAACAAGGTTGTGGATCTCATTCAGTACAT
>CAYRBY010000155.1:2664-4167 GCA_964422635.1 uncultured bacterium
CAGCGTATGCAGATTCATGAAAAGACGGCCTGGATGCTTCGCAGCCTGATGGAAAAATAACATCTCTGCCGCACCCCACCGAGGCAATGGCAAAGCCGTTGCCTCGGCAAGGTTCCAATCTGCGCCCCCCCCAAGGTTATCTCACCGCTTACCAGAAACTAAAGATTGTCTTGCCTTTGCATAGAGGGTGAGAGAGTTGATCTTCCGCACACCACAAAACTTTTTTCTTTCGAGTGAGTCCCAGATCGCTGTTTTTCCGACACTCAATCCTGTCCTTGTTTCGGGTCACCGCCATTTACCACTGCATCTACCTCTTTTGACCAGCGATTAAAACCCACACATAAAACTAGCTTTTTATAGCAGTTTTTATCACGGCTTGTTTTTTAAGATCACTCCGATGTAAAATCAAATTACTAATTAAACTATTTAAAAAAGGGTTTAGGTTTATTACATGAAAGACTCTCTCTTGGCTCCAGGATTCATGTTTCAGTCGACAAGAGCAAAACGAGTGATCGCCTCATGCGTTTTATTGCCTTTTTTTCTTCTGCAAGTAAGTTACCGCGATAATCTTTTCGCCTTTGATCCGGTTGCCGCAGATCAGGAACAACCGCAAAGATTCATTGCTGCAGACACTCAAGAGGGAGAACCCAATACAGGCGAGAGCTCTGAAACGCCAGGCGGCAGCCTGGCCTGGATGGCGGATGACACACCTTTAAATACAAGTGTCGAAACTACTGAGGATACTCCTGCACCAGACGACTCCGTTCCACAAAACGAAGCTGAGGAAACCCTAGCGGTCATCGACACACCAAAACCTGAGGCAGAAAACTCTGGGGAATATTTAGTATCAGTTGAAAGCATGAAGGCCGAAGCTTCAGACACGTCTCAGCTGGACTGGGAGATGCTTGAGGCCGAAACATTCGTTCAGCTGCGCATGGCTGAAGCTCATTATTCTTTTGAAGTCATTGATCCCGCGAACCTAAGCCTGCTGGAAAACAATTATGAAATTATCATTGGAAATTTTTATGGACCCAATGGAGAAATGACAGAAGACCCAAGGGTCAGCATTTATTACCGTCCAACCCCTGGCACCTGCAATCAGTATCCGGGAGCCAACGGGTGTTCGCAAAGCAGCAATAATTTTGAGGGACTCAGCGAAGAACGTTTTTGCTGGCTTCATCCTGAGGATCCCGCGTGTAGTTCCAACACAGACCCAACTCAAGGGGGGACACCGGGGAGCACCTCACCCGCCGAAGAATGCGGCATAGCCCCTTATTCACCTGGATGCCCAGATTATGAAGATTGGAAGTTAGCTCAATATTGCAAAATGAACCCTGATGCGCCGGGATGCGGATCACCCAGTGGACCTCAATGTCCGGCGGGTTCTATTGTCGTTAACGGCTCTTGCGAACCTGTGCCTGGACCGAATAATCCAGCTTCGGGCCCTGATAAACCAGCACCTGCTCCGACTGATCCACCTTCAATTCCTGGTAATCCAGGCCC
>CAYRBY010000156.1:0-4060 GCA_964422635.1 uncultured bacterium
TGAATCTTTTCAGCAAATGCTAGCCCAAAAGTAGCATTGATCAAAATCACTAGAATAGGCAGTGTCTTGATAACGGCTAAGGATTTGCGGCTCCCTTTAGAGATCGGCTTGTGAAGTTTTTTTTGAAGAAAAATCTTCATTTTGAGCCTTCTTTTTTGGAAACCGCGGACAAAGTGATTTCAGCAAGATGTTTCGCGGGATTCTTTTCACTGGGACTCAACTGAAAGAGCTCCACCCGAAGGATTTGCGGATAGTTTTCTATGCGGCTTATAAACTGGGCCATTTCGTGATAACCGCCCTCGACCGTGAAGTCATAAAGATCCGCCTTAAAACTTGTGTCGTAAGGCTTGGGGAACTCTACTTTCGTGTCACGGGGCGTTGAAGAGATAATTGAAACCTTGCTTTCATCCGCGAGCTTTGCGATTTTACCGAGGAGGAGCGAGGCTTCCCCGGGAGAAAAAAGCCGGGCCTTTACTTCCTGGATATATTTAGAATATTCCGCTTTATTCTGAAGCCACATTTTTTCATTCCGCTTCAAGGTCTGAAGCCGGATAATTTGGCTTTCAATCGAGGCGATCTGACCTTTCACCTTGGCGCCTTCAAACCAGGCCGGCCATACGATGAAAACAATAAAGAGCAGCGTAACAGCCGACGCTATCCCGATTTTCACCCATGTTTTTTTGTCGATTTTTTGCGCCAGCTCCACCAGATCGGCTGTGGTCATTTGCTGAAGGGGTTTCATTTCTTCCCTCCCGCGGCAATCCAGTCAAAAATCGCCGTGAATTGAGTCACTTCCACCTGATCCTGAATCTGACGGGCTGTGGTCAGTGAAAGTTTGGCTTCAGGCATCTTTTCTTTGAGTGTGTGCAGATAGCCTTCGATAAATTCAATGCTCGATTGTTCCTTGGAAGGCAGGCAGAGCCCGCGAACGACGAGACTGTGCTTTTCAGCACTGTTTTCAAGACGCACCCCTGTCAGCCACGCCTTTTCAGGGAGAGCATCAGAAAGCCATTGAAGAACGCTGGTAAGCGGAAGGTCCGCCGCCACAAAACGCTGCAAAAAATCACGCTCGGTTTTTAAAGTGTTTTCAACTTCAGCCTGAAGATCGTTGAGGATTTTAGACTGCGGCTGCACCACCTTCCACTGCTCGTCTGATTTTTTGAGTTTGCTCTTGGCTCCTAGATAATCGAAATAGAACAAGATGCTGAGCAGAACAAAAAAGACCACGCCTCCGATGGCGATTTTGAGAACCGGAACCTCTTTTTGAGGAATGCTCTCTTTAATCCGGAATTCTTCGGGAAGCAGATTAATTTCAATCACGGATGCCTCAGACACAATCCCAGCGCAACAGCCAGAAGGCGCTGATTCTTCTCCAGAAGAGCCTTGTCAATAGAAGGCGCTAGCTCCACCCTCGATAGCACCTCAATAGCCTGAACAGGAACTCCAAGGTGAGCATTAAAAGTCTCGACCATCAATTGATGATTACCCGAGCCCCCAGCCAGAAAAAACTTTTCAACCGGCTTCCCGTCAGGTGTCTGCCCCTGATAGTAATCAAGCGTTACCTTAAGATCCGTACACAAGGTCTCATATCCCTCTTTTAAAACCTGAAGGGCCTCGGGCGAAATTTCATCCAGATGACCGATGATTTTTTCTGCGTCTGCAAGACTGAGCCCCAATTTGCGGCGGAGACGCTTCTGAATATCAATACCTCCGAAAGAAATGTCCCGGATGAAGCGCGGTTTCCCGTCCCGAATGACACTCAGGCTCGAGACTTCTTTGCCAAGATCCATTAAAGCGACCGAGGTTTTAAACTCATCCGGATAAAGAAACTCCAAGGCGTTGATAGCGGCAAGAGTATCAATATCGATCAGCTCCACTTGAAGCTCTGCATCCTGAAAATCCTTAATCAGCGGGTAGATCTCTTCTTTCTTCACGGCAATAAGAAGAACATTCATCATGTCTCCCCCGCCATTGGCCCCAGGCACAGACTCTTCCAGGACATAAAAATCCAGGATCACTTCATCAAGTTTAAAAGGGATGTAGTTTTCCGCTTCATAGGTGATAGCGCTGCGCAGTTCTTCCATTTTCATTTTGGGAAACTGAACAAACCTGACAATAACGCTCTGTCCTTTCACTGAAACTCGAACCCGCGTAGAGCCATAGCCTTTCTGGACCGCTTCCTTAATCTGCGCGGCAGCTTTACCCGGTTCTTCTGAACGGGGCATGAGGTCAAAACGCTCCAGTGTAATTTTTCCGGCGTCTTTGACGGCTTCAAGAAGAATGATTTTGGAAGCGCCATAGTCACATGCCAGAACGCGCACCGGACCCGCAGGCTTAACCTCCGCCTTTTTAGTGAGGCCTGACAAAAGAGATGCCGGAAGGAATTTCTCCGGAATCATCGCCTTGATTTTCTGAAGGTCAAAAGAAGGGAATGCCATTTTCATAGGCTTTATTTATCGGCTGATCATTAGAGAAGACTTAGCCTGCGGGATTCAAAAAAAAACCCACCCCGCATTGCTGCGGAGTGGGTTGAAAGAACAACGTGAATTAACCAGCGATTGCAGTACCACCCGTACAACCTGTCGCAGCACCAGCAGGAGCACCAGCACCGTTCACAGAACCGACGATAACACCCGTCTGGTCCACGCAATATGTGTTGGTAGCCGTTTGGTTCGCAACAGTCGGAGTTGAAAGCATAGAAAACGTGTTTGCGTTACCGGCACCACCGCCAGCATACGCAAGCGTGAATCCATGCTTACCGCCTGCAGCACCCCATGAAGCATCAATGTACGGGGGCGTTGCGCCGGTCAGGGCTGCAACGTTCGCCGCATACTGCGGGGGGTTCTGCGCTGCGCGAAAGCTTTCATTCGCAGAGCTGAACGCACGAAGGTCTGTTTTCATAGCACCTTCATTGGCATTCATTCTGGCACGCAGCAGGTTAGGAATTGCAATCGCGGCAAGTAATCCAATAATCGCAACCACAATCATGATTTCAACGAGTGTAAAACCTTTTTCATTCTTTCTGATTTTATTCAACATCGCTAACACCTCCATTAGAATTTCATCGCGACTACAAAACTAGTATAACCACCCGAATCTGGTTTCGGCAAATTCCTACAAAACTATAATACATTTTAATCCTATACATTTTTTAAGGGGTTAAATAACTCGAATCCCTTCAAAAATAAGGCTCCCAGACTCCTCCAGCCTCCAAAAACCCACAAAACCCACATAAAAATATATTTAATCCTTCACCCTCATCTGTGCCCTTTTGACTCACAATGAGGTATCCCTCTAGTTTCCGTAGAAAGGTACCGTTTACCAAAGGGACACGTAAGAACAATTGACAGATAAATTCCGCGGGTGTTGAATACGTGTACGGCTAATTTTTTAGGGTTGCGGATGACGCAGAAAAGCGGTAGTTGGACCGGTTCTCCCTTCTGAAATCTATTTCAGGAGGGTTTTTTTATGCCTAGAGGCGCTCGAAAAGAGTCTGGCAGTGGATGTCATCACGTTATTATTCGGGGCAATAACCGGCAGGTTTTGTTTCGCGATAACGCAGACTTCGAGAAATTTGCTGAGATTGTGAAATTGTATTTACCTCGCGATGGCGTGAAGCTGCATCATTATTGTCTGATGAGTAATCATGTTCATTTGCTTGTCGGATGCGAGAACATCAAAATCTTATGCCGCTTCATGCATGGCATACAGCGAAGTTACCATCACTATTACCGTAAGACCTATACCTTCTTCGGACATCTGACCCAAGGGCGTTTTCGGAGTTACCCTATTGAGGACGATGGCTACTTATTGGAGTGCGGCCGTTATATCGAACGAAACCCCGTACAAGCAAAAATGGTTCAGCGGCCTGAACAGTGGCCTTATACAAGCTATCGATTCTATGCGGAGGGTAAAACTGAGGATTTCTTAACAGCCTCACAAGCATACTTGGGATTGGCGGGCGATGACTTATCGAGGCAGGTTCTCTACCGGCAGCACGTTGAATCTGTTCGGCCTTACGAAGATGTTATCTACAAGAAACTAGAGAGAATTTAAGAAA
>CAYRBY010000157.1:0-3984 GCA_964422635.1 uncultured bacterium
CCAGTTCCTGGATGGTGGGGGCCTTTGCAATGAGTTCCGCCAGGCCGGGAATTTCTAATGGTTCATCAAAGTCCATTTCAACCCGGGTGTCTGAACGAAGCTCCGAGCGGTGGAGATCCACGAAGCCTTGATAAGTGACGATTTTGCTTTGAATGTCTTTTGCGGCTTCGAGGGCTATGAGTCCCGCTTGGGCAGCCTTGTCCGCAAGGGCCGAGAGGGTCTCTTTGTCAGATATCTCGGGGACCAGGTACCAGACGTGGTTGTTCCGGTTGTCAGGGCTTTGAAGGGCATTTTTAAAGATCACATAAAAGGAACCGTGAGATCCCGCCGTGTCGGTGTGGAATTGAACGTGGTCAGTCAAGGATCCACGAAAAGAAGAACGTACTTTCCCTTCCAAAATAATTTGAAGAAAATCATGGAAACCTGGAATTCCAATGGCCTCGTAGCGTGAGCCGAAAGAAAAGATATCTGAACGCAAGGCCTCGAGTGCTCTGGCGTTCTTGCGGTCGTACCATTTTTCCATCCCGGCATCCGGGTCGATTGAAGTTTTGATTTCATCCCATGCAGGATCAATGAATCGAAAAATGGCGAGGCGTGCACGTGTTTCAGGTGTTAGTGCTGCGTCTACCGTTTTTCTGTCTTCGCCGCCGAGTTCTTCATAAAGCAAAGGCCCAAACTGCCAAAGCCCTTGCTTGACCTCAAGCTGCTGGACAATTCTTCGAAGTGTGTAAAGCCCTCCGAACGGAGTGGGGATTTCTTTTTCCAGAGGATCCAGAGGAGGCGCCGCTTTGGGTCTGAATTCCTCGAAGATTTTTTCAACTTCCTCTGCGCGTCCTTTTATTTCGATCTGGTTTTTCAGGTAACCCAGCGCGATCATGGTTTTTGCGTTTTTGCCAAAGATCTCGAAAATTTCCTGAAGGTCTGAAGGTCCTGCCGCCGCCTGATGACTCATGAGGAGTGACATTGAGACCGGAGACATGGTGTTGTTTAAAAGGTCATACCAGCTTCGTTTATCCATTTCGTAAAGAGCCCGGGGGCTTTTGTCTTGATAATCGCCGCCATTGTGTTCGGAGACGGCTTTCACATAAAGGGAAACCGCTTCTCTGAGCAGGGTATTTTCCGGGGGAGCTTCTTTTTCCAATTTTGCTTTGAAGTCCTGAGCTTCCGAGAACACGGGGATTTCACGAGAGGATTTTTCAATCTCGGTTATCAGCCGTGCGTATTCTGTTTCTGAGTGCGTGAAATCCTCGTGGGTGCGCAGCTCGGAACGGGTCATAAGACGCTGATCCATTACCGAGACATCATCCAGAAGTGAGCGCCACGAAGCCAAGCTGGCAAGTCCCAGGGTGGGCGCTTGGGGCTTCCGGGAAACACCCCCGAATTCACGGCGGATGAGATCAATCGCAGCTTCCGTGTCGCGCTGGTCATAAACACCCTCGACTGCTTCAGTGCCCCGTTTGATGATTTCAAGCAGTGCGCCAAAACGAAAGTTTGGGTTGGATGGATCAATCCAAAAAGTTCTGGAATGCACAGGTTTTCCGTTATCTTGAGGTTCGATGCTTTCAGAGCCCATCATGAACCCGCGGCGCTGGTAAATTTCCGAAACCGCGGCACTCACCTCGTTTCCAAGTCCTCCAAGGTGTTCTGAAACTTCCTGCTGTGTTTTGAATTCATAACCCAGTTCATTGCGGTGCTTGAAGTCCCCAGGCAGGTGAGCAAAGACGTCCCTGACTTTTTGAAAAAAAGAATCAATTTCTCCGGCTGACGGTACGCCTCTCAATTCGGAACGCGGAGTCAGGATGGTAAACCCTGCAGAAACGGGTTCGTAGCCAAGAATGTTATGAAACCCATAGCGTTTGCTGTGGCTCGCTTTCCAGCCTTTGCGTTCAAGATCATTCAGCCAGATCTGATAATTTTCTGTCTGGTTTTTTTCATCGCTTTCCCTGAACTTTGAAAGATCCATTTTGCCGGGGACTAGAATAATCCGCCCTTCTGGAGTGAGGACTTTACCAAGATTCTCAAGCACCTTGTCCCACTGGTCTTCAGTGACCAGCCCGTGTGCAAACCCAAATAGATAAGGAATCACCACAAGGTCATATTTTTCACCGGAGAGGGGAATAGGATTAAGAATGTCCCCGGTTTGAAATGTGAGGTGATCCATGGCATCGTCCGCGGGAGGATCATTGAGATGGGAGACCCAGCTGCTCTGGTGATAGCCGCGGACCATGGGACGCGAGGTCTCGGTCACAAACAGCCAGTTTTGCAGGTCTTCTGTGCCTGATTTCCATTTCAACTTTTGCCAGGCAATCGTAGCAGGATCCAGATCCATGGCCGTGACTTCACGCGCCCCAAAAGCGCGCAGTAAAAAGGGAAGATTCCCATAGCCGGGCGCGACCAATACTTTTTTACCCTGATAGAGTTCAGGAGAGATGGACGGGATCTCTGAGCCGTCCATTTGTCCGGCAATAAAGGGGTTCATGACATCCTGTTCACCGAAGAGCCAGAGAGGTTTTGTTTCATCATGAGGACCGGCCCGGAACAAGCCTGTCCGCTGTGTTTGACGGATCATTTCTTTTTCTTCCGGAGTTAAATCCATGGACGGCAAGGGGTCGAAAAGCCTTTGCTGAGGGGCGCCCGGTTCTGACCGGAGCTCGGAGCGTTTTGACAGCAGCTGTTCCATCTTAGGGATGAGGACCTCCTGCATATACGGATTGCTTTGTCCGAATTGCGGATTCTCTTTCAATCGGTTCAGTGCGCCCCGCGCGGATTCTGCTTTTGCCGGTGATGCGCTGAGCGCTTCGGAAAAATCCAGCAGGGCATGTGCCGCTTTCGCACTGTTACTGGGTTCAACGACAGCCCGTTCAAGATCGGAAAGCTTCGTTCTGAGTGCCGGGATGAGGCTGGTTATATCTTCATTACGAGAAAGCCTGGAAGGTAAGCCCAGGATTTCATCCACAGTTCGATCGAGTTCTTTAATGGGATTAGACTGATAACTTGGGGCGAAGAGATTTTTGTCTTCCAGAACCTTCTTCAAGACAGGAGCGATTTCCTGTACCCAGCGTCTTTTGCCGGCTTCCGGTTCAAAGCGGAGAAGCTCGCCATAGAGACGATTAATTTCCTCAACGTCAACGTTTTCTTGAGAAACAGATTTAAAAAAATGGATTAATGTGCGGGCAAAACTGTATGACGGATTGTGCGGGGAATCTTCGCGCTCCAAGGTGTTAATCCAATTCTCCAGGACATCAAGATTTTCAGAGCGGGGCGGGTATCCGCGCGCCAGATCATGAACTCCTTCGAGTAAAAATTCGATCGGAAAGATAAGCGGCAAAATAACATCATTTACCTCATCCTCACCCGAAAAAATTTCTTGCCGGCTGCTGTTAAACTGCTTTAAGAGAGGACTGATTTCCGGGTAATAAGGCGACCAGAAATCGAGAGGCGTTAGATTCGACAAGATATTCCGGTCGCTGAGTATCCGCACCATTCTCCTGGCTTGAGCCGGCGTTTCGACTAAGGGGGCTGCTTTAAGAAATGCCCTGAGATTTCGAATGGTGCGTTCTAGAGAAAGAGATCGAGAACGTTCATCCCATATCATCAGCTCCATTGCGCCAATTTCATTCAAGCTGGCACTGTCTGAAGCCTCATCCTCACCTCTAATAATGGCCGCGATTTTATCGAGATCGCTGTTGAGAGTCATGATAAATGCTTCAAGCTTTGAGACGGCTGTGACTAGTGTCTGCCAGTGAGGATCGTTGAATTGCAAATGGGTCCGAAGCTCACTGCGTTTTGTCAGCACCACTGCTGTGCGTGTGTGTTCAAGAGATCTTCCAGGAGGCAGGAGAGTTTCGCGGTAATCGAGAGAAGTTTCAGCAAAGTAGGCTTCGCGGTTAATTCTTCTCAAAAGCATGCGGCCGTATTCTGCTTCAAGGTAAAATCCCGGACTTACAAAAACAGCGCCCTCGGGAAGATCATTCTCCAGGCGGT
>CAYRBY010000158.1:0-3914 GCA_964422635.1 uncultured bacterium
GGTTTTCGTTTGTTTTTTGTGGAGGGTGCCGTGGGGCGGTTGAACCCCGATTATCTGAAGCTTTTTGCTGATGCGGATCACAACAGGCAAGTTGCGGACTCTCTGGCGCGTGAAGGGAAACTGACCGGGGCCGAGCTTTTTCTTGTGGATGCGCCTCAAGGAATACAGGCTTCCGGTATTGAGCAGCCAGACCTTTACCGGGCCAACTATGAAACCTTTCGCGAAGTTTACAGTTATAAAGAGGACACCAATGCGTTTCTTGAGAAAACGGATCAGCGTTTGAATCAGGTCGCAGCCAAAGTGTTCTCACCCGAACTGCGAAGGCTTGTGCAAGAGTGGAAAAAGTTTGAAGCCGGCCAGCGCGATTTTATGCCTTACATAGAACGTCTTTCGGGAGATGCACGGAAAATTCTCGATCTTGATCTTGAAAGCATTTACGCGCAGGCAGAATGGCCGCAGCTTTCCCGTCTTCTGATTCTCCAGTCCATGGAAAAGGATCTTGATCTGGATGCCGGACGCAAACAAAAGGCTGACGTCGTGAAGGCGCTTCAGCAGCTTGAAGTTTCCGCAGAGGTTGTTAAGGCCATCCAGGACCTTGAAGAACGTAAAATCACGATGAACCGTCTTGAGCCGCAGGATGAGCGCCTTGAAAACCTTCCCCGGCATTTGATCGAACGCTTATTGGAGGAGGCCTCCCCCAAAGGATTCAAGCTGGCGGATTATCCTGACTTTGCGCTGTATGCGGGCTACTTTATTCTGAAGTCCGAAGTCGACTCCAAACCGCTTTTTGATGAAATTGAGCGCTTGTTTGAAAAAATTCTGGATCGTCTGGCTCTTGCGGAGAAAGACAAAAAACTTCTGACCCTTTTTCGTGATCAGGAAATCCTTAGGAAGTTTTTAAGCCTTGAACTTGGACGGGACGAGTGGGACCGATTCTTGGACCGCCAGCCTGTTCTGGAACTTGAGGCTTTTGAGAAACGCATTCAAAAGCAGGAAGAAGTGCAGACGCCGCTCAGGATTTCGGAGAACGCGCTCAAGGCCTTTCAGGCGGGAGTTAAGTTCTACAGGCTGGCCCGTCAGCGCGACCTCGTCTTTTACTACCGGATCAAACAGGGGATGCTGAAGCAGAAGGAGGATAAGTCTACGCTTTTGACCGGAGGTTTTCACACGGACGGCGTTTTTGAGCGCTTCCGCAAGGAAGAGGTCAATTACGGTGTTTTAATGCCGAAGGTCGGCGGAGAAATCAACCGCGATAATTATTTGAAAACCATGCTGGATTCACACCCCTCCATGTTTAAGGCAGCGACCATTGAAGCGCCTTCCTTGATGGCGTCCTTTCAGGAATTGCAATCCCTGGGCATTCAGGATTTTCTGCGCGCCATCGAGTGGCCGCTTGAAGCTGCCATCAAGAAAAATATGACGGATTGGGTTCCCCGCGGCACCACTGCAGGCGAGTATTATTCCCAGGTGTCGTTTGCTCAGAATTTTAATGAATCGCCGGCAGCAAGGCTGCGTCAATCGGCTTTGCTCCTTGTTCCGTCGAATGATTATGCTTATCTTTTCGCAGCCGGACAGTTTGTCCGGAATGCGGAGGGGCAATACCGGGTTGTTCGGACCACCGAAGTTGAAAATGCGGCAGGTGAAAAGGTTCGTGTTTTTGGAACGGTCTCGGATTGGGTTTCGGAAAGCCCGGAAAGCCAGGGGGTTCAGCTTCCAGATTTTAAATTCACTCCGTTGATTGATCAAGCTGGTGCAGGCGAACTGGAACTGCCTTCGAATCTCGAAGCCGAAGCTTTACAGGCGGTTCAGCCTGTTGTTTCTGACGAGGTCTTGCGCCAGCAGGCACGGGTTGCGGCTCTTCGCAATCTGATCATGATTAATCCGGATGTTCAGAGCGCTCTTGAAAAGCCCGGTGACTTAAAGCGTTATTTTGATCTTTTCAGTTCACTGAATCTTCGAGCTGAATTTGATACGGCCGGAGCCAATGAACGTGCCCGCCAGCAGCTGGCCGAAAGAGCGACAGCGCTCGTGGCTTTTGGCTTTGCGCCTCTGGATGCGGGAGGAGAAGACCTTGTCGGTTATTTTGGCTGGGTCCATTCGTTGTCCCGCGACAATCGCTCTGCCGCGGATAAAGGAATGGATGCTGTGAAAGCTCAGGCTGGCACTTTTTCATCTGATTTGCCGGGGACCTTGGTAACGGTAAGAACCGGTCTCCCCACCGAAGAGGAAGTCATTGGGATTGAGGCTCAGCTGGCTTTGAACCCTAAACTTAATTTGTACTTTGCCGTTGCGGTTCCGGAAGGCGCTGATCCAACAGAATTCCGAAACGCTCTTCGAAATATTGAAAAAGGGATTCTTGATTCGCTGATCCGCCAGGGAGTACCGTCTCCGGATAAACGCTTTACTCTGGAAGCTTCAGCTGCGAATCCGGCCTCAGTCCGGCGTGTGATTGAAGGGTTTTTTAATAAACGGATCAAGCCCGGTCTTGCCGAGAAAAATACTGTTGATTACCGTTCTGCAGACAATGCCTTCGCGATTCTTGCCACGGATGACACCTCCCAGCGCTTTACGCTTGGAAATATTATCGATGGGATGAGTGCGACGCTGATCGAAAGCGAAAGACTTGAAAATGATTTGCGCAATACAGAGCGTTTTGCGGCGGCGACCCTGGCCCAGCGTTTAAATGCTTCAGACAAGAGTGAAGTTCAAGCCGTTAAATTGAAAGAAAGTACCGCTCAGGGCATGAATCAGCGGGAATGGAAAATTGACAAGGATGGCCTGACACTGCTTCAGAAAACCATCGCGGCGGTCACAGAAGCCTTTAAAGGCCTTCTCCGCCTGGCGGCTTCAGCTTAAGAGCTTTTTTGGCTTCCACCGATCGAAGCAGGGATTCCATTTTTTTCTGCGGCATCATGTCGCCCTGGGCTTCACCGACTTTGATTCCTTTTGCATAAACGCCTGCCGCTTTTTCCAGATCGCCCAAAGCTTCCAGCGCCTGTCCCAGCCCTAAATACGAAGACGTGTGCCGGGGGTTTACCGCGACTGCCTTCTCAAAAGTATCCAGCGCTTCCCGTTTTTTTCCAGCGTCCGCATAAACAGTAGCCAGGCTGAAGTACCCCAGAACATCGGCCGGATCAAGTTCAATAATCTGCTTGTAGCGGGCAATCTTTTCTTCGAAATCGACTTTGGGCATGGCCTGCTTTTTTTCTTTCAGTTCTGCCTTCCAGGTCAACTTGCGGGCTTCGGCCTGCTCATGCTCAGCTTCCAGGATCATGCCCTTGGCAACATAACATCGGGAGAGGTTTGTATGAGCCATGATCGTATTGGGGTTTGCCGCGACCCAGCGCTTAAGGACCGCAATGGATTCGTCATAGCGCTTTTCATTGTAGAGAATCACAGAAAGGGCCTCATAAGCATCTTCATGAGGAGGCTTTAATTCTGTCAGTGGCGTCAATTTACCGATAGCTTCTGCCGTTCGTCCTTCGCGGTATAAAGTAAGAGCGGCAAAAAAAGCAGCGGAGGAATCATCAGAGGTTGTCATAAATTCATTTTAGCTGTTTTTAACCGCAATGCGAGAATGATTTTGCCCGGAGAGAAGACCTGCCGCCGTCAAACCCTCCAGGAGATCCTTATCGTACCGCGTATCAATTTTAATGTTTTTTTAATGTTTCCGGAGCCTGTTTTAATTAGCCGCACAGCCCAGGCACTGTTAGCATTAAGTTAGGAAATGGGGAGTACCGTCTGATGATTGAGGAGGCGGCCATGAGAAATCAATTTCAAAAACTTATGAGGCTTTTTCCAATAGCTTTATTTGCGATGACGGCCGGCTGGCATTCTTATGAAGCCATGGTTCCGTCAGCTTTGGCTGTGGAGGGCGGGAATCAAGCCCTCTTAAAGTCTAACGTTCCTGAGGA
>CAYRBY010000159.1:0-3819 GCA_964422635.1 uncultured bacterium
GCCGCAGGCTGCGAAACGGAACCTGGAAGCCTATCAGCAGGTTCTCCAGACTAAGGCCGCGCCATGATGGGCTCGCTTTCCTTCACGACACGGCTGGAAAGATCCCGGCACAGCAAACTCCTCGATATCTTTTTTATTATGACGCTTCTGATCGTTCATTTTCAGGGGTCGTATCTGGCTTTTGCCCGTATGGGGTGGATCATCCAATCCATTCTTTTCGTACTGAATATCCGATATGCCCTGTTTGCTGTTTTTTTTCACACTTCTTTTTTTAACCCCGCAGCATTTCTCACAAACGACTGGTTCACCGTCAAACACTTTCATCTGGCTTTTGCGATCCTGATGCTTGTCCGGATCATGAAAGGGGACTGGGCCGGAGACTTAAGACAAGTCGGCCGGGTGCTTCTGCATTTCCTGCCCTCCGCAGGGGTGATTGCGATCGGATTTTGGAACTTTTTCGCTTTCAGTGCGGACAAAAAGGCCCTCATGATCCCTTCCAACCTGCTTCTTGTTATTCTCATGATGACCTCGATTTCAGCCATTTTTCTCAGTTATGAACCGCAGCTCCGCCTCCGTCTGTTAAGCGACGCCTTAAGATTTTTTCTTTTCGGTGTCCTGCTCCAGCTCGCGGCAAGTGCCCTCCCGGAGTTTTCTTCACTTCCTTTATGGAAGACCGAGATCATTCACAACAACCATCTTGGTATGCTGACAGCCCTTTCCTTGTGGTTCGCTCTATACTTCTTCGGATTTCCACAGCGCCGTTTTTCGCAGGCAATCTCTATGACTGTTGTCACCTTCATTTTCTCAGCCCTTGTGGCAACCTGTTCCAGAACGGCATGGATCAGTTTTATTGCCGTGGTGCCATTCTGGCTTTGGCAGGCACAAAAAAGCTGCGTCTGCACCAAGGGACTTCGGGTGATTCCTTTCTTGGCATTTATTCTTACGGGCATCACGGTGGCGCTCTGCCTGTTCAATGAATCCATCAAGTCACGCATCGTAAAAATGCCCCAGATTTTCGACCCGGCGTATTGGCAGTACACCCTGCAGGACCAGCAGAATTTTGGCTTTTTAGGAATCTTCCGGCTTAGAGATCTTCATACACTCAAACAGATCCTGATGGAGCACCCGTTTACAGGAATCGGGTTTGTTCCACAGGTGGTGGATTTTCATGGACTCGTTTTCCTCATACTCGGCGCCACAGGTCTTTGCGGATTCATTTTTTTTCTTTTTTTTGCAGGCCGTCTAGCGGTCAGTCTGAGGCGGGCTTCCCTGAGTCCGAGTTCAAACCGGGAGGATACACTGGCCATCGTTGCTTTGTGCGCCCTTGTGACCTGGTTTCTCAGCATGCTGATGGAATCCTACTTCCTTCAATTTTTTGTCTGGATTCCGGTCACTGTGGGCATTGTCTATCTGGAAACAAACAAAGATCTCATAGCTTCAAACGCAGCGCCCGCGACCCGAAGCCCATCGGGACAAGGCTCACTACAGGGAGCTTAAAATGGACTCTTTATCTGAACTGAATAAGATCTGTCAAAAGCCCGACTACAGGAAAAAGGGGAACTGGATGGTCAGAACCTTTCTCCGGGACGCAGCTCTGCCCTGTACGTGGCTGCTTCTTCATACACCGGTCACAGCTGATCAAGTCACTTTTTTTGCACTTTTGACAGGCCTTCTCGGGTGCTTATTCCTGGCTTTGCCCGGCACTGGATGTTTTCTTGGCGCTGTTTTTCTCCTCCAGCTCTGGTATTACCTCGATCACGTCGACGGCCAGATCGCGCGTTACCGCAAAACTTCTTGTCTGACGGGCCGCTTTTTTGATTTTCTCATGCACCACCTCATCCACGCCGCGGCAGTTCTGGGATTGGGTTTAGCCTTCAGTCAGACTGCAAAGCTCGGCACCCCGGGCTGTTTTCTTGCGGTTCTTGTTTCCTTCTTTATGACCTTTTTCAATCTGCTCCACGATATCAAGAGCAAAGCCTTTGTCGAAAAACTTCAACAGAGCGAAGCCGCCGTTATTACGCCAAGAACGAACGCGGAACAAAAGAATACCGGCATGTCCGCCTCCGAGCCGGCGCCCCTTGCAAAGCGTCTCTTTTCTTTTCTTCACAAAAGCTGCGAAATCCATGTTCTCATGAATGTACTGACTGCATTCGCCCTAGCGGAGCTGCTCGTTTTCAAAGACGGCCTTCGGATCATCTCTTATCTTTATTACGGGCCTGTAATCATCGTGATCACAATCCTCAAATTCACTTATGTCATTTCCAGGCGGAAAATCGATGAGGAATTTCAGAACACATTCACCCTTATCCCTGACCAGAGCAAGCGAGAGACAACGTGAACTCCGCATTGTCTCCGCAAAAAAAAGTTTTATTTTACGGTCTTATGTTCATACTTGTCCTCGTCATGTTGGAAGCGGGCGCAAGAATCCTGACTCCTGCCGCAGAACCTCTGCCGCAGCCCCCAAAAAGCTGGGTGGTTGTCCCGGAAGAACAGTGGATTGAGTTTCACCCGAAGCTGGGCTGGTTTCACAAAAAAAACAAAAACGCGCACTGGGTCAAAAACGGACTGGGAATTCCTCTTTCAACCAACTCCCTTGGACTTCGCGGAAAACGCGAATATCCGCTCGAATCAACCGGCAAAAAACGCATCTATGCCGTGGGGGACAGCTTCACTTTTGGTTTTGGAGTTCGCGATGAGGAGACTTTCGCAGCCCAGATGGAAATACTTGATCCTTCACTGGACGTTCTCAATTTAGGCGTTGCGGGTTATGGCATCGACCAGATGGCTCTTCTGCAGGAAGATTTTGGATACGCTTATAAACCGGCTGCAACCTTCATCGCGGTTTATCCCGAAGATTTCTGGCGGGCGACACGAAGCTATACGGATGCGGGTTACGGAAAGCCTTATTTCACGCTGCACGGCACCGGCCGGCTGAAACTCAGGCAAGTCCCTGTGCCGCAGCTGCGCAGTTATCACGGAAGCCAGTTTTTTGACTTAACACCTGAAGAAAACATTGTCTTTACACTTTTCCACCATTCCGCACTCGTAAAGCTGTTCGAAAAACTTTACATGCGGCTTCTCAAAATGGCAGGTCTTGAAGATCCTGAGAGCGGACGGGAATGGATTCTAGGACGCCAAATCCTGAAGCGGATGTTTGAAACCGCAAGACAGAATGGCAGCGAGCCTGTTCTGGTGATTGTTCCGCCCATCCGGTGGGTTACGGGAACCGTTGAGCCCGTTCGAGATTCTATGCTGCGTCTTGCCCGGAAAAACGGGGTCCGCTGCGTCGATCTTACGCCGGTCTTCCAAGAAGCGCTAAAGCGCAGCCCCGCTGACAACTGGTACATCCCGGACGATTTTCATTGGACACCCGAGGGTCACGCTCTTGTGGCCCAAACCCTTATTGATTTCCTTAAAAACTCATGATGGATTGCGAGCCTTCGGCACAGAAGAAAAACCGCATCGAGCCTGTGCTTTTCGATTGCTTTGTTCTCCTCAGCCTCTTTCTTTACATCAGCGGTTCAGGTTTTTTGTTTCAAGGCCCTCTTCATGAGCTGATCGGGCAGAAACCG
The DNA here is from genome assembly GCA_964422635.1 of uncultured bacterium. Taxonomy (GTDB): domain Bacteria; phylum Omnitrophota; class Omnitrophia; order Omnitrophales; family Aquincolibacteriaceae; genus ZLKRG04. Next base: position 3,573 of record CAYRBY010000159.1, read on the forward strand.
TGGATTCACCGTGCGTTCGTTACTCTATGCCCACTCCTGGCTGTTTTGTGGGCGGCGCTGCGCTTTTCTCATAGTCCCGCCCCGGAGACCTGGACTGAACGCCTCGGCGCTCTACTTCTAAACCGGCCCCGCCTTCTGACCTGGAGTGTTTTTTTTATCCTTTCAATAGTTTGGACTGTGTCTTCCTGGGTACGCCACGACGCCTTGCACACCAGTTTCGATATGGCCATTTTTGTGCAAGCCGTCT
>CAYRBY010000160.1:0-3743 GCA_964422635.1 uncultured bacterium
GACACATTCAAGGCTAAATTCAATCCGCTGGCGTGGGAACCCGTTTATGCCATCGTCAACACACCCCGTTTTACTCCATCAACCCTTTATCATGTTGCCGGGGCATTTTGCAGAATGTCTCCCCCGCTGTTTCTTCTGAGCGCCGCCGTCCGGACACTCCTGCCCGAACTCGATTAACACAGCCTCTAAAAGACGCCGCGCTCGCGGTGCGGCCCGAAGGAACTCAGGTGGTCGAAAGAACCTCGACATCAAAGGTCAGATCTTGACCTGCGAGAGGATGATTGCCGTCCAGAGTGACCTCGTCTCCTTCGATGGATTTCACGGTAAAAAGAATCCCGGACCCCATTCCCGCGCTGAGCTTGTCACCAACCTTAATATCCTCTGCAGGCAGCTGATCCTTTTTGACTTTAATAAAGCGGTCCTCTTGCACAGGTCCATAGGCCTCCGCTGCGGGCACTTCAATCCTCTTTTTCTCCCCCGCAGTCATCTTGATCAACTCTTTTTCCAGCCCGGGGATAATCTGTCCCGAACCTTTTACAAAAGTCAGCGGTTCTTTTCCCTGGGAAGAGTCAAGAATTTCCCCGGTCTTATTGGTGAGCGTGTAGTGAAACGACAGCGTACCCGGTTTCGGTTTTGAATGGCAGGAAGAGAGAAAGAACATCATGCCCACAGTAAGAGAAACCATACCCAGCGAGAAAATCTTCAAAGCATTCTTCTTTTTCATCTCACCCATTCCTGTATTTAAAAAAGGTGTTACTCATACGCCTTAAACAAAGACGCCTAAGAGAGTCCCACTTCCTTGATTAGAGAAACTTTATTGCGATTCACCCAGTCCGTGATAGTTTCCGCCACAGCTCTTGCCTTAACCACCACCCCCAGATTCAAAAGCTGATTGTAATTAAAGACTGCGGCGCTTTGGTCCGGCGACTTCATAAAATCAATGGTTCCCGACTCGGCGCGGAAAGCTGCTCCTGACACAAGACCAAGAAAGTACGGCCTTTCAGAAGTGCCGGGGCCCGAGGGCTGTCTCGACAAAAAAACAGGGCTGCCGCTTGAACCCAGAAACACCGATGCATCGATCATAAATTCCGGACGTCCGTTATAGTCCACCATCAAGGGAGTGGCTGTTGTTCCTTTCCGTGCCACGGGCAGATAGTTTTTTACATCAAAAAGACCGTTCGGATAGCCCACAAAAATGATTTCTTCAATGGCATCAAGCTCACGGGCTTCTCGGTCCGATGTAAAAACATCAACGGGAATGGATTTAAAAAAAATCTTCCACCCTTTCCTGTCGATCTCACTGAGAACCGGCCCCAGCGGCATAATCGCGACATCAATTCCAGGGTCCGGGTGCCCAAACCAGGAGGCTTTAAAATTGTTGATATTGATATCATAGCGTTCGCCCAAAATCGGATTCGCCCCATCCGAACGCATGAAAAAAAACTTTCCGGTTTCCGCCTGTTCTACCGCATGCCTGTTTGTGACCAGAAAAAAAAGCCTTTTGTCTTTATCCACCGGGTATTCCACGACAAACCCAGTACTGACCCCTATGCCATCCTTAAGCTTCGTCTCGATTCTTATCGTCACAAAAAACAGCTGATCGTGAAAGGTTTCTATTTTCATGGGGCTGGAAACGGGAGCGGGTTCAACGGCAAAACCGGGAAGGGTTCCGAAAAGGAGAAACACTGAGAGTAACAGAATATGTTTTTTCATAAGAAAAAAACCGCAGAATCCTGCGAAGAAGATTTATTTCCCGTTATTTTTAAAAAAAATTATTTTACAGCGAAATCCAGACGGCCCGGGCCGGGGCACCCCACGGCTTCAGCAGAGAAAAGCAGAGCGTGCGGTTTGGTTTGATCGGGATGAGTTAAAAAAACAGTGAGAAAACCTAAGCTTTTTTCACCTTCTCAAGGTTCGCCAGAAAGTTTTTCACACCCGCATCGCCAGATGCCACATCCTCAGCCGCCGATTTTAAAAAATCGAGGTCTGCCGGCATCTTGCCGTCGTTTTCCACAACAACCTGGTAAAGGGAACCTGCAAAAGCCGGGGCCTGTGAAGGGTCTTTTTGGAGACGTTCATACACTTGCGCACAAATCACACGAACCGCTTCAAACGAATCAGCGCCTTTGGCCAGACTTCTCAATTTTGAAAGATATTCGGCCGTACTCAACGGGTTCGTGGAAATGTCCATCAGCTCATCTTCTACAAAACCTTCGCCTATTTTTTCATCTCCCCAGGAAACTACTGCCGGGTTTTCAATAATTCCGCAAAGGCGCGAAATTCTCACAACCTCGGCTTCCTGTGCCAATGGACTCCCCATACTGTTTCTCCTCTCAATCATTAGGTTTTAGAAAATTCTGCACGAATGTGCGGCAGACGCTGCGCCGGAATTTAATCGATCTTCTTCTCAGACGAATCTGAACCGCCGTTGTCGGAGGAATTCAACTGTTGTTCAGCCACATCCCCAACAACGGGGAGTTTAAACATTTCGCCCTGGTATGCCTTCACCATCAAAATCACCCAAAGGACAAACCCGGCAATACCGAAAAGCGGCAGAATGAAAGACAGAAAATGAAGGAAACCTACAGCGACCTGAAAGACTGCAAGGGCTCCAAAAGTGAGCATCGACTGCAAAGCATGAAAGCGGACGAAGCGGTTTTTTTTCTCCAGGACAAAAAAGATGATTCCCGTTACAAAGCCTCCAAGATAACTTAAAAGCCCTGCGATATTTGCTTCGATCCCAAGTGATGTCTTTCCGAGGTCTTTCATGGCTTCTCCTTTGCCGCTTTTGTCATGGCCGGGCTATTTTAGAGGAAGGCGCAGGGTTAGTAAACGCACCTTTTAGCCCGTTTGAGGGTGTGTCTTGTAATGCTGTAAAACGCAAGCTATCATTCCTAACAGCCGGGAAAACAACACTTTCACGGTTAGTCTCGAACAAAAGAAAGGTTCTCTATGAAAATCTATCTAACCGCTTTTCTAGCATTACTTTGCATCACTGGAAGCGCTTTGCTTTCTCCGATGGCAGCACTGGCCAATGATGAAGTTATTGTCCCGCACGACGGTGTTCATACAACGTCGCAGGATCCGGAAGCTGGGGAAGAAAATACTTCAGGCAATAACTAACGCATAAGCCGGATCCGCCGGTTCTGGCTTATGAAGAGAATCTTTCAGCACCCGTCCCGAACGTGCAGGGCCATCCAGCTCTTCACCTCGGACGGGTTAACGCTGAGGGATAAACTCTTGGGCGGCGCAGCCATCGTGGCCGCTCTTCAGCAATTTCCGGTCATGACACTGCTGCCATCGGGAAGCATGGCATAGCTGCAATTACCATCGCTGCCAAGACTGGCCCCTGCAGCATTGACGTTGTAGCCCGGTTCTCCTCCAGCCCCAGCGCCTCCGTTCGATGAAAAAGCAAGATTGAATTGCGCAGGACCGCCCTCATAGCCGCCAATCCCTTGCGCATTGAGCCAGTAACGCCCGGGGTTGATCACACCAAAACTACGTTGAAGCTGTGCATACTCCTGCGGATGAATCTCACGGCCATTTATAAAAACTCCCGTACCTCTGCCAGAGGCGTCCGCCTGAAGAGGCCCTCCGAGATTCAGGCCAGGGAGAATTTGTCCGCTGTAAGGACCGCCTTGATACCCCCAAAGGCCCGAGAAATTATCATACCAGTAATCTCCTGGCGCAATAGCGCTTCCCAAAATCTGCTGAAGCTGGCCAACCTGTTCAGAGCTTAAGGC
>CAYRBY010000161.1:0-3705 GCA_964422635.1 uncultured bacterium
CCAGTTCCTGGATGGTGGGGGCCTTTGCAATGAGTTCCGCCAGGCCGGGAATTTCAATGGGCTGGTCGAAGTCTATTTCGACCTGAGTTTTTGCCCGCAGCTCGGAACGGCTGCTAAGACGCAGGTCCAAGACGACAGCTTGATCGAGGAGTCCGAGCCATGAGGAAAGAGCGGCCAGCCCCATCGTAGGCGCCGCAGCTTTTCCCGCCCCCCCCAGCTGTTGCTGAAGCAAATCAACGGCAGCTTCTGTGTCGCGCTGATCGTAAATGCCCTCGACTGCTTCAGTCCCTCGTTTGATGATTTCAAGCAGTGTGCCAAAACGAAAGTTTGGGTTGGATGGATCAATCCAGAAAGTTCTGGAATGCACAGTTTTTCCGTTATCTTGAGGTTCGATGCTTTCAGAGCCCATCATGAATCCGCGGTGCTGGTAAATTTCCGAAACCGCGGCACTCACCTCGTTTCCAAGTCCTCCAAGGTGTTCTGAAACTTCCTGCTGTGTTTTGAATTCATAACCCAGTTCATTGCGGTGCTTGAAGTCCCCAGGCAGGTGAGCAAAGACGTCCCTGACTTTTTGAAAAAAAGAATCAATTTCTCCGGCTGACGGTACGCCTCTCAATTCGGAACGCGGAGTCAGGATGGTAAACCCTGCAGAAACGGGTTCGTAGCCAAGAATGTTATGAAACCCATAGCGTTTGCTGTGGCTCGCTTTCCAGCCTTTGCGTTCAAGATCATTCAGCCAGATCTGATAATTTTCTGTCTGGTTTTTTTCATCGCTTTCCCTGAACTTTGAAAGATCCATTTTGCCGGGGACTAGAATAATCCGCCCTTCTGGAGTGAGGACTTTACCAAGATTCTCAAGCACCTTGTCCCACTGGTCTTCAGTGACCAGTCCGTGTGCAAATCCGAATAAATAGGGGATGACAACAAGGTCATATTTTTCGCCCGAAAGAGGAATCAGGTCGAGGAGATTGCCCGCTTGAAATGTGAGGTGATCCATGGCATCGTCCGCGGGCGGATCATTGAGATGGGAGACCCAGCCGCTCTGGTGATAGCTGCGGACCATGGGGCGTGAGGTCTCGGTCACAAAAAGCCAGTTTTGCAGGTCTTCTGTGCCTGATTTCCATTTCAACTTCTGCCAGGCAATCGTTGCCGGATCCAGATCCATGGCCGTGACTTCACGCGCCCCAAAAGCGCGCAGCAAAAAGGGAAGATTCCCATAGCCGGGCGCGACCAATACTTTTTTACCTGCATAAAAGTCCGGGTTGATCACAGGGATTTCTGAGCTTCCCAGATGTCCCGCAATAAAAGGCCCCATGACGTCCTGTTCGCCGAAGAGCCAGAGAGGTTTTGTTTCATCATGAGGACCGGCCCGGAACAAACCTGTCCGCTGCGTTTGACGAATCATTTCCTTTTCTTCTACTGTCAGGTCCATGGCGGACAACGAAGAAGGCAAAGCTCGGTCTTGATCCGTCCTGAGTTCGGATCGAGAGGCCGAGGGACGTGGCTGCTCAAAAATTTTGTGCGGACGTGTGAGGATAGGGTTGTTTTCATCCGTAAGATTCAAAACAAAATCAAAATTTCGGGAAAGCATTCTGAAAAACCGGACTGCGATTTCAGGAACCATAAGCCATGCTTTGAAGAAAGCATAGACAGGACCTCTGCTTGTCTCCCGAAGCGCTCTGCGGATAAACTGACTTCGTATTTTTGAGCCTGAAAGATCGAGGAATAATTTTTTGATATTTGGGACGGAAGCGAACAGAACGGATGACAGCGTCCCTTCTATAATCAAGACGGTTTCAGGGCCGATATAGATGTCATCTCTCGGATTCGTATTAATTTTTAAAAATCCTGAACCTTCCGGTTTTTTCTGAATTTCTTGAATCTGCTGGATCCAGCTTGCAACGGTGCTCCCGTTGACAAAGGTGTTTGCCGCATAAGCCAGGAGTTCACGGGCCGGGCGCCGGCCAAGCCATCGAAGCAGCAGGCCGAAGAAACCTGAAAGCGGCTTATTGTAGCGGCCGTTTCTGAGATAGCTTTGGCTATGAATGACAACCGCTCTTCTGCCTTCACTTTCGAGAACGGCTTTGAGGTCTTGGGCGCGAGAAGATTTCCCGGATCCCGGCATGCCTTCAATGAGAAGTACCGGCAATTGATTGCCCTGGGGGCGGAGCTCACGGCCGATTTCTCTGAAGGCTTCAAATAGCTCTGGATTGTTTCTCAGGCCTGGAGGAAGTTTGTCCTCGTCCTGTCTCGCCTTGGCAGCGTCTCCCTGAAGCTCAGGCCTCAGAAGAAAATAGGATCCTCCTCTTCCGGGGTTTTGAATGATTTCCGACTGCGGATGAATTTCCCACCCCGATTTTTTAAGCATATCGCGGAACACAGGTTCATCAAGCGGATTGATCCGAACGAGGAACGATGCAGTGACCGGAGCGGTGCTCAGAAGTTCCTGGAAAACTTTTTGAACGCTCTCAATCCGGATTCTGTTATTGACGTCGATACTCGCAGTCTGATCAAGGGGAGCTGTTCCTGATAAATCTTTGCCGGCACTTGAAAAATCCGGGATGTTCCAGAGGTAGAGATCGCTGGGAGGAAGAACGTCCGCTGATCTGGAGCGGTAAGCGTGCACCCGGCTCACAACCCCTGCATCTTTTGCAGTCTCCATCGCGTTAGCGGCTTTGATCAGGCTCAAGTCATAAAGGTGCGCTTCTTTGGCTCCCCGAAGCGCCATTTGGGTTCCGATCCAGCCGGCCCCAGAGCCGATTTCAGAAACGATTTTACCCTCGACTTTAAGTATTCTTTTTTCGGTCAGCAGATCCGCAGCAGCAACAAGCCCTTTTGATGATGCGTGATTTAAGCTGAACACTGTGGGGAAAGCGATGCCTTCTTCGAAAGTCCTTACCCGTGCACCGGGCAGTCCGTGCCGCAGGGTGCTTAGCGGCAAGCCGCCCTTTAGGATGGAATTTTTTCCGTAATCCTCTTTATGAATGCTGCGGATAAAGGTCTCAAGATCCAGGGGCTGATTCAAGGAGGCTGATGAAGAACCTTTATCTTGTGAGGAAGACCAGAGGGCCTGCTGTTCTCTGTCCATGAGGGGATAATAAAAAATAGGTTCAAAAGCCTCTCCTGGAATGGCCCACACAAAAGCGGCGGGTTTCTTTTCATAAGTCAGCAGATAAAGGTATCGAAGGGCAGAATCCTCCGGGTGGCCGTTTTTAAGAAGCCGTTCACGGGTTTCTCTTGCATCGAAAATGGCGAATGCGCTTTCCATGACTGCATGATTCAATTCTTCTCCGGGAGGGATACCGAAGACTTGATTTTGGGCAATGCGTACGCGTCCCCAGGAATCCTTGAGCGTTTCAATTTTTGCTTTCGCCGGGTCAATGCCGAAAGCCGTCAGAAAATCCCAAAGAGGTGCGCTCGAATTGAAGCCTGCGAGTTCTGCGGGAATTTCAGCAGCTCTTAATTCGGAGCGCGGCGGACTTTCAGGAACCGCCCCATCCATGCGTTTTGTAAGCACTACCGCTGTGCGTGTGTGTTCAAGAGATCTTCCAGGCGGCAGGAGTGCCTCGCGGTAGTTGAGAGAAGTTTCAGCAAAGTAGGCTTCGCGGTTAATTCTTCTCAGAAGCATGCGGCCGTATTCGGCCTCAAGATAAAATCCCGGACTTACAAAAACAGCGCCCTCGGGAAGATCATTCTCCAGGCGGT
>CAYRBY010000162.1:0-3683 GCA_964422635.1 uncultured bacterium
TTCACAATAACCTGAATCGAACCTTTTTGGGTAAATTTTAGTGCGTTACTCAAAAGATTAATAAAAACCTGGGAAATCTTTTCGCGATCTGCCTCAATCTCCACGGGAGAGACAGGATATTCCTGCTGAAGCTCCAGCCCTCGCGTCATAAGGCTTTGCTTAAAGCTCGCACACACCTCCTGGGAGAGCGCCGTCATATCGAATGAGGTTTTTTTCAGCTTCATTTTTCCGATTTCGATTTTGGTCAGATCCAGAAGGTCGTTGATCAGAAGATTCAGCCGCTCCATGTTTTTTAGGACCATGTCGAGAAAAAAACGCTGGTCTTCGGAAACAGTTCCCAAAATCCCTTCCAGAATCTGACGCAGCCCTTCGATCGAAACGGTGAGAGGTGAACGCAGTTCATGCACGACCATCCCCATAAACTCTTCACGAAGCTCCTGGATCTTTCTTCTCTCAAGCGCGTACCGCAACACCCTTTCTAATAGTTCCGGAGACATCTGCGCCTTGACCATGTAATCCTGCGCCCCGGCAGCAACCGCATCAACGGCAGTCGTTTCATCGGAGATTCCTGAGCAAACCACAACAGGCACCCCCCCTGCTGAGAGCTGAACTTTACGCAAGGTATCCAGCCCGCGGCTATCCGGCAGCTGAAGATCTAAGAGAATAAGGTCGAATCGCTTTTGCGTCAGGTTTTCGAGAGTTTTTTCCAGAGATTCCGCACGAATCACATGGTAACGGTTTTCAGACTTGCCGAGCCGGGAAAGAAGTTTTCCCATAATCAAGGCATCATCATCGTCATCTTCAACAAGAAGAACATCAAAGTTCTGAGGTGTCATGCTTTCTCCTTCGGGAGCGAAACAATCCCAAACCAGTACGCATGAATAATCTTCACAATCTCGACCAGCTCTTCAAAGGTCACGGGTTTACGGATAAAAGAATTCCCCCCCCAGCCCGTAACTGCGCCCGATATCGTCATCCGATTCCGACGTAGTAAAAACCAAAACCGGAATCTTTTGGAACTGCTCTTCACTTTTAAGTTCCCGCAAGGCTTCGCGGCCGTCCTTGCGAGGCATGTTCAAATCCAGGAGGATAATATCAGGGGATGGAAAACGGGTCACGTTCGTATAGTTTCCTCGGTTTGTAAGATAATCTAATAAAGACTCTCCGTCCGTCACTCGGTGCAGAAGCACATCGAGCCTCGCTTTTTTGAAAGCTTTCTCGACGAGCATGAAATCATCATCGTCGTCTTCCGCCATGAGAATCACGGCTGCCGAACGAGTCTCGCTTGACATGCATGCTCCTTAGCGGGCTAAAGGCAGTGTAAAAATAAAAACTGCGCCTTGGCCGGGTTTACTGTGGGCAGTAATTTCACCGCCGTGACGATGGACGATTTTCTGGCAAATGGAAAGACCAATGCCCGTGCCTTCATATTCACTTCGGGTGTGAAGCCTTTGAAAAGGAACAAAAATACGGTCGAGATACTTTTCATCAAAACCGATCCCGTTATCTTTTATTCTAATTTCCTGAAAGCCGTTGTTCAAGACGGTTCCTTCAATCTCAATGCACGGGGCTTCTCCGGCGCGGACAAATTTAAGCGCGTTACCTATCAAGTTCAGAAACAGCTGATCCATCTGCCCGGGATCGGCCATCACAGGAAGAAGCGGCTTCACTTTTAACCGGGCCTCAGTTTCGATAATCCGGATTTCAAGGTCCGAGAGAACGCCGGAAATGACCGCATTGAGGTCAATTCTTTCAAAGGGCTTTATCTTGCGCAGTACACGCGAGTAAGTCAAAAGGTCTTCGATTTGCTGCCGCATGCGCATGGCCCCGCCGACAATCCGGCTGAGGTAATCGTGTGACTCCTCATCAAGCCGCGATTGTTCTTTCTCTTCGAGCAGTTTTGAAAAGGAAATGATCTTTCTCAAAGGCTCCTGAAGGTCATGAGAAGCCACATACGCGAACTCTTCCAGTTCTTTGTTGGAGCGGGCCAGTTCCAGGGTTTTCTCCTGAAGCTGCCGCACAGCATTTTTTCTTTCGGTGATGTCTTTGACCTGCGCAACAAAAACAAGCGGCTGTCCAAGCTCATCCCGGACAAGAGACACCGCCAGAAGCCCCCAAACATAATGCCCCTTTTTGTGGATATAGCGCTTTTCCATATGGTAAAAGCGTATTTTCCCAGCGAGGAGCTGCTTAATGTTTTCCAAATCCGCATGCAAATCTTCCGGATGCGTGATCTGCTGAAAGGTCAGCTTCAGTAATTCCTCTTCGCTATACCCAAGAATCGCGCAGAGAGAGCGGTTCACTTCCTGCCAATGCCCGTCAAGGCTGACAAGAGCCATCCCGATCGCGGAGTGTGTGAAGGCCTCGCGGAAGCGCTCTTCACTCTGGCGCAGGGCCATTTCTGTTTTTTTGGCTTCCGTGATGTCCTGGGAAATCCCCAGCAGGTAAAGCGGCCTGTTCTTTTCATCATAGATAGGCACTTTAATCGTGTGCAAAACTCTTTCACCAAGGCTCCTGCTTTGAATCTTTTCCGACGGAATATCAAGGGTCTTTCCTGAATCAAAGACCTCCTGGTCTTTGGCCCTGAAAAAATCAGCCTGGTCTTTTGGAAAAAAATCGTAATCGGTCCGCCCCAAAACCTCTTCTGTTTTCAACCCCAGCCATTTTTCAGCCGTCGCATTCCACAACTCAAACCTTCCAAGCGTCTCTGGTTTCGCGCTCTTGGCAAAAACTGACAACGGCAGATTGTTAATCATGTTTTGGAGAAAACTCCTGCTCTGACGCAGCTCTTCTTCTGCTTTCCGGAAATCCGAGATGTCGGTGATCGTCCCCAAATACCCTTTGGTCTTACCCCGTTTATCCAAAAGAGGAATAGCGGTTCCAAGGACCCAGCGGACTTCGCCGTCAGATCTCAAGACCCGTCCATCCATCACAAGAGAAGTCCCGCTCTTAATGGCTTCTCCCCACGCCCTCATCACCCGCGCGCGGTCATCCGGATGAACAGCCTGCATCCAGCCATCCCCCATTATTTCCTCGTAGCTGCTTCCGGCAATCTCAAGATACCGCTCATTGGCAAAAAAGCACCGCCCCATATCATCGGTTTGAAAAATCCCAACAGGCGCACTGGCCACAAGCGTGCGAAAACGGTTTTCACTTTCAAGAAGGGCTTCCTGGGACTTTTTCTGATCCGTAAGGTCAAGGCCAATACCCAGAAAACCTTTGATCTGCATACGTTCATCATAAAGACATGTCACGGAAGACAGTACGGGGAAACGGCTGCCGTCTTTGCGGGTGTAAGTCCATTCGTTTTCATCAGGCTTGCCAAGCCTTGCTTTGGCCACCAGGGTTTCAAACCCCGGCGAAATCTCACGTCCAAGCTCTTTAGTCAAGACCTCAGCCCTGGACTTTACCTCTTCCGGATCATGAATCATCAAAGGCGTCGCCAAACCAATCAATTCGCTTGCTCTATAACCGAACATCCGTTCAGCGGCCGGATTAACACTTCGAATAACACCTTCAATATCCGTTGAAACAATGCTGACATTCGCGCCGTCGAGAAGGGCTTTTTGGAGGGCCGTTGTTTCAAGAAGCTTTTCCTGAATGTGCCTCCTTTCCCTGATTTCATCTTGAAGAAGGTCGTTAAGTTTTCCCAGCTCTTCCGTCCTTTCGCGCACGGTTTTGCG
>CAYRBY010000163.1:0-3666 GCA_964422635.1 uncultured bacterium
TTGTCAATTTCATCATTTGAAAAGCGGAGGCGCTTCATGATCTCACGAGTCATCCGGGCACCAAGCGGTGCGTGCTGATTAAACCGGATCCTCCCGGTTTCATCCACAGAGTAGGTGCGGGGTTTTGCGACATCGTGAAAAAGAGCCGCAAGTGCAAGCGTCGGTGTCGGCGCCTCAAGTTTTTCAAGAAGAAGCTTTGTATGAACGAACACATCACCCTCCGGGTGATACTCCGGAGGCTGCGCCACGCCCTTCATGGCTTCAATCTCTGGAAGAATAGCCTTCATGAGACCGCTTTCCGAAAGAAGTTGAAATCCGCGCGCCGCGCCTGGGCGCGTTAGCATTTTCACAATTTCTTCCCGGATGCGTTCGGGGCTCACGCACAGAATCTCAGGGGCCTTACGGCAAAGCGCGTCCCAAGTTTTTTTTTCGATTTCAAAACCAAGAGAAGAGGCAAACCGTACAGCACGCATCAGCCGAAGCTTGTCCTCATCGAACCTTTTATCCGGATCTCCAATGGCCCGGATGATTTTACGGCGCAAATCCGTTTCTCCGCCTACAAAATCAATCACCTTTCCAGCGTGCGGATCATAAAAAATTCCATTCACCGTAAAATCACGCCGTGAGGCGTCCTCTTCAGGACCTGTGAAACTGATATTGGTAGGATGACGGCCGTCCTGATAGCCCCCTTCCGTGCGGAATGTCGCCACTTCAAACGGAAGCTCTCCTTCCATCACCAGAATGACACCGAACTGCTTTCCCACGGGAATGGTATGTGGAAATATTTTTTCGATTTCATCCGGAACCGCGGAGGTCGCAATATCCACGTCCTCGGGTTCACGTCCCATCAGAAAATCGCGCACGCAGCCTCCGGCAAAATAGGCCGTGTGCCCGCGGAGCCTCAGCCGCTCTGCTATCGATACCGCAATCCGGAAAAGAGGTTTTCCTGAATTTATCATGGTGTCTAAGGACGGGGCTCCTGCGTTTCCAGAACTTTTTCCACAAGCATGTGCTCGGGATCAAAATAGATTTTCTTTGAATGCTCAAAATGCTCTGTCTTAAAACGGTACTCATAAACGAGGTAGCCCCGGGGAGTACCCGTAGAATCCGCAATAGATTCCGTAAACTCGTTGTCAGGGCTGTGCCCGTGAAGTGCCGCAATCTCCTGCACCCGGACCCGGGTCATACCTTTGACGATTCCCCAGCTCTGTCGCTTTTCCATCTCTAAATCCGCGTTTCCATCGGGAGACGGAACTTCTCCAGCCGAAGCCGAAGATACAGGGACGGCATGGCTTTCTTCAGTCTTTTTAATTTTGATCTTTTCCTTTTTGTCATCGCCGTCGTTTTCCACCCAGGTTCCGACTTTGCGGCCGTTCTCCTCCACGACTCCGGTAGTTGCCTCAGCCCTGTTCACAAAGAAAACCATCCCAAGAAAAAAAACCGCAAAAAGCTTTCTCATAACATCTCCTTGTGCTTTTTAATTTTCCGGGGAGGGAAAAGTTTAAAGACCGGCTGCCGGCCAGGCTTAGGACCCAAAAAAATCACGGGCCTTTTTCTGGCCCATCAGCTTCTGATAGTCAGTATAATCGATAAAGGTCAGATCGGGTCGCTTATCACGCATTCGCCGCGCCAGCTGAAAACGTTCACCCGGATTAGCTTCCAGTCTCCGGCTTGTCACATACTTGAAAGGAACACCGCACTCCGGGCATGTGCCCGCAGAATAGTAATCGATACCCAGGCACCTGCACGAGGCGCAATCGCCGCTCAAATCTCCCATAATCAACAGATGTTTGGCCACGTCTTCAAGATCAAGCTCACGGTATATCCTGATAAATTCCTTGGCCATGGAAACTCCTCGCGTTAACGGCCTGCTTTAAGACGAAAAACCTTGTCTCCAACGCTCACATGCTTGACGACCTCAAGCCCGACTTCCTCACCGGGCCGGCCCTCATCAATCGGAATCCGGTTAATCTGGAGGGACTTCACCGCTTGCCGGAAAAGAGGCCCTTCGGCATTATGGATGACTATTTTATCCCCTACCTTGAGGGTTTCTTCAAGGGGAATTACAGCCGCCTGGACCTTGGCAAAATAATGACTGATAACGCCGAGATAAACCCCGGGAGCTTCAGAATTTGCCTTTGTTGGAAGAACGGCGCCAGAACGCACCACTCTGCGGCCTGCCGCTTTCTGATTATTAGTACCTTTGATCTTCTTAAGGGGCTTCGGCGCGAGGAGGGGTTTAACCGATTTTGCAGCCGTTTGCTTTTTTGCGGAGGGTGCAGAACCAATCTTTCGCTTTGCAGAAGGGCCGGAAGTCTTTTTCTTTTTAGAAATGCTTTTTTTTTGCGTGCGTGAAGCGGTCACTCGCTTAGAAGAGGATTTCTTTCTTCGCTTTTTCCGGGCGGGTTTGAAGGGTCCGAAGAGAAACTTTTTTAGCTTGTCGAAGAGACCCAAAACCTAGACTCCCGCGCTCATTCCAAACCGGGAAGCATCCCCGGCGGATTGTCGTGTTTCTCAATAGCAGAAAGTTTACCGTGAATTTTCTCAAACCGCTTTCCGGTTTTCTCATAGGCGGAATGAGCGTTGGACAAATGAGTCCCCACTTTTTCAAAATCTTCAAGGCATTTTGAAAAATCGGTCTCGAGCTGACCAAGACTTCTGAGAATTTCCTGTGCGGACTTTTCAATGCGAAGCCCTTTAAGACCGCGGACAATGGCCTGCAGATATGCATAGAAACTGTTGGGAGACACCGGAACGACCTTGCGCGCCAAGGCATACTGCCCCAGACTTTCCGTCTGGTTATCATCCTTAAGAATCGTTTCGTAATAAACATTTTCCGCGGGAATATACATAAGCGCAAACTCAAAGGTACCTTCTGCAGGCAGGATATACTTGGACGCAATGGCATCAACGTGCTTTTTGACGTCGGAGAGAAAAACTTTTTTCGCAGCTTTCTGTGCATCCTCGCCCTCTGCCTCCTGGATCCTGCGGAAGTTTTCGAGCGGAAACTTGGCGTCCACGGGAATCAAACCATCCCCCAGCCGGATAATGGCATCGACCTTTTGGCCGCTTTGAAAGGAGTACTGCAGGGAGTAATGTTCTTCGGGAAGAATTTGCCTGAGCAGTTCCGCCAGTAAAAGTTCACCTAGGCCGCCGCGCAGCTTTGGAGAGCGCAGAATATCCTGAAGCGATGCGATGTCACGGCCTATCGTGACCATGGATTGCGTAGCCTGCTGAAGTTCGCCGAGACGGTGCTGAATAGTCCCTACGGCTTGGGTATAACCGCGGTGAGTTTCCTGAAGAAAGCTCTGGTTCTGCCTGAATTGTTCCTGCACCTGGCGCGAAAGCTCAAGGCTCTGGTCCTTCATAGCGCCCTTGAGCGAGGCCAGTTCTTTTTGGAACTCAACCAGAAGCGGCACAACAGGCTCTGCTTCACGGGGTTTTTCCGCAGGCTTGCGCAGGACAACGGCCAACAGCGTCCCGAGCATCGCCAGCGTCAAAACAAGCAGCACCGTAATCAGAGTTGTCACGCCGCTCCTTCAATTACGATTGAATGAACGTCAGGTTAATGTCTTCCACATGAAGCGAGGGATCGGAAAACACAAAAATCCGGCTTCTTGTATTCTTCTCAAGCTGCTGAAGAGCACGCTTTTCCTGATTGAGAAG
>CAYRBY010000164.1:0-3616 GCA_964422635.1 uncultured bacterium
CCGTCCGTGCACTTCGCAGTGAACTTCAGCTTGCAGCCAAGGCCGGTGATCAGCTCGGAGCAGAAGCCCAGACAAACTCTGTGAAATTTACGGGAGCACTCGATGCCCGGGTCACTGAAATTATCAATAGCCTGCCCCAGAGCCAGCGGAGTCAGCAGGGCGATGCCGCGCTTCGCGCCGCGATTTTAAGCTCCCTTAAGCAGGATTTCCCCTCAGCCGTGTCCGCCGTATCCGGAAATAAAGTTCAGGAGACTCCCGAGAACGTTAAGCGTGTTGACCGTTCTGAACTTCGCAGCGGGATCCGGTCTGAGACTGTGGGGCCTGAAGGAGACCGTGGAGTTTACCGCTATTCCGCGGATCCGGACGGCGGAGACCGTGTGTTTACCCGTCCCGCCGATCAAAGCGAAATCAACATTGCGGTGGGTTCTTTTGGACTCTTCAGCACGGAAGAATACACGCGAATGCAGAAGCTGAGAACCGATTGCGCAGATACCTGTACCGCCCTGGGAGTCCGGGCTGTGAAAAGCGAGGAGCCCTTCATCGGACTGGGACACATTTTCATCCAGGGCGGAGGGCAGGTGAAATATTCGCTGCGCGAACACGTGAAGTCGATCCTCAACAAGCTCATGAACCAGGGGAAATTTCAGGCGTCTGATTTCAAAGACCTTGTGATCAGCTACAGGGACGGCTCTTACAAAGACAAAAATACAGGTGAAGCGCCTTTCTATCAGAGAGCTGAGGTTATCTCACCGGAGGCCCTTGAACAGGAGTTCCGCAGCGATCCCTTTTTTGAAAATATAAATCTAACTTTTCACAGACGGGGCCTTGCAAACGATGAGTCCTTTGTCGTGGACATGGAAGTCAGCCGTCAAGGCGTTGAGATTTATCCGAGTTATACAAAAGGTGCGGACCGCAAGCTGGTGCAGGGCGTCAACTGGGGCGAATCTTCCGGTTCGAATCAAACCGCAGTTCAGGAGCGTTCGGAGCTGCGCAGCACTGAGAATAGGGATCTTCCTGATGATGACTTTGTGATGGAGTTAGATACCCAGGCTCTCGCTGAACAGGCCTCCCGATTTGTAAAACTGGATACGGGCAGCATGCTCTGGAACAGCTACAACTCGACAATATCAGCGCTCAAGGCCTGGAATGAGGATCAGGCGGCACTCGAAGGAGTTTTAGCGGAGCAGGGAGACTCGATTCTAGAAAGCCTTCGCCAGTTGGGTGTTTCTGTGGAAGGAATTCAAGCCGCCGAACCGGGAAGTGCAGGGCAATTACAGAAGAGTCTGCAGGCCTTTTTAAAGAATCCCGAAGCAGCCGCTGAGACCATCATTCGTTTTACGATGGTGCAGGAGTCGATTGAAGAGTCCGAGCTCGCAGGACTGAGTGTTTCAGATCTGAGCTGGTATTTTGCAAACCGGGAATCCTTGGAAGCGAATCCTGAGGCTATACGGGCCGCTGTCAGCGCTCTTCAGCTAAGTCCTGAAAATTTAGAAAGCTGGAAACAGTTAATACGTGAATTGAGCAAGGGTTTTAAAAAGCAGGCGCTTAGCACGGAACAATTGCAGGCTGTTTTTTCAGCTTTTCTTGGACTGAACTTCGATGCTCTCAATGAAACGCTCCGCCCTCATGTAAAACCGGAAGTCAGTGCAGACGATGCCAAGCTTGTGGCCTTTACTTCGGAGAAGAGAGCGACCTCAAAATTCTCCACACGTGAAGAAGCCTTGATGGATATCGGAACAAGCTTTTCGCTGCTCTTGAATAATCATTTTCCAAAGGACCAGCTTGGAGACGTTCTTGGCGGTTTGATTCAAAGCCGGTTGTCGGCCGTCCCCCAAGGGGATCCTATTGCCGCAGCGCAGGAGAATGAAGAGTTCCGGGAGCTGCAAAAAAGCATTCCGGGGCTTGCTGCGCTCCTGTTTCATCCCAATAAAGCGAAAGTTCTCTTTGAAGCTCTTTCTGCTTTAAGGGTTGGGTTTAACCAGCTTAAAAACGAACGGAATAATTTTTCTGTTCCACTCGGAAATGGGGTCTTTGCGAGAGTTGATACGGGGTCTTACAGGCGCTTTATCTTGGGAGAAACAACGGCCTCTGGTGAGACGGCGGGTATTGAAATTAAAATCCCAGGAGAGCTTCAACACAAAGTCGAGGTAAAAAATAATGATTTTGAAGTTTCCGAAAAATTCCGGGCCATCTCCGCTCTTGCCGGACAATTCCAGCATACCCTGGCCGTGATTGACTATCCGTCCGTGGCCTACCGCCTCTACGGGATGAATGTCGATTTTGCTCAAAAGAAGTTTCCCTTCAAAGTCATTATCTCGGCCTACGATATGGGAATTCATGCTCAGAGAAGCCGTCTGAGTGATTACATCAGCACACAAGGTGACCGGCTGACGCCTGGAGAGGCCGTAGAAATCGCAAGGCAGGTCGCGGCCTTGGCTTTTCAGGGAATCATCAGTCATGGATGGTCCGGCGGGCGTGACCTTGTCCATTTTCAGAATTTTGCGATTGTCAAAAGTGACACCGGCCAAATAAAGGTCTCGATCGTCAATGATTTTGCCGGATTCAGTCCACTGGTTTCACAAGAGCAGGTTGACGCCAATGAAACCTCCTATTTCAGTCTTCAAGGTGAAGCGGTGAAAATGAACCGCTCAGCCGAGGATGAAATTCAGACTGTGCTCAGCCAGGCCAGCCAGGAAGCCTTGCGGTCTCTTAAGGATCAAGGAATTCTCGATGAACAGGGTCAGTTTTCCGCCCGATCTGAATTGCGAACAAATCTCGATAAAGACAGGGTTTTCCAGCCTTTGACTCACGAGGAATGGGCGGTACGAAATTATGATCGCTTTTGGCAGCACTTTAGCCTGGATGAAGAGCGCTATCAGTCCACCCCGGAGTATGTCCGCCTTGATGGGGTTTTTTACATCCAAAAAAATGCGGGGTTTGAAAATGCTCTCGCGAAAACCAGGCAAGAGATTTTGCGCCGCGGGAAAGACGAAAAAATCGTCGTCTTAACAGAAGGCCAGCAATACAAAGGCGGTCTTAGCTTTAAGCATCATTTTCATACGACCCTTTCACTCGCGTTTCTTTCAAAAGTCTCTCCGGCCCTTAAAGATGAAACGCTTATTGATCTTGGCGCGGGGTCCGGTGTGCTCGGAATCACAGCTTTGCTCCGTGACGGTGCACGAAATGTTCTGGCTGTGGATCTGGATCAGGACTCGCTCAATCGGGCGTTGGAAGCGCTCGCTTTGACTGAGCAGATCAACGGCCTTTCTCCGGGAACATTAAGTTCAAAGTTTAAGGCCTTTCCGGTTTCGTATGCGGACTTCGGGAAGCAGCTGGCCGCAAATAACTTCAGACTTTTAAAGAGCGAAGTAAGCCCCTTTCCGGTGTTGATTACAAACAACGACAGGCCTTGGAGCCTTCCAGATTTGCTGAAAGAGGAGTTAGGGGCTTGGCTCAAAGCTTCCTCGGCTGAGAGGCTGCCCGCACCTTCCCATATTTTGATCGCCGGGTCATCCTTCGAAGACGACGAGAGTAGTGAACGGCATGAGATGGTTTCGCGGGATACTTTCAGGCGAGGCGCGCTGCCTGAAGGCTGGCGGCTCTTACCGGCTGAAAT
>CAYRBY010000165.1:0-3597 GCA_964422635.1 uncultured bacterium
GCACCAGAACTTCCTGGAGGAACCCTGACACTGATCAATGTTCACCTTGAGATCAAATGTGAGCCCAAAGGCCGTACCGCGCAAATGCAGGAAATACTATCCTACATCAAAGACATCAAAAACCCTGTAATCCTTGCCGGAGATTTTAATTCTGCTCCCACAGACATCAGTCCCACGTCAGTGACTCGCGTTGTGAAGCGGACTGCCAAAAGCCCTACGACATGGTTTTCAGCAGGCGTCAGTCTTGTTGCGCCGCATGCCCTGATTATTAATTCCTCGCGGGCCATTTCTAACGTAACAAAAAATCTGCAGGATCCTACGGCTAAGAGCATAAAGGTTGTCGCGCCGAATGCTATGCGTCAGATGTTCGACAACATCCGGGACTTCCGTTTTTCAGACGGCGGCTCATTTGATTTTCGCGGTGACTCTTTGCGTTCAACGGGCTCAAAGACCGGGACACTTTCGAACTCAAACCAGCGCGATTTCAAGGGTTTTGTCACTACATTTCAGCTCAAACGTCCCATCGGGGGCATTATCGGGAAGTACAAGCTTGACTGGTTTTTTGTGAAATCGACTTTTCTGAAAGACCCACATCATGGTGACGGGAGCTACCGTTTCGCCCCGCATTTTGGTGAAGTCCTGGAAGCGCTCAATACCAGCCTTTATAGGCCTGTCTCCGACCATCATCCGATGATCATCGATTTACCGTTGGAAGAGCCTGCCTTAGAAAAAAAATCGTGAACGCAACTATTGAACTTTGCAGTTTCCGCAGTAGCCAAACAGCCGGTGGTCGTGGAAGGTGAGAGTAAATCCATACTTCTTGGCAATTCCGTCCTGAAGGTCTTCTATTTCCTTACATTGAAATTCAACTATTTTCCCACAGGCAATGCAAATCAT
Source organism: uncultured bacterium (assembly GCA_964422635.1). GTDB lineage: Bacteria > Omnitrophota > Omnitrophia > Omnitrophales > Aquincolibacteriaceae > ZLKRG04. The sequence goes on from CAYRBY010000165.1 coordinate 898, forward strand.
ATGATCATGATGCCCTTTATCGCCATGCCGTTCGAAAAACTCCCTTTTGCCGCTTCCAACAGACTTTTGAACTGCGCCGCTCTCCAGCAGCAGCGGAATCGTACGGTAAACGGTGTCCCGTGAAATCCGAAGGCCCCTTTTTTTGAAACGCTCATAAAGGCTGTCAGCATCAAAGTGCTCCTTCAGGCGAAGAACCTCTTCACAAATCGTCTTGCGCTCATAGGTGTACTTGAGCCCTTTGGATTCTAGAAGCTTTCTAAAACTTTGAATTTTTTCCTCAGTGTGCGGCATGAGAACCTTTCTTTGACGAACGGATTCATATTATTTTGAGAGCCGCACCGCGTCAAGTTTTTTGAATTGTAATTTCAGGCAGCTGCCCGGCGGGAATTAAGAAGCGCTGCGGATTCTTTGAGGAGGGTTTCAGGATCAAGCGTTTCTAAAGGATCAAGAATACCTGCCCTCTGGCAAATTTCCTGAGTTAATTGACGGTCAAAAGCATTCAGTGCGGCAGAGTAAAGAAGCATCGGTAAGTTCCCTGTAACGGCAAGCTTCAGGCGGTAGGCTAGCATGTCCCCGGGCATATCGGGTAAATTGAGCCTTATGAGGACAAGATCCGGAGGCTCAGGAGAAGTGGCTTTTTCCAAAGCCTTGGCAGCTGTCGATACAGCATTGACTGTATATCCTGCTGTAAGGAAAGACAGCGTAATCCGCTCAAACGATTCCGGATCACCATCCACGATTAAAACCTTGGGCGGACCTGTTACCGCAGGAGCTGCTTTTGAACCTGCCTGTGATTCCTGACCAAATCTTTTTTCAAGAATGCGCCTTACTTCTCGCAGCAACTCATCAATTTGAAAAGGCTTACTTAGAAAGCCATCCACATGGAGGTCTCGGAAGAGCTTTTCCATTTCGCTCCGCCCTGTCAAAAAAAGCACGGGATAACGAGAACTTTCTTTTTCGGCATCATAAATGCGATGATAAAAACTGACACCGCCCATCTTGGGCATATTCATATCCAGGAGGATTAAATGGGGATCCAGATCAGGAAGGCGTTTGAGAGCTTCTTCTCCATTGCGCGCTGATACGACCTCATATCCCTCGCCATTTAAAACCGTGCAAAGGATATCAAGGATGTCCTTTTCGTCTTCGACAACCATGATTCTTTTTTTTGACATATCCCGCCCGACGCTTTTGTACAGACACCGTTCATGGCACCTACTCATTTAAACCATGCCACAGGTGTAGGAGAGCGTCAAATAATTGAGTGTTTTTGCTAGAAGAAACCCGTACAGATAAGGGGGAGACCCTATCTTAACTCATTTTAAACAAATGAGATATGTCACTTGGCTTGGAGTTTCCCCTTGGCATCTTCATAAAGATGGGCTTTACTATCATGAAAGGTTTCTTCGATCAAATCCCCTTTTCGGTCAAAATGTCTTTTAACCATGAGCTTGCCGTCACGAAAGATCTCTTCGCGTTTAATCTTACCGTCATCGTAATAGTATTTGGCCTCGCTGATAACGTATTGATCAACGGCTTCCGGCTTTTCTGAACCAGGCGCGGCAGGGCGATCGGGCATTTTGGGCTTTTGCTCTTTGAGCTGGGTTTTAACCATATCGGAGCGGTCTTTATCGGTTTCCACACGACCCGCAACTTTCTTACCCATCAGATTGTCATAACGTTTGAGTTCGTTCTTGCGTATGTCCTCAAGCACGGTGTCGGGGAAATAAAGATAATAATAGACAAACCCGGCTCCGTTCTTATCCTTGTAATTGACGCGGGAATTCATCCCCTCATAATTCTGAAGCGCTTTCTCAGGATCATGAATAAATTCTTCAATCCACTTCTTTGAACGCTCCGCGAATTGCTCATAGGACCGGTTTCTTTTGCCATCTTCAAACTCTGGGAAAGTAACTCCTATCAGGCGCACCTGAACGTCTTTACCAACCGTCACGGTATCTCCATCCACAAGGCGAAGCACATTGCGAATGTTATCCCGGAGCGTCTGCTCTTCCGGCGCCAGCGCAGGCGTCACTTCCGTTCTGGTAAGGTCCTCCCCCTCAGGCTTCGCACCTGCTTCAGCAACCCCTGAAACAGAAGCGCCGCCTTCAGTAGATCCTGAATGGGCAAATTGATAGGAGTAACTTTCGGATTCTAAGGCGCTGTCAGCACGGGCACCCGGTGTTGTAAGTAATAAGAGGAGAAGGGCAAGAGGGCATGAAGAACCTCTCCGTCTCGAGCGGTATAAATGACTATGGATAAGTTTCTGCTGCTGGCTCATTCCATCCCAAGGTTGGTTTCTTAAAGCATAACACGCCCATTTGAGGGTAACGAAAAAAATTAATTCCCAGCAATTCTAGGGACAACAGCGGGCTGAAGCGTCATAACATCTCCAGGCTTAAGCCCAGACCTTTGTATTTCACCGGCGTTGATTTCAAGCACATAGCCCGCAGATGTTTCAGGTTCATAGATGGGACAGGGGGGCTTCTCACAAGGCGGGACATTTTCTCTGACAGCAACGATCCTTCGGCCTTGATCGAGCCAAACAATATCCAAAGGAATTTTCATGTTTTTCATCCAAATGGGATAAGGTTTTTCAGTTTCGAACACAAACAGCATTCCGGCCTTACTTTCAAGCTTGTCCCGGAACATAAGCCCCATTTTACGCTCATCTGGAGTGATGGCTGTTTCCACTCCGAA
>CAYRBY010000166.1:0-3577 GCA_964422635.1 uncultured bacterium
GCCGGAAGCTGCCTGGCAAAGCCATAGTACAAGGCATAGAAAAAGACGCGTTTTAGTTTCATCAGCATAATTTTGTTTAGCAAAGACGCTGTTAAAAAAACTCAGGAGCTTATAACCTCCAGTAAAGGAGGCCGGGGGAGTTTTCGAAGGTATTGGGGCGGAAGAGCCCCTTTACATCAATAATGACACCCTTCCCGGAGCCCCGGGAAAGATGCCCTTTAAGGACACTGGGTGTCACTTTTTTCTTAAATTCGTCGTGCGCAACGGCAATGATCACAGCATCGACCTTGATGCCGCCTTCATATTTTTTAAGCTCGATGCCGTACTCATGCTTCACTTCTTCGGGATGCGCCAAGGGATCAGTCACAATGACTTCAATGCCATACTCTTCAAGTTCGCGGACAATATCGATAACCCGTGTATTACGTATGTCGGTCACGTTTTCCTTGAAGGTCATGCCCAGCATCAAAACCCTGGCACCTTTCACGGTTTTATTGCCCGCGATCATTTTTTTGACACACTGTTCGGCAATGTATTTGCCCATGTCATCGTTGATCCTGCGGCCCGCGAGAATGACCTGTGGGTTGTAGCCCATGGCCTCGGCTTTCCAGGTAAGGTAATACGGATCCACGCCAATACAATGTCCTCCGACAAGGCCCGGGAACATCTTGATGAAGTTCCACTTGGTACCTGCCGCCTCGATAACCTCGCGGGTATCAATGCCGATCTTGTGAAAAATAAGGGCGAGTTCATTCATGAGCGCAATGTTGAGATCGCGCTGGGTGTTCTCAATGACCTTGGCCGCTTCCGCAGTCTTGATTGAGGAAGCACGGTAAACACCCGCCTTGACGATCAGTTCGTAAACAGCGGCAATTTCATCAAGGGACTGTTTGTCACAGCCGGAAACAATTTTTGTGATGGTTTCAACCGTGTGCTCACGGTCGCCCGGGTTAATGCGCTCCGGCGAATAACCCACCCAGAAATCCTTTTTGTATTTGAGTCCTGAATGTTCTTCAAGAAGCGGCACGCAAACGTCTTCTGTGACGCCAGGATAAACAGTAGGCTCAAAAACAACGATCGTTCCCTTTGAAAGATTCTTCGCGACCGTGATCGTGGCCTTTTCAACATAAATCAGGTCTGGCTGCTTGGACTGATTGATCGGCGTCGGCACCGCGACCGCAATAAAGCGGGCTTCTTTCAGCTTTGAGGCGTCTGTTGTAAATTCCAGATTTTTGGCAGCCTTGATTTCCTTGCTTAACACATCGTTATTAGTATCAATCCCCTTACGAAGGTTCTCGATACGCTTCTGGTTCACATCGAAACCAATCGTCTGCCCGACCTTGCCGAAAGCAACTGCCAGGGGGAGCCCGACATACCCAAGGCCCACCACCGCAATCTTTGCATCACCTGATTTGAATTGTTTGCTGATATTCATGTTGAAAATTCCTTATTTAAAATAAATGGTAGAAAAGCCGCGGGATGGGAAATGTGCGATTATCGAGAATGGCCCCTAAAATATTGGCCTTCAGCTTCTCGAGAGGCAGCACAGAAACTTTGGTCACTTCACGCCGCGTTTTGTTTTCTTCGACAACAAGCGCCGTGCCTTCCACTAAGGATGACAGAACAACCGCATCTTTGTGTTTCATAAGTCCGGGCGAAGAAACAAGCACGAGGTCAAAGGTTGCCGTTGTGTCATGCATAAGATCCGCCATGCGTTTTGAATCAAGAAGCATGATGGGATTCAGCTCGGTTGTGCCCGCAGAGATAATCTGCAGGGTGCCCTCAGCCTTCCGGATGATTTGCTGGTAGACGGCCTTGCCCTCAAGAAGTTCAGCAAGACCCGGTTTCTCGGGAAGTTCAAAGAAGCGGTGAATTCCGGGGCTGCGAAGATCCGCATCGATCAATAGAACTTTTTGGCCGTATTTTGCGGCAAGCCGCCGGGCAAGCTCAGAAATAATTTCGGGTTTAAGATTTTCTTCGGCCGGAGAAATCTGAATGGATTTCAGTTTTCGGTCTTTGACAATGAGGTAAATCTGATCCGCAAGACTTTGATAAAAGCCATCCCGCATTTTCTTGTCCGCAGGAACAGAGCCCAGAAGCGGAATCCCCAGCCCCTTCTCAATTTCAAGCGGTGTTTTAAAGGTCGGATCCAGGTATTCAAAAAGAAATGCGAGCACAATACCCAGCACAAGGCTTATGACTAATGCCGCTGCGAGATACAGCTTTTTGTCTTGCTTGGCCGCATGAATGGGAATAGCGGCCTGTTCGATGATTTTAACGCTGGCGGGCCCAATGGCATCGGCATTGGCGATGGGCATGCCGTTTAAGGTCTTGAACATTTTGTTCATGTTGTCCCGCATTTGTACAACCTGCGGATGCTTACCGCCATATTTCAGCTGGACTTCGGCAAGCTGCTGTTCCAGATCAAAAATGACATAGGAACGGCTGACCGTATTGGCGATGGTCGCGGCCATGACGGGATCAAAATCCCTCACCGCGATGGAGAAGGTGTTCGTGTCTTTGACGGGTTCCACGGTAATAGCAGCACGAAGCCGCTCAATCGCCATGCGAAAACGAAAAGCACGCTGTTCTTCCGCGGTCATATTGGAAAAAGCGCTCGCTTTTAAACCCTGATCGATCAGGAACCTTTTCAACGGCGAGGCAAAATGCTTCTCATAATCCAGCGGAAGAGCATGAAGGCTCAAGGCATCCACGGTTCGCTGAAGAATTGGCATCGATTTCACGATTTCGCTTTGGGTCACCGTGATTTTTTCTGTTGTATTCATCCCCGTCAGCTCACGGTAATACGGTGATTCGACCATTTTTTTTGCCGAGATCAGCATTTTTACCGAGGCTTCGTAATAGGGTGTTTGAAGCTGAAGGCCCAAATAAACTGTCAGCGGGAGCGCAATAAAAAGTGCCGCAATCACCGGTGCGCGGCGAAACAGGATGCGCAAATAATCCCGGGTGGTGAGTGTTGAGAAATCAGATTCCATTAGAAAACTCCTTCCGAAACCACTACGACATCGCCGGGATTCAAGAGGATGTCTGCGTTGGTGGCACCGTTCATGATGTCTTTTACGTCAACCTTGATAAGCTCATAACCCGGGCCGTCTTTTTTGGGCCGAAGGATTTTGACTTTGCTTGAGGAACCGAATTTTGTAAAACCACCCGCCACGGAAAGAGCCTTAAAGACCGTCATGTTCTGGTCAAGCGGATAAGCACCCGGCGTTGTGACTTCTCCGTAAACAAAGAAGCGCTTGCTGCGGGACTCCTTCATCACCACGGATATCACAGGGTAGCGCAGATAGCCTTCAGAAAGGCCTTTTTCAAGAGCTGACTGAATTTCGTCGAGGGACTTGTCTTTCACCAGCACGCTGCCAAGATAGGGGAAGGAAATATAGCCGTCCTGTGTGACCGTGACCTCCAGCTCAAAATCATCAGGCCTCAGGACATGGATATTCAAAATATCGTCCGGCCCGACTTTGTATTTTTCAGGCATTGCCGCTTTTTCATCGGCCGATGCATTGAAGACCGGCAGGCTCACGGCGAGCAGAAGCATCATTAAGAACTTTTT
>CAYRBY010000167.1:0-1895 GCA_964422635.1 uncultured bacterium
CCTTACGATGCAAGCCAGGTTTACAATGAAAGCCGTTTGTCCTTTGACCGTCATTTTTCCGAGTACGAATCGCTGACGCTTTCTTCGGCGGCCCTTCTGAACAACTCCCAATACCGGAGCAATTCCGAACAAGGCTGGCTTTTTGAAGACATCCGTGCGGGCTGGCAAAAGGGTGACGCTTTTGTTCCCTTTCGGGCGGATCTTGGGGATTTCACGGCTAACTTCAGCTACCGGACCATTCAGCAGAATGTCAAAGGTGCGCAGATTGAAATTCAGCCGAATCTGAAGATCGGCAGTCTTGAGCAGCGGCATTCCATTATTGGTTTCGTCGGAAGCCAGCAGGCAGACTACCGGGACTATCAGCTGGACAGGAACACCTTCAGCGGGGCTTCATGGCTTGTCGACCTTGCCAAATATGGTGTCTGGGCCGTTCACTTTGTGGACAATTACCGGGAAAAAGATACCAAAAACAACTACTTGAAAGACCGGCACCAGGACACCGCGGGTCTGACCTTTGAAAAAATTTTCAATCTGGCGAACCAGAGAATCTCGGTCGAAAGCGAAGTTGATCAATTCATCGGAGATTATGATTCCTTCACAGACGCTTCGGGCGTTGAAGAAGACAAATCCGGCGCGGGCTACTTTTTTAAAATAAACGGAAATAGCGGAAATCTTTTTGATTACGGTTTCCGTTTTGAAGATTACGGAGATCACTTCCGCCCTCACGGCGGCGTTATCACCTCAAACCGCCGCACCGTAGCCTTCAAACTGGGCGGCAATATCTACAAACAGCTTAGGCTTGACACACGCTACGAGGCTTTCCGCGACAACCTCTATTCTTTTAATCACATCGATACAAGTTCCGGAGGACTTTCACTCGCGGGCCCGATTGAAAACAAGTACCTTCGCGACCTGAATATTTACTTTGATGTTTTCCGTGAAAGCATTGACAGCGAAGACCGCTTCTACAACGTCCGCACCTGGTCCTATGTCGGGCATATCAATTCCGCGATCTACAAACAATGGAACGGCCACATCGGAGGAAACTTCCGGAACGCAGATGATGATGTTTATCAATACACCTCCATCACGCGCGAATACACTGTGGACGCAGGGCATCCTTTTACCTGCAAAGGCGTCACCGGGGACGCTAGAGGCGGTCTGGTTTACCGCGGCCTCAGCGGTCCGAGCGAAGGCTTTCAGGTCGGCCCTTTTTCTTCGGTGTCCGCTTCAAAAAACCGCCACAGCGTTAACCTGAACAGCAAAATGCTTGTCGATGACAGCCGCTCGGAATTTGGTCAGGACGTGTCCTCTTTCAGTTTTGGCGGAGGCTATTCCTACACCTACGGCCCGCACCGCTTTGCTTTTGACTTCGACATGTTTAACCGCAATCCTTATGAATTGGCAGGCGCCACCGAAGACTACCGTCTTGGCTTCACCTACACCTTCTCCTTTGATAAACCTGTGGGCACGGATGTTCGCGATTTCTCTTTCAAGCGCGGCTACAGTGCTCCGGATTCCATCATAGAAAAAATCTGGGCCGAGACAGCGCCGAGAGAGGTTCTTTTCCTCGAAGGAACAGCGCCGGGCAAGACTCTGATGGAAGCAAAAACGTTTCTCGAATCGCAGGGCCTCAAATCGTCCTCAGCCCAGGGGGCACTGCTTGTTTATGAAGCCCGGATCTTTCACGATGTGGACTGGCGCCAGCGCCTTGTGATCGAACATGACGGGGAACATGTCCTGCGCACCGTCATTCTGATGGACCTTGATCCGGGTCTAAACCCGTCCCGTTCCGAGGAGGCTTATGAGCGCATACGGGGCTTTATGCTCAAGCGTTACGCCAACCCCTCCGCAGAAGTCCGTGAAGGTGAATTCGGACCTGACTATTCAAGCCT
>CAYRBY010000167.1:1995-3477 GCA_964422635.1 uncultured bacterium
GCAGAAGGCTTTTGTTTGGGCTTATAAAAACTTTCCAGTGAATTTTCCTGAAGCCTGAGTTCTGAGCGGAAAAGCGCGCCCGAAATCCGGGAATCTTTCAGAAGTGAATTCAGGGTAATTTTCGCACTGCCTTTGGGCCAGCCAAATTTCATGCCGATTTGATTCGGGCTGCTAACCCCCTGCTCTGCGGTCCAATACCGGTAACACGCAACGAATGCTTCCGTGAGATCAAGCCCCCAGATCACTTCTGCAATTGAAAAAACCTTTTCCTGAAAATACGGGTGATTTTCGAAGGCCTTGCTTTTTAATTGGTTTAAATTCGACCAGCCCGCTGCATTCAGCCAGGCAAGAAGCTCTTGCTTTTTCCCGGCCGCATCTTCAGCGTCTAATGACTTCAAGAGACTGCCGGCCGGAATCTCAACTTTTGAAAAATCAACTTTCACGGACTCAGCTATTCTCTTGTAAGCCGGCGTTGTAATTCCTACGCCTTGCGCCGCGTAATCCAGATGGCCAAGATGGGCCGCATAGACCTCTTCGACTTTCTTCTTCGCTTCTTCCTGAATGCCAAGGAGTTTGATCAGTTCATCATAACCGCGTGTCACGACCCAGGAAATTTCCGGATGAGCATCAGCAAATTTTTTCAAATTCCAGGCGTGTGTTTCTTCGAGTTCCCGGAGCACCTCTTCCTTTGTCATGCCTAGCGCTTTCAGGATGTCAAAGTCGGCCGGCGCTTCAGAGCTCTTCTTTTTAAACTGCGCCAGCTCTTTTAAAATTCTTTCGATGTTTGCTTTGGCAGAGGGCGTATCAAAACCAAATGATTCCCCAACTCGGATCATAAGCCCGCCGTATTTCGCTTTGCGGTCCGAAGCCTCATAGAGAAAATCCTCCGCCAGGTTTAACCCCCAGAGCAGCCGCGCGTAAGAGAAACCCGGGCTTCTAAGAAATTGGAAACCGGGCTTCGCGGCGAGAAACTTTCTAAACTCGACAAGATTGAAAGTTGTCCCGTTCTTTTCCTGGGCAAAAACCGCATAGAGCTCTTTCCGGATTGCCTGTGCGGGTTTTTGCTCGGATTTTTCCAGCCTCCGGAGCAGCGTACCCGGAGGAAGTTCTATTTCATCGAAATCAATGTCAAGACTGGCCGTTTGATAATCATAGGTCTTTGGCGGAAGCCCCATCAGGTGGGCCGCCTCGCGCTTGCGGCCCACGGCGTTCCGGTAGGCCTCAACATAGGGCTTGCGGATCTCATCAAGACCGGCATTGATTTTTGAAGCGCGCTGCCGTGCCGCGAAAGCCTGAACCGCGTCCCTGGACTGAACAGCCTCCCAGTTCCAGGCGAGAAGGGCGCGCAAAGTCTTCGCGTCGCGCTGCTGGACGAAGCTTTGAATCAATTCCGCTGAGGAGGCGTCGAACAAGGCCCCAAGATCCTTATAAATCACTTTTGCGGCCGATTCTCCCATTTCCCGGCGGAGCAGGGCCGCAGCA
>CAYRBY010000168.1:0-3469 GCA_964422635.1 uncultured bacterium
GGTGGAAATCACCACAGTGATCGCCCTGGTGCTTGCGGCGGCTCTTTTTTTCCTGGAAAAAAGAAATCCCTTTTCAGCCATCGACCGTCCTGTTCTTGCTGCGCTCGCGGTTTATACGGGCATTGCCGTCCTTTCCTTTACCTGGTCGGAATACCCGAAGGAAAGCTTCCGCGGTATCTTTAAAGTCCTTCAGCAGGTTTCTCTTTTTATTCTTGTTTCCAGGATTCCGAAGTGCCCGAAGGCCTGGGGGCTGACAGAAAAAACCATTCTCTTTTTCTTTGCTGTGGTCATTACTGACGGCCTCTTTCAGTACATCACAGGCCAAGATTTGATCCGGCACTTCAAATCCGTGGGCGCAGCCAGCGGCATACGAATCACATCTTCTTTCAAGTCCTACGGACTGCTCGCAGCTTTTTTTGTTCTGACCCTTCCGTTAATTTTCTCCTTCGCCGCAAATGCTAAAAGAGGGTCTCGTTATCAAATCCTTCTTTTTATCCTGGGTCTCGAGGGGATTTTGTGCCTGTACCTCACACGATCGAGAGGCGCTTGGCTTGGTCTTTTAGGGGGCAGTTTCTTGACACTTTTGCTATACCGCAAGTGGAAAATAGCTCTCGCTCTTGTACTAGCTGCAGGAATCGGGTGTCTGATGCTTCCGAGAAACGCGATTGTCCATCTGGACAAACAGAACAAAGAACAATCCCTTGCGGAGCGCTTTGATCTTTGGCAGCGAGCGATCAATGTCATCCAAGCAAAACCGCTCACCGGAACCGGCATTAACACGTATACTAAGGCACACGAGAAGTACGACCGAAAAAAAAGCTGGCGAGTGAAAGAGTATTACGCCCACAACGGCTACTTGCAGATGGCTGCGGAAATCGGCATTCCTGGGCTTTCGGCTTTTCTAGCTTTTTTAGTTATTTTTATTTCCCGCGCTCTACATAAATCCCTCTCTTTAGCCCCCCCTGAACGGAATATCGCTGTCGGCTTGATCGCCAGCCTGCTCAGCTTTCTTGTTTTTGCCGCAAGCGACACTTTGCTGCATAACCCGCAGTCTGTTATGCATTTCTGGTTTTTCGCCGGCCTTTTGGCAGCGGCCCTACAACTGCCCTCTTCCGGAAAGAATCCCGCTTGACCTATTGCAGGGGAATAGGTTAATCTCTGTAAATTCATATCCTTAATATACTTAACTAAACATTTGATCTCTCTAGGGCCGCAAAAGAAATATGAAAATACTAGGAATTTCCGCTTTTTATCATGACAGCGCAGCCTGTCTTGTGTGCGATGGGGAGATTATTGCCGCGGCCCAGGAAGAACGCTTTACGCGTAAAAAGCATGACGCGGAATTTCCAGCCCAAGCTGTCAAATATTGTCTTCAGGCTGGCGGGGGGCTCACCCCTGAAGATCTGGATATTGTTATCTTTTATGACAAGCCGCTTGTTAAGTTTGAGCGCCTGCTTCAAACCTATATGGCCTATACTCCACGCGGCCTCAAATCTTTCATCAAGGCCATGCCCACCTGGATTAAGCAGAAGCTATGGACCAAGGACCTGATTCAGGAAGAGCTCGGCGGCTATAAAGGGAAGCTTTTATTCACGGAACATCATGAGTCTCATGCCGCATCCGCTTTTTTTCCGTCTCCTTTTCAGGAAGCTGCAGTCCTGACCATGGATGGCGTTGGGGAGTGGGCTACCGCCAGTTTTGGCGTGGGCAAAGACAACCGCGTCGACATTCTTGAGGAAATTATCTTTCCGCATTCTCTCGGACTTTTGTACTCTGCTTTCACTTATTATGCGGGGTTCCGCGTCAACTCAGGCGAGTACAAGCTCATGGGCCTGGCTCCTTATGGTGAACCGCGTTATAAAGACTTGATCCTCAAAGAGCTCATCGAACTCAAGGAAGACGGCTCCTTCCGCCTCAATATGAAATATTTTAATTACCCCGCCGGCCTTGAAATGACCTCCAAAGCATTTCATGACCTTTTTGGCGGACCCCCAAGAAAAAGCGAAACAAAAGTCACTCAAAAAGACATGGACATTGCCCGGTCTATTCAGGAAGTAACGGAGGAAATTGTGCTTCGGATCGCCCGCCATGTGCAGAAAAAAACAGGGCAGAAAAATCTTTGCCTCGCCGGCGGTGTCGCGCTCAACTGCGTGGCCAATGGCCGACTGCTCCGCGAAGGTCCTTTTGAAAAAATCTGGATCCAGCCTGCGGCAGGGGATGCAGGCGGCGCTTTGGGGGCCGCTCTTTTCGCCTGGTATCAATACCTGGATAAACCACGGCAGGCCGATGGAAAGCATGACGCTCTCAAAGGCTCCTACCTTGGCCCAGAATACAAGCCCGAAGAGATTAAGGCATTTCTTGATCAGGAAAACATTCCTTACACCTTTCTGCCAGACGCTCAGATTGCAGAGTCTGTTGCTGATCTGATCGCGCATGAAAAAGTCATCGGCTGGTTTCAGGGCCGCATGGAATTCGGGCCCCGGGCTCTAGGCGGACGCTCGATTCTGGGAGATGCGCGTTCAGCCAAGATGCAGGAGACCATGAACTTAAAAATTAAGTTCCGCGAGAGCTTCCGCCCATTTGCACCGGCAGTACTCAGGGAAAAAGTTTCCGAGTATTTTCAAATTAATGCCGACAGCCCTTATATGCTGCTCGTCGCTCCCGTTGCCGAAAAACACAAACTAAAAATGACGGCTCAAGAAGAAAAGCTTTTCGGAATTGAGAAATTAAAGGTCGCACGCTCAAGTATTCCGGCAGTAACACACGTCGATTACTCAGCACGAATCCAGACCGTCGAAGAAGAAAGCCACCCGCTTTTTTACCGGCTTCTCAAAGCAATGGACAAAAAACACGGGTGCCCCGTTCTTATCAATACGTCTTTTAATGTCAGGGGAGAACCTATTGTGATGACTCCACAGGATGCCTGGCGCTGCTTCATGCGAACAAACATGGATTACCTCATTCTCGGCAACTACCTTCTGAACAAAAAAGACCAGAAGCCTGTTGAACAGGACGTTTCCTGGCAAAAAGAATTTGCACTGGACTGATAAAATGACCATCCGAGATGAAGTCAAAACCCTCAAAATTACGACCAAGACCCTTCGGGAATTTGGTCTGCTCATTGGCGGAATCTTTACACTTCTCGGCGGCGTGGGCCTTTGGAACCAGCACCTTCACGGCTATGTACTTATTTTGATCGGGCTGTCGCTGATCATTCCCGGAATTTTCTTCCCGGATAAATTAAGGCAGCCTTATATTTACTGGATGACCATGGCCTTAATGATGGGGTGGGTGATGACACGCGTCATCTTGACCCTTTTTTATCTGGTGGCCATGTTTCCCATAAGCCTCATTGCCCGGTTCAAAAACTATGAATTCCTGGACCGCGACCCAAAAAAAGTGCGTGAAAGTTATTGGGTCGCAAAAACCGACAAAAGAAACAACGATTCTTACCACAAACAGTTTTAGG
>CAYRBY010000169.1:0-3443 GCA_964422635.1 uncultured bacterium
CCCTGGGATGCGATCGTACGGCGGACGGTATCAATGTTGAAATCAGACGGGATGGTCTCTTCGTTGTGATTCGCAAAGTTAAAAATATTGCCGGAGTTAGCTCCGATCTTTATACCCCGTTTGTGAATGCGGTCATCCATCTCGGCCAGCATGCCGCTGATGCGTCCCAGAATCTCCCGTGTCTGTGTTTCCGAATATCCCAAAGAACCGCTGAGGATAGCGCGGCGGAGCACCATTAGAATTTCCCGGCGCGCCTTGATTCCGATCTCCCGCCGGACCTGCGGATTATTGAGCATGGCATTCATGTACTCCGTGAGGGCCAGATACGAGAAGTCTTTCGGCAGAAGGTTCTGCTGATAACTGAGAATGCGCTCAAGATTGTCTTCCGTAACGATACCGGCAAAAATGCCCCACTGAAGCTTTTCAAGCTCCGCGTTTAGACTTGCACGTTCATCCTCAGACAAGCCTCCCTTTTGAAGCCTTAAAAGGATGTCAGCCATTTCCGGGTTAATCGCCTCAATGGCCTTGTTCAAATCCTCGAGCAGTTTCTTTTGCTTTTCGTATTCGGGGGTATTTCCGGCGCGCCGAGCCTGATTCATTGCGGACAATGTCTCACGGCGGGCCTGACGAAGTTCCATCAATCGCTGGCTGTTTGGATCGCCAATAACATTTTGAAGCGGTTCTCGGATAAGCTGCCGGTATGTCTCACGGGCTTTCACAGGATTGGCGTATTTTTCATAGCTCACCATGCCGCCGAGGAAGAGCGAGCTGACAATCCCCTGAATCTGAATCGTGGACTTCAAGAGCTCTGCCTGGCCTTGCGGAAGAACAACCCCCGAGGCAGCCCCCATGTCATAAGACCACAGTGTGTGCCCCATGAGTTCGAAGTTCGGGCCTATCAAGGAAGCAAAAGGCGTATGCCAAACGCCCACCGCAAGAACACCCACAAGAACGGTGAGGGCGATAACGCTGACCCAGGTGGTCGCAGGCTTTTTATTACGAATGCCGACCGAAAGAATATATGAGAAAAGAATAGCGGCTGAGAGCCAGATGCCAAAAACGCCGAGGAAAAGTGGAAGACCTGCAATACTGCTGCGAAGAAAAAGTTTACCGCGTTTAACAAAAAACCAGTTCACGAATCCGCCAAGCGGATTCGAAACACGTGTCAAGGCGAGCACCGCAACACCGGCTGCGCCCTGAAGCAGGAATTTCCATCTTGGTATATCGCTTCTTGCAAAGTGGCTTTTCATTCTCTGGAAAGTACTCTTCACAACAAAGTTGCGGTCCCACTGTGCCTGAAGCGCCGCGAGCACCTCTGGGCTTACTTCCTGGGCCCGGAGGAGAGCCATGGTCTTATTGAATTCCCGGGTCACAGTATCAATTCTTTTTTGCTGCGGCGCGTGAATACCTTTGCCTAGTCCGATATAAAAAGGCCATCCTTTGATCCAGATGAAGCGGTTAATTTCCTTGTTCAAAACGTCTGCAGCCGCAAACAACCCTTCGACATCCTTCCGGGCTTCTTCGTCCGTCACGACGCTCAGCAAATCCTGGAGACGGCTTTCACGATTCCGCTCTGCTTCGTTTTGACGGAGAGCATCAAAGGCCTCCGTCTGAACCTGCTTCAAAGCTTTAAGATCCGCACGGCCTTCATCATCCACCCAGAAGCTCTGGTTTTGATAGCCGAACAGGAAAGACGCAAAACCGAAAGTCAACATACTGACGAAGGAAAGAATAAGCCGGCCGAAAAAGCGGAATGGGACAGTAATGGTTTTGAAAATATAAGAAGGTACTTTATAGAAAAGCGACCGGCCCGCATCCGCATGCCAGGATTGTTTTTCCAGAACCAGAAACTCATGGACTTCCTTGAGAGAAGCCATTCCTATACCGGCACCGATCACAAAAGCTGTGGTGAGTCCAAACCAGGAGGAAGCGCCCAAGAGAGGAAGAAAGGTTGTCGCAAAACCCGGGAAGGCAATCGCCAGACCTAAAAATAAAGCGCCTCCGACAAGAGCCCCAATCAAACGTCCACGGCCCGTATCGCCAAAAGCAGGCTTGGGAGTTTCCCCCGGCAGCACTTCAGCATGCGGGTGGTAACGCTTTTCGTATTCCTGAACCTGATGTTCCACACTCTTCTCTTCAAAAAATCGCAGCAGGAACTTGATCTGATCAAGAGTCAGGTCGTCGAAAGCAGTAATTCCAGGGAAAACTTTTGCCGCTTCATTTCCAATCCGCTCTTTCACTCGGCGCAAGGCTTCATCACGCGACGAAACCGCGGAGTCAGAAGAAGTGACGACTGTCTCTCCTTCATGACGGACATCAAACCATTGAAGGAATCCTTCGGTCAGAAAATCACGGTTCTCAGGGTTGTCCTTCTGAAGAAAAAGAGCCCGAATACTTCTTGGCAGACCGGAAGTCATAAGATAAATCGCAATAAATACAGGAACCGCAACAATCCATGCCCACGTTACCGTCAGCGGAAGAATCGCAGGAAACGCCTGCGCGAGAAAAGGAACCAAAAGCGCGGCAAAAGGAGCCAGACGGCGAAGCATTCCGGGCTTTTGAATGCCGTTACGGGAATAAATATCATGCCCTTTAAGATGAATACCCCCAAAGACATCAACAACTCTTGATTTATCAAGTGCGGTCGAGAGCCAGCTTGAACGTTTCTCAGAGGCGGGTGGAAGCGGTGCTGTTTCAGGAGCTGCAGTCTCAACAGCCTCGGCAAGCATCTCTTTTTTCACACTCTTTACAAAAGTGTCTGCCCGGGATTTCAACTCTTCAATTTTCCGTCTTGCCGGATCGACTCCCTCAAGACCCGCAGCCGCGTTGGTCAGCGTCTGCAGGAACACAGCCCATTTTTGAACCGCGGCAATCCGTTCACCCTGAACAGCGGTATTAAAGTTCTCTTCCACTTTCTCAAGCTGCAAGGCCAAAGCATCCTGAAGCTTTTTGTTCCAGGTTTCCAGCATACGCTGAAATATTTCCTTTTTGGCATCAGACTCGCCCCCAGTAAACCCCAAATCTTTAATGCCCACAAGCGCATGAAGCGCCTTCATGAGATCACGTACAGCATTCAGCGATTTCGCCGCTGAGAAATCCTCAGCGAGGACCGCCGCCGAAGTTTCTAAAGCAGCCTTCGCCTGGTCAATCGCGGGTTTAATGCGGACATCCTCACGGACCGCCTTTTCAAGCTTGTTCGTTTTCAGAATTTCTTTAAATTGCTCCAGGAATTCCTCTGAAGCTTCGCGTACGCGCGCCGCAAAAGCATCAAACTGTGCCGTGACGTCTGCAGGCTCCTCACCCATTTCTCCAGCAAGAATTTGTTTAACGAGCTTCCGCTCCGCTTCATAATCACGAATTGCTTCCGTCAGAGTTTTGTGCGCATTGTTTATCCGCCCGACATTCTCCGCTGATTTCTTGACGTTATAGGCACGATAAGCCAG
>CAYRBY010000170.1:0-3374 GCA_964422635.1 uncultured bacterium
CGGGGGAAGGTTGTGATGACGCCGCTCATGTTAACGCGGATGGAGTCTTGAGTTTCTTCAAGGATTTCTCCCTGGATGACTGACCCGTTGGTGAACTCAAGTTCAACCGCGGAAGACGGTTTCTGGGGAAGATAGTATGAAATGTTTTTAGGATTGAACTTATAGCCGTTGAAAGTCAAACCGAAGTAAACAAGGGCCAAAGCAGCGGCAAGAGCAATGATAAATTTAAACATTTTTTCTCCGGAAATTGGAACTTCGTTTAAGAGAGCAAGAGTTTGATCAAGACTGTTGAACTGGCATCCATTTTCGTCTTTTTTGCGGTGCGGGTTTAAATCTTTTTTAGCGAGGCAATTCTGTCGGTAAAGCATCTTGCGGGTAAGAAATTTTTTATGTATCTTAGCGATATAAAACTTCTTCATCCGAGGAAGTCTTATTGCTTTTATTTCTCAAAACTGAACATCTGAGCGGGTGACACATTTTCTGTTCCTTGGCATCTCAAGAACAGGAGAAACCCGAAGGTTGGAGGAGATCATGAGTACGCACAGGGGCGTTCAACGGTTTTTTGCAGGCAGCGCGGGAACCGTTTTGCTTTTTGCCGCAGCCGCGCATGCTTTTGCAGCAGACTCGGAATGGTTGAAAACCCTGTCGGGACTTTTGGTGGGCAATCAGAACACTTCGACATCGAACACGCAAAATGATCCGTATTACGATAACTCAGGTTATCTGGCCCAAGGCGGCACGGTTTCCGAGGAGGCTTATCAAAATCTGGCCCGCCTTCAGAACAGCCTCGAAAACGATGAGCAGCAGATCCGCGAATTCGAGCGCAGGATCTGGGAAGGACGCCGGAATGGAACAGATACTTCAGCTGATGAGCAGCTGCTTGCAAATCAAAAGCAGGCTTACCTGAATGACCGTAATGAATACTATGCGGCGAGAAACCAGATTGAGCAGGCCCGCAGCATGGGATCTTCCAACCGCCGCTACATTCAGACTATGCCTGTAAATTCTGGACAGACTCAGCAGGCTCAGGCCCTGGCGCAGGAAGCCTACCAGAACCTGGGCCGGCTGGAGAACAGCGTCCGAAGCGATAAACAGCAAATCAGGGAACTCGAGTACAAAATTCAGCAGGGAAGGCAAAGCGGAGCTGACACGTCAGCGGACGAACAGCAGCTTGCGATACAGCAGCAGGCTCTTCAAAATGATTTGAGGGATTATCAATCTGCAAACGCTCAATGGATGCAGCGCAACGATCAAATGCGCCAGGGTTATGGACAACCCTCGGGCTATGATTCCATGGAGTATGGCAGAGTCCGGCATCGCCGCAGCGGATGGGACAATACTTCTGATGACTTTGAGGATGGCGGCCATTGGCGCCGCAGGCACCAGGAATATCAGTAAATAGGCCATCCGGCGGCACTCAATGTGACCGCGAGGTCAGATACAGTGCGGATCGTTTATAAAATCCCGCTGCCTTTTTTTGATCGTGATTCTTCGCGAAGTCCGCTTGTTCCAAGCGGCTAAAACCAATCCTGAAACCTGGGCTTTTCTGAGTTCAATATTGAGCGGCTGATCTAGGCGGCTTCCAGCCAGCGGGTGAGGAGTCTCAAAAAATCAATCTGGGACACGATCCCAACGAGTTTGTTGTCTTTGTCTACGACAGGGATCGCACCATATTTTTCGCGCGCCATAATGCTCGTTGCCTTTGTGATGAGTTCATCCTGATGAACGGAAACGGGATTCGGGGTCATAACATGTTCAAGAATGAGTTCATCGATTTCGGCAAGATCGAATTCATAACCGTTCTCAGTGTGCTTGGGAGTCAGGTGGCGCAGGAGATTGTCCTCGGAAATAAGACCCACAAGTTTCATTTGCCCATCGACAACCGGCAAATGCCGGATTTTATGGCGCCGCAGGATTTCTACGACGTGACTCAGCTTGTCTGAGGGTTTTTCATTCATGCCCAGCGTTGAGCTGGCCACATGGACCGTCAGCACATTCGTGGTCATGACGTCTTTGATGAATGTGTTTTTTTCAAAATGCAGAGGCGCATGTTCGGCGCTGCCATGTTTTTGAGCTGCGCTTTCTCCTGAATGAGGCGTCTCGAAACTTTTTGAGGACGGGCCAGCTGTCTGCGCATGAGCGTGAGAAGGCTTGTGATGTTTTTTCTGGATTATTTTTTCGACCTTTTCAAGAAGGTGGATCGTCTCAAAAGGTTTGGTCATGAAGCCGTCCACATGCAAATCCTGAAAAACATTTTCGTATTCGCTGTGGCCGGTTAGAATCAGAACGGGGTAATGGGAAACGCCGTCTGTTTTCCTGGCGATGCTGTGATAGAAGGAAACTCCGCCGCCCTTGGGCATGATGAGATCAAGAATGATGAGGTCAGGTTCCGATTTTTCAAGGCATTTCAGAGCGTCTTTTCCGTTTGAGGCTGAGGAGACTTCGTAGCCTTCGTTGCTCAGCAGTTCTTCTAGAAATGTAGTAATTTCCTTCTCGTCATCAACGACAAGAATTTTCCCCTTATTCATAACCCCCTCCGGCGATACTCAGCCCCATTTCTAGGATACTTTTCCATTTAGGCATATTCAAGGTGCGGGGGTAAAAAAGAGGGGGGGGCGGGTGCAAATCTTAAGGGTCTACAGGATCTTTCCAGGGGTATGCTGGACGTGACGGGATTCTAGCCGCGGCGAAGTTCCCGTGCGAGGCAAGTCCTGTGCTGGTATAAAGGAAAAGGATTGGGTAGAATCAAAGCCTATGAAACAAGTGGTCAGCTGTATTGTGCCGGTCTTCAATGATGAGGCCTACATTCAGGAAGCTCTCCAGAGCATTCTTCATCAGACTTATCCCCACCTTGAAATCATTGTCGTGGACGATGGATCCACGGACACGACTCCGGATCAAGTGAAGGCTCTGGGCGGCCGCATCACGTATCTTAAGCAGGCCCATGCAGGCCCCTCCGTGGCGCGCAACCGGGGCATTCAGGCAAGCTCCGGTGAATTCATTGCCTTTCTTGACAGCGATGATTTGTGGCATCCTGAGAAAATTCAGAAACAGGTTGATTACATGAACGCAAACCCGGACATGGATGTCTGCTTTGCCCAGCTGCATAATTTTTGGGAGCCGGAAGCCGCGGGGGATAAACAGAAGCTTGATGACAAGGGGCTTGTGAAAATCATTCCTCCGTACAGCCCCTGTTCTTTTTTGGGGAGGCGCACTGTTTTTGACAAGGTTGGCATGTTCCCGCCAGAGCTTGTGTATGGTGAAGATGCGCATCTTTTTAACCGCATGAAAGAAGCCGGGCTCAAAATGGATGTTTTGGCGGAGCTGCTTGTCTCACGCCGGATCCACAAAAGAAATCTGACGAGGCACATGCC
>CAYRBY010000171.1:0-3324 GCA_964422635.1 uncultured bacterium
CCCCAGAGGAGCCGGACTGCCTTGGGATCTTTGGCTGCCCAGTCCGGGCAGGTAAAAAGCCACTTCCGAAGCACCGTGTTTCTAGCCTTGCAGCCTTCCCAAAAAGAACCACTCCGCGTGAAAAAGAAAAAACCCCAGGGGCAGCCATCGCGCTTCCACTCTTCTGGGTAATCCCTGGATTGCCTGCGAAGGAGGGCATCAAAAAAAAGGAAGCTCAACACCAGAGCTGCAAAAAACAGAAGCATAAAAACCATAGGAAACCTCCGGCAATTTTATTCTAGTCCAGGGCTTTTTCCGGAAGCAGACTAGAAGGAACTTGCCGAAGGGTCAAGCAAGAGATTAAAATCTTTCCACGGAAACATTCCATGATTAAAAAACTCTTCCTTTTTTATTTCATACTTTCTCTTGCAGCCCTGCCTTCTCTTTTTGCGGCAGAAGACTGCTACCGTGACTGCATGAGCGCAAGCGGCTGCTGGAACAGCATGGGCGAAAGTGAAAACCGTTCGTTCTGCAGCGGCATGCAGGCCACCTGCTCCACGCAATGCCGCCATGCGTCATCAGGTAAAGCCTACGGCGCTATCGCCTACAGCACCAAGACCGGAAGCTATGGTTATTCCGACCACTGGGATAATCAGAAAAAAGCCGAGAAGACTGCGATGAAATACTGCTCGGAAGACGGGCCGGGATGCAAAGTCGAGGTCTGGTTTTATGACAGCTGCGGAGCCGTTGCCGCAGACGGAAAAAAAACCGGCTGGGGCCAGGACTATTCCGAGGGCACAGCACGCGGAAACGCTCTCAAAGACTGTCAGAAATCCGGCGGCAAAAACTGTGCGGTCGTCGCCTCCCACTGCTCGAAGTGAAAACACCTCATCACTTCGTTTTAAACAAACCTTTCCCCATAGCTAGCAAGACTAAAAGTCCCCCAAAAACGCAAACCACTGTCGCCCCGGTGGGAAAATCGAGAAAATAAGAAAAGGCAATCCCTGCCACGCTCGCAAAGATACCGAGGCCCCAACCCAGAAAAAGCCGTCCGGGAATGGTGTCTGAAAAAAGAATCGCTCCCACGGCAGGAACTATCAGAAATGAAAACACGAGCAGAACCCCGGCAATATGAACCGAGCTTGTCACCACAAGCCCAAAGCTCAAGTAAAAAAGAACATCCCACAGTTTGACTTTGACGCCCTGACGGTAAGCCTCTTCCGGGTTCGTGGAAATAAGGAGAAAGCGCTTGCGGAAAACCCAGTGGAATAACCCCACAGCGCTGTACAGCAGCGCCATTTTCACGATTTCGTGCTTCTCGACAAGCAGCACATTGCCCACCAGCATATGCCGGATCTCTTCATCCCCCTCGGCTGCGCGGCTCAAGATAAGAACCGCTGCAGCCGCGGCCACGGCATAGACAATCCCGATGACCGCTTCCTGGGGAATTTTTTCTCTCCGCATCCGCGTGACGGAAAAAAGAATCGCACCCGCAAAAGCTGCGGCAAGCGAAAACCAGTACGTGGCCGGACCGTGGAGATTGAACCCGAACACAAACGCCAGCACAGCGCCGAGAGAGGCGATCTGTGCCAGCGCCAGGTCCACAAAAATGACTTTTCTCTCAATGACATGGACCCCCAGATAGGTGTGAATACCTGTAAGGATCAAACACGCCAGAAGGGGTTTCCACATCAAAAGAAAAAAATCAGCCATGCTGCTCACTCCCTCTTTTCAGTGCGGCTTCAAGGGCCTGCACGTTTTCATCCATCATTCCGATGTAATCCTTGGCGCTTTTGGGTTCCCCTACCGCCTGCGAAAGCGTCACCACCTGCGCACCGGTCTGCTCCGCAACGCGGGCCGGGGCCGAGCTGTCCTCAAAAGGCTCACGGATAATCACCTTCACCCGTTTTTCCCGGATCGTTTGCATCAGTTCCGACAAATGCCTGGCTGTCGGCGGAATGCCGGGCTTGGGCTCAATCTCACCGGTAATCTCCAGCCCGAACGCCTTGGCAAAGTAACTCCAGCTCCGGTGATACGTCACGACTGGCGCGCCGCGGAACGGAGCAAGGCGCTCTTTCCACTCTTTCATCTTTTCGTCCAGCCTGCGGTTAAAATCTTCCGCGTTTTTTTTGAAATACTCTGCATCCTCCGGCGAGACCTGCGCAAGCTGCTCTGCAATAGTACGCGCAATAATTCCCGCGTTTTCAGGTCCCGCGATGTAATGCGGGTTTCCGAACGCATGAATGTCCCCTTCCGACCTCGATAAGGATGCCGGGATCTCAAGAAGCGTGATGCCCCGGGACGCGTCAATGACATTCGCCTGATCCTGGCCGAGAAAGCGCATATTGCCCGCCGCATCAATCAGCGGCTGGCGCCACGCCTCCAGGTCCAGCCCCTCGTGGATAAGCACATCAGCCTTCCTCACCTTCAGTACGTCTTTCGGCGTCGGAGCATAGTGATGAATGTCCTGTTTGGGAGAGGCAATCGCATAAACGGTGATTTTCTCTTTCCCCACCTGACCGGCAATGTCTGCCAATGATGTTGTTGTGGCTGCTGCATTCAATCTGCCGGAAGCCTGCAGAGCGTCCGGAGAAAAAAATGCTGCAAGAAGCAGCATTAAAACGACTGCTGAGATTTTGTTTTTCATAAATTCATTGTCCCTTTTTAGCGAACCGCGTGTTTGTGCGAACCAATCATAAAATCCACGACAAAATAAACAGCGTTGTCAGTATTGGTGTCGCCCTGCGAAGTCGTATGCGAATACTGAAGTTTCATATCTGCGAATTCGCTCTGCCAGAAAATCAGATAAGGCGAGACGCCCGTTGTTCCTCCCCCATCGGCATCATCCAGAGCGCTGAGGTAATCAAAGCGCAGCCCTGAACTGAATTTCGGAGAAAATTTGTAATCCAGCAGCGAGTAAAAACCCCAGGGGTTCGTGTTGGCATGAACAAGGTTTGTCCGGTTTTGGAAATACAGTTCGTTCTGGAACTTGATTTTCTTGCCTTCCGGAAGAAAAAGATTCCAGGTCGCATCCGCTCCAAACACCTTGACCCCGTAACGGTCCTGCCCCTGATCGCGAGGCGTTCCGGGGGATTCGACCAGCTCCCCTGAGCCGTCATCTTCAAGAATAACTCCCGGAGGATTTTCATCCCCAAAAAGAGTTGTCCAGCCGAGTTCAAGATTGCTGTCAGCCGAAGTCTCCACAAAAGTCTTCAGGTGAGTGTTAAAAATCGGCCGGCGGGAAACACCTGAAAAGCTGTTTCCGTTATTGCCCCGGAGGACTTCGCCGGTAATTTCAAGCGGCAGGTCAAAGGGGTTGGGAATATTGTTTTGAAGACGAAGCCC
>CAYRBY010000172.1:0-3321 GCA_964422635.1 uncultured bacterium
CCCTGGGTGAAAGAGGGCAGGAGCTTGAACTGGAATTGAAATTTAGAATTCAAGCAGATGCGTTTCTCATAGGGCTGCCTAGCTCGGGGAAGTCAACACTGATGAACGCATTGACGCATACTCATCTTAAGACAGAGGCGTATCCATTTGTAACTCAGTCCCCCGAAATAGGCGTTTGTCATTTGTCTGATTATGAAGCTGTTACTCTTTGCGAGCTCCCATCTCTCTATGATGGTTCGCGAGAAGGGCGAGGATGCGGCATAGATTTTCTGGCGCATCTTGAGGATGCCAAGTTTATCTTTTTTGTATTGGATCCAGTTTCTGAGTTCGCGGAATCGCCGGCTAAAGGGCTGGCCCTTCTGCGAGGGCTTTTGGAAGAATATAATCCGGATTTCCTTTCTATCCCTTCCGCTGTTTTGATTCCCAAAGTGGATCTTAAGGAAGCCGCGGATAAACTCAAAAAGAAAAAATGGAAGCCGTCTGTGCCCGTTTTTCGGATTTCTGCTGTCTCTGGAGAAGGGCTTGATGAACTGCGGGATTTTCTTAGACGGACTTTCTTGGAAGCTCAAAATGTCTGAACGGCTTAAACGTGCTAAAAGAATTGTCATTAAAGCTGGGACCAGCATACTTACTGGGAAGGACGGCCGTTTTGTGGCAGCTTACCTTGCGAGGCTCGGGGAGCAGGTTTTGGACCTGAGGAAGCAAAAAAGGGAAGTAGTGCTCGTGAGTTCAGGTGCGATAGGCCTCGGGATGGAAGTGACGGCATTTAAGAAGAGACCTAAAAAGATGGCCCAACTTCAAGCCTGTGCCGCGATCGGGCAGGGGAAATTGATGGCCGCTTATGAAAAGTTCTTTGCGAAGCGCGGAGTGCATACGGCCCAAATTTTACTTACGAGAGATGGATTGGAAGACCGTGAGCGTTTTTTGAGAGCCAGCCGGACTATGAACGAACTTCTAAGAATGAAGGTTCTTCCGATCGTCAATGAAAATGATACGGTTTCAACAGAGGAAATAGCTTTTGGGGATAATGACCGTCTTTCGGTTCATGTTTCTCACCTTGTGGGCGCAGACCTTTTGATACTTCTTTCCGATGTGGATGGCTTCTATTTAAACGATGGATCTCGTATACGGCTTGTTTCTTCGATTAGGGAAATACGCGAGGAGTTGGTTAAGCACGTAAAAGATAAGCGGAAAGAGAAAACAGTAGGCGGTATGTCGGCCAAGCTGAAAGCCGCAACGACGGCCATGAACCTCGGAATTCCGATGCTGATTGTTAACGGACATAAAAAAGGTTTGATTGGAAATGCTATGCGGGGTGCCGACGTCGGAACTCTTTTTCTTCCTTCGAGAGAGAAGCCGAGCGCCCGCCGAATGTGGATTTCTTTTTCTGCGCCAAGAAAAGGATCCGTAGTAGTAGATCATGGAGCTTTTGACGCGCTTAAGGCGCAGCGTGTGAGCCTTCTTCCCCGTGGGATGGTGTCTGTTAAGGGAGATTTTGAAAAGGGGCACGTAGTCGAGCTTGAGACCCAGGACGGGCGTGTTTTTGGACGTGGTGTAGTCCGGTATTCCAGCCGGGATTTATCCCGTTTGGTTGGAAAAAAAACGGGAGAGATCCAGCAGATTCTAGGTTATAAGAATCAAGACGAAGTCATTCATCGCAACGATCTTGTGATTTGGGAATAGGTATGAAAAAGAATAAAACAAAATCTTGGAATAAAGATTTGCTTAGTATGCTTGGCAGAGTTCACGGAGCTTCGAGAGAAGCGGCGCTGCTTTCACCATCTAAAAAGGACCGTATTCTCCGTGAGGTTGCTGCCGACATGAAAAAGTCCGTAGCGCTGATACTTGCCGCGAATGCGAAAGATTTGCGGGAGGCTAACAATCAAAAGCTTAGTTCCTCGATGATAGACCGGTTAACCTTAACGCCCGCCAGAATTGATCAAATGGCCGAAGGTGTTAAGGCTGTTGCCCGTCTTGAAGATCCGGTCGGGAAAGTACTGGGAAAGTGGAGAAGGCCCAACGGTCTAGAAATTTCCCGTGTCAGTGTTCCGCTTGGGGTTATCTTAATTATTTATGAATCACGCCCCAACGTCACGGTTGAGTGCGCCTCGCTTTGTCTTAAGAGCGGAAATGCTGTTATTTTGCGTGGGGGGCGTGAGGCATTTCATACCAATCAGGTCTTAGCTGCACTATTTACCAAGGCGCTCAAACGCAATGGGGTTTCCCAAGCTTGCGTGAGTATTGTAAGGACTACGGACCGTGAAGCTGTGGACTTTTTGCTTCATCGTGAAAAAGAAATACATCTTGTTATTCCACGAGGCGGGGAATCGCTGATTCGAAAAGTAGTGGAAATGTCACGAATTCCGGTGATTAAGCATTATCAAGGAATCTGTCATGTCTATGTGGATGATCAAGCCGACCTTAAAAAAGCGGAAGCCATTGCACTAAACGCAAAACTCCAGCGCCCTGGTGTTTGTAATGCTATGGAAACCTTGCTTGTAAGCCGTGAGGTTGCGTCCCGTTTTTTGCCCATTCTTAGCAGATCCCTCGAAGGAAAATGTGAGGTGCGCGCTGACCAAGAGGCTCGCCGATGGATTCCGTGGGCCGATAAAGCTAAAGCGAGTGATTTTGGACGGGAGTTTCTTGATAAAATCCTTGCAGTAAAAGTTGTGGCTGGAGTGGATGAAGCGGTTGCCCATATTGGAAGGTACGGATCGGGCCATACTGAGGCTATTATCACTAAGAATGCCAAGACCGCTGAAAAGTTTCTTCTGGAAGTTGATTCCTCTTCTGTTATGGTCAATGCGTCTACGCGTTTTGCGGACGGATTTGAATATGGCTTAGGTGCTGAAATTGGTATTTCTACAGACAAAATTCACGCACGGGGTCCCATGGGCCTTGAAGGGCTTACATCTTATAAGTATGTGGTTCGGGGCAATGGGCAGATTCGTTCCTGATTGTTTTCAAAGGCGGTTATGAAAATTGGTATTTTGGGTGGAACTTTTGACCCAATACACAACGGTCATCTCGCTCTTGCCGCGGCAGCACAGAATCAATTCAATCTCGATAAGATTATTTTTGTCCCGGCCAACATTCCGCCCCACAAAAGCCGCCGGGAGAAAATGGCCTCTCCCCAGCATCGCTACCGTATGGCTGAACTTGCCGCTCAAGGCAAGTCCTCCTGGGAGGTTTCTTCCCTTGAAATAGATAGGCTAGGCATTTCATATACAGCGGAAACCATAAAGAAACTTCAGGGGATATATCCTAAGGCGGAGCTTTTCTTTATTTTGGGGGCGGATGCTTTTTCGGATTTTGACAGCT
>CAYRBY010000173.1:0-3309 GCA_964422635.1 uncultured bacterium
CCCCGGTAACATCGCCTGCGCCTAGAAATGAAACTACGACGCTTTGGATTGAAGCGGATGAGGCGAGAAAAATTATGGCAGTCCGAGCCGGCGGAAGATGGGCTTTACGGTCTGAGCTCAGGGGCATGGAAGAGAAGAAGTCTGGATGGTTCCGCGATGAGCTTGGCCTTACAGAAGAGGATCTGATTTCTCTTGCTGCCGGCGATTCTGTGCGTTGGCGCATGCGCGATCTTCGCGACGTCCTTGATAAACGCTTCCCGGGACGAGTGTCGACGCTCACCGCCGCCGGAGGTGCTGCAGCTTTCGCGCATTCTCTTGGTCTTGTTGAACCCTATAAAGCTGAGATCGAGCGTGTCTATGATGACTACCTCGGGTATGCGGAAAAAACGGCTGAGGCTCTTGCGCTGACGGATTTCCGTATGCTTTCCTCTGTTTACGAGAAACTTTATATTCTCTCCGGGAAGACCCCCGTAAAACTTTCGGATCGTCCTGTGCGCCAGCGGACATTCCTGAGTGAACTTCCGGCTCGACTTTCTGCCTTTAACACGGACGCATTGCCCCATCCTGAAAAAGGAAAACCGCATCTGGCATTGTTTCTGAAGGAACGTGTGGGAACCCCTGACGGGGAAGCCTTTCGCAAGGAGCTGTTGGCATGGCTGAATACCCCGGATGAGAATGGTAAAACCTGGAACCTGTCCGTGTTTCGCGGACAGTTTCTGGAGCTTTTTCCTGAATATGACTCGCCCCGTTTTGATCATGGATTTCTTTTGTGGACTTTGGATCTTGCGGCTGATTTTGAACGGGAGGATGAAGCCCGGAGCCGGCGTTTCAGCGGCGTTGACACGTCCGTTGGCCAGTCTTTTGGTTTTACGCGCGAGAAAAGTACTCGCAAAATGAGAGCTCTTCGCGAAAGTCTTGCAGCGCTTACGATTGCCAAACTGCGGTTTGAGAACGCCGCGGAGGCACAAGATATTCCGTATCAGCCTCCTGCGGCGCTTGGGCAGATCCAGGATCTTCGCAAGCTTCGTGTCCTGGAGGCGCTCTCGGAGGAGAGCGGAAGACCTGTGGATGCCGCAGCTGTTCTTGACGAACTCGGATCGCCGGAGTTTCAATGGAATATTCCCGAGTTTTTCAGAAAGCACAGTTCGATTACCTGGCTCCGGACGCGCGGCTATCACACTTTCTTTTATGCGGCCCAAATGGAAATTCCCATGCGCCGCATCCTTCGGGAGCGCTATGATCTTTATGCGGGAAATATGAAACTTGTTGCCGAATCTTTCGGGATGGCCCCCAAAGCTATGAGGGATTTTTATACCGCGATGGGTATGGCCCCTGAACTTCTTTATGTGCGTAGAGGAAATTTCCTCAGGCTCCTGGGAAAAGACAAACAGTTCTATCTTGAGCGTATGCAGAAGCAGGGATGGAATGTGCTTGCCGCTTTTAAGGAAGAGGTCCTGACCGAAGCCAATGAAAAGTTAAAAAGTACGGGAACCCCGCAGCTTGTACTTAAGAACATTAGCCACGCAGATGTCGTCTGGGGGCTTGATCTTGCCGGTGAGTTTCTGAAGGAATTCAAACGTCTGCGGGAAGAAGAAGGTATGACGACGCTTGATGCCTCCCGGGTTTTTGGTTTTACGGGTGAGAAGAGTCTGTCGCTGACCTTGGTCAAGAGGATCGAAGAAGGGGTTCGTGCCCGTCTCAAAGAAGAGAAAAAACTCTCTATTTATATTTTTGAGCTTGATGATTTGAGAATGAGACTCAGGAAAGCTTACACAAAGGATCACGCAGCGGCGGTGAGAATTAAACGTTCGTCCGACGGAGTTTGGGAAACACTCAGAAGCGGATACTATTTTGAAAGTCAGGGAGGAGAAAGTGCCTTCGTCAGCGCCACGGTATCTTCCATCCTCGGCAAGGTAAAAGGCCCCTATCAGATGACGTCCCAGGGCACTTTTCTTTTGGTTGAACAGGCTGTGATGGCCGCCCCGGCCGTCGAGGAACCTACAGAACCAGCTGAGGTCCGTTCCGAACTCCGCACCGGCGATGAGGGTAAAGAAAGTCTTGATGCCCTCAAGCTCCCCGTTTTAAGAGAGAGTCCAGAGTTCCGGGATTTAATTGAAGCGTCTGAAAGTGTTTTTCGGGATCTGGGACAGCCTTTTGCGACCCTCGGAATGCAGACAGACGGGAAACCTGATGCTGCCAAGGCTAATGTGCGCGTTGTTTTGGGAAGTCAGGACATCCGTCTTTTTCAGGAGGCTGCCCGGATTTTTTCGGAATCGAAGCAAAATACGCCGCTGATTATTTCCGGAGGGCGCGGCCGTGGAACACCAGGTCTTGAATCGAGCTTGAACGCGCTTAAGGCAAGTTTGCCAAGTTCCCGGAATTTAGACGAGGTTTTAAGAAATGAAAAGGTGTCCGAGGCCGAGCTCATCGGTGCGCTTTTCAATGATCTTAAAGAAATTCCTGAGCAGTCTTTTCAAGCGCCGATCATTCTTGAAACGGAGTCCAAATCGACCTATCAGAATCTTGAGAACGTCGTCAGAATGCTTCGAAGTTCCCATTCTTCTCTCATCCCGGCTGGTGAGAAACCCCGGATTGTGATTTACGTAACAGAGCCGCAAACGGCAAGAACGGTCAGTGCTATGATCCGCCGACTGCAGGCAGAAGGCCTTGATTGGGAATTCATGGTAACGCCAGCGTATCAGCTTGATTTTGCAAGACTTGATGACTCCGCTACTTTGGATTTTGTATTTAAAGTTATTGGTATTCCGAAGGCTTTTGCAGAGGGAAGGGATTTTAAAGATCCTGATTACATCAAGAGTAATCTCGACAGGGACGAGCCTTACCGGATCGTGCGGGATGTGAACAAGGGAAGCGAGCGTTATCCTCAGAACACGGTCGAAACGATTCCCGATGAAAAATATCCGGGTGGAAAATTTTCTTTTGGAGGCGGCGTTGTCGGTTACCGCTACAGCCAATCAGGGGTAAAAGCAGTTAGAGACGGTGTCGTTCTGAATTTTCTGAATGCCATGATGATAGAGGCGGAGAAAAGGAAAATGTTGTCCGCAGGGACTTTGAGCGATGATGGGGGGCGTTCCGAGCTTCGAAAAGAAGAGGACTCCGAGCAGCTGGTGCAGAAGATTGAAGAGGGGTTGGATCTTCTTGAAGCTTTGATTGAAGACGGAAAGGGCGGCGTCCGGATTACTGATTTTAATAACTTTCATGCCTTGCTGGAACCCCTCCGTGTCCGCCTATTGAAAACACGCCGCGTTTTCAGCGAACAAGACATTCAGAATGAAATCGTTCCAAACG
>CAYRBY010000174.1:0-3294 GCA_964422635.1 uncultured bacterium
AAGGAGGATGTTGTCATGACTCAGATTGGTGTTCTTACTGGCGGTGGTGACTGCCCGGGGCTTAATGCGGTGATCCGGGCTGTTGTTAAAACAGCGCAGCAATACAACTGGAAAACGCTTGGCTTTCGTTATGGCTGGCGCGGCATGATTGAGAATGATTTCGTGATTTTGGATCAGAATTCCGTTTCCGGTATTCTCCCTAAGGGCGGAACGATTCTCGGAACGTCAAGAACCAACCCTTGTAAGACTCCCGAAAACATTGCCAAGGTTAAAGAAACGATGGCGAAGAACAATCTTCATGCCTTGATTGCCATTGGCGGTGAAGACACGCTTGGAGCTGCCAACAAACTGCACAAGGAAGGCGTGCATGTTATTGGCGTTCCTAAGACCATCGACAATGATCTTAATGCCACAGACTATACATTCGGCTTCGATACTGCCTTGAATATTGCAACCGAGTGCATCGATCGCCTCCATACAACGGCAGAATCCCATAACCGCGTCATGGTCGTCGAAATCATGGGGCGGCATGCGGGTTGGATCGCTCTCGAATCAGGCATTGCAGGCGGAGCAGATGTCATCCTGATTCCCGAGGTTCCTATTGATATTGATCAGGTCTGCGAACTCATTAAAAAACGCCATCAGCGCGGCAAAACCTTCAGTATTGTTGCTGTTGCTGAAGGGGCGGTCATTCAAAACCAAAACGTTGTGGTCGAGGAAAAGCTTGACGCGTTTGGCCATGTCCGGCTTGGCGGTATCGGCAATTCTCTTGGCGATATCATTGAAAAGAAAACGGGTTTTGAAACGCGCGTAACGGTTCTCGGACACATTCAGCGCGGAGGAACACCCACGGCATTTGACCGAGTTTTGGGAACCCGTTTCGGTGTTAAAGCTGTGGAGCTTGTGAAGTCGGAAAAATTCGGGCACATGGTCAGCTTACAAGGACGTAACGTTGTTGATGTTTGTCTTGAAGAAGCTGTCGGTAAACTCAAAACAGTGCCGCCTGATCTTTACGAAATGGCGAAAATATTTTTCGGTTGAGGTTCTCTTGATCACAGCACTTGAAAAAATTATCCAACAGCATAGGGACGCCGTGGAAAAAAGTTTTGCGGCGGATCAGATGAAGGCGTTGGATACCGTTTCCCAGCTCATTTTTGGCGCCTTCAGTAAAGGCCGGAAATTGCTTATCTGCGGCAACGGCGGGAGCGCTGCCGATGCACAGCATATCGCGGCTGAATTCATAGCGCGCTTTAAACTTGAACGCAAGAGTCTGCCCGCAATCGCTTTGACGACAGACACGTCGATTTTAACGGCCATCGCCAATGACTATTGCTATGAAAGAGTCTTTTCCCGTCAGGTTGAGGGGCTCGGTGAAGAAGGAGATGTGCTTATTGGAATTTCTACAAGCGGCAACTCCAAAAATGTTCTCGAAGCGGTACGCCAGGCGAAAAAGCAGGGTGTCATCACTGTGGGGCTGACGGGTCAGTCAGGCGGTGAGCTGGCAAAAATCTGCGACTATTGTTATAAGGCCCAAACTCAATTGACCCCGCATATTCAGGAAGTTCATATCACGGCCCTTCATGCGATCTCTGAAGTCGTGGAGCAAAAACTTTTCGCATCATGAATAAGCGAAAGATCCTGACTTTCACAAGCCTCCGACAAACTGCGGCGCGCCTCCATAAACAAAAGAAAAGAATTGTTTTTACAAATGGCGCCTTTGACATTCTGCACGCCGGTCATGTTCAGTATCTTGAAAAAGCCCGCTCCCTGGGAGATGTACTGATTTTAGGGGTCAACACGGACGCATCCGTGCGCTCATATAAGGGGCCCCACCGTCCCGTCAACTCTGAAAACGATCGCATGTCGCTTTTAGCCGCTCTAGCCTGTGTCGATTATGTTGTTCTTTTTTCCGAGCCGACACCGCTGCGATTGATTGTGGCTTCTCGGCCGGATGTCCTTGTTAAAGGAGCCGATTGGAAAACGGGCGATATTGTGGGCGGTAAAGAGGTTTTATCATGGGGCGGAAAAGTAAAGCGAATCACTTTTTTAAAGGGGCGTTCCACAACAGGGGTCATTGAAAAAATTCTCGCTCACCCGGAAGCTGGTCAAAAAATAAATACACAGATGCCGGACTGGCGAAAAGATGTTTTTAAAAACTTTCGGTTTTATGCCGTTTCCGATCTAAGCTGTCGAGATAATCTTTCACTTTTTTTGAAGAAAGCGGAATTGATTTATCAGGGCGGCGCCGACATCTTGCAGCTTCGCGGAAAGGATGTTTCTGATGCTGTTCTATTCCGAGCCGGCTTGGAGCTTCGCCGCCTGGCAGATCGGTATAAGAAATTGTTTTTTGTTAACGACCGGCTGGATCTCGCACTCGCGTGTTCCGCTGACGGCTTGCATGTGGGACAGGATGATCTGCCTGTCAGCGTTATTCGTCAGGTCATCCAAAGAGCGGGCCGGAAAATGTATCTTGGAAAGTCTACACATTCTCTAGCCCAGGCGAGAAAAACAGCCGCTGAAGAGGTTGACTATATTGGAGTAGGCCCTGTTTTTACAACCCCAACCAAACCCGATTACACGCCTGTCGGTCTTCAACTTATTAAACAAGCGGCTCGGGAAATTAATAAGCCCTTTGTTGCCATAGGCGGAATTAACGAGTCAAACCTTAAGAGCGTCCTTGACGCTGGCGCTTCCCGGGTCGCAGTTGTTCGCGCTGTTTTTGATGCGAAGAATCCCGGACAAGCTGCTTTAAAAATTAAAGAAAGGCTGCGTTCCCATGGTCTCTGAAACTGCAGTAGCAAACAAACCGTTAGTGGTAGTCGGAACCGTCGCGATTGACTCCATAAAAACTCCTTTTGGATCCCGGGAAAAAGTTTTTGGCGGCTCCGCCTCTTATTTCTCGTATGCCGCAAGTTTTTTTCAGCGGGTTGCCTTAGTCGGTGTTGTCGGCGAAGATTTCCCGGCGGAGTACCGCCGCATTCTCGAGGAGCGGCCAATCGATTTGTCCAATCTGGAAACTGTTTCCGGTAAAACCTTTGCCTGGAAGGGCTTTTATGAGAACGACATGAATTCCGCAAACACCCTGGAGACCCACTTGAATGTGCTGGCTGGATTTGATCCCAAAATCAGCCTCTCTCATGAGCCCGAATTTGTTTTTCTTGCAAATATTGATCCTGTGCTCCAAGCCAAAGTCCTTGATCAGCTAGCAAAGCCGCGTCTTAAATTTGTTGCCTGCGATACCATGAATTACTGGATCACGAGCAAAAAAGAAGATTTGCTCAAGGTTTTAGCCCG
>CAYRBY010000175.1:0-3255 GCA_964422635.1 uncultured bacterium
TCAAGAATCAGCACATAAAGACCGCCGGAAGTCTGTGGAAGAATTTTCGAATTCAGATCTGTAATATTAAGATGAAGCCCGGCGAAAAAACTGCTGATCTTAAAAACAATTCCCGTCCGGTCCCTCCCTGCCGCTGAAAGAATATAAGTACGGCTTCCTTTGGAATGCTTCCGAACCGCCGAGGTTTTTCCAGGCAAACTCTTCCAGTTGACCGAAAGTCCGCTTTTTGAAAACTTCCCAAGGGATTTCCGGCATGCTGTCTCTGAAGATTTATTTTTAGTATTCACAATCATGACCATTGCCAGCTGGTTTTCAAGAATGGTCATGCTGATATCTTCAAGGTTTGCACCCGAACGGAACAAAAGGCCCGTGACCCGGGCTATAATTCCGGGCCTGTCTTTACCCGTGACTGTCAAAACGGATAATGCCATAACGACCTCCTAGACTGGGGCCGGAGCAGAAGGCTGGTTCGCCCTTTCCGTTCCGGCGGAAATTTCAGACATTTTGCTTTTCAAATAGTTCTCATCAAATTTAAAAACCGGCCTGAAAAGAAGTCCCCGGTAAATAACGGGAAAGACCAATCTCTTTTGAGGATTGAGAAAGGCCTGGAGTCCAGGATAAAGCTTCATCAAAAAAGCACTCACAGGCTCGAGCAGGACAAGCTTGCCTCGAAAATCCATCTCTTCATTTCTAAGGCTATAACTGCCTTCTGCTTCAATAAGGTAATCCGCATGCTTGACCAAAACCTCTTTGAGATACAATTCCCCCTGAGTCACATCAGGACTGGCCTGCAAAAATTCGAAAGGCAGAGTTCCCTCCACAAAAAGATAGGCGTAATCCGTTTCCTCAAGGCGCTTAAGCTCAAGCGCACCTCCCGTTAACTGCAGCGCTTCCCGAAGCGCCTGGAGAACAGGGTTTAACGTCAAAAATCGGCCCTTTCTCAAATCTATGCCGCCCCGAAGAATCAGTGATTCGGCGGCATCTTTGGGAATCACCCCCTGGATACGGCCTTCCCCCTCAAAAGTAGCCTCACCGTCAAGCAAAGGCTTGTCAAAACCCCAGGCCTTGAGCAGGGCTCCAAAATCAATTCCTGCGGCGTCCACCTTCCCTTCAAAAGCAGGGGCTGAAAACGGCTCGGTAAGGGTGCCTTCAAACATCCAGCTTTCGTCATCAAGGCTCAAAGTTCCAGACGCAGCATCTCTCCCGCGGGAATAAGTGCCGCTAAGGGTAAATGATTTTTCCTCACCATGGCGGACAAACCCAAAGACATCAAAATTCACGATCCCCTGATCCAGCCTGAACTCGACAAGCGCATGGGCGCTGCGAAAAAAGAGATCAAAAAGCCCTCGATCCGCCGCTTCTCTGACATGTATGGCTGCATTAAGAATCTCCAGCTTTTCGATATGCGGCGCAGCTTGTGTCTCCGCAGGCTGCCAGTTCCATGACTCAGTAGAATTCTTTTGAAAATAAAGGTCAGGCTTTTCTAAAGAAATCTTTCTCCATCGCCAGGAGCCTGTCCACAGCGCAGACCAGGAGGGACTCGCGGAAAGACGCGGGCACTTAAAAAGCAATTCCCGAGAAAGCGCACTGCGGAAAACAGTGTCTTCGAACTGGATGCTTGGAGGCCATCCGGGCTCAATACGGCAGCTCTTATATTGAAAATCCCAAGGCAGGCTCTTCATAGCGTAATCCTCAATTCGTGCTGACATAAAAGGAGCCCCGATAAACCAAATAGCCGATGGGATCAATAAAAAGACAAGTGAGAGAAGGAAAATATTCAGCAGGATTTTTTTCAAATACAGATCTCCGGGAGAGAAAATCAGGTGCTGCCGGAAACGGAAGCCGGAGCTGCCGGCTCGGCGTAGGACCAAAGCCCCTGGCCTGCCGCGCGGGCTTTATCTTCCAAAGTCATAAATTCCTCTTTGTGGTCAAAATCAAGATCCTTTTTGACCCGGGCGGCCCCGAGAGCCACAAGAAGTTGATTAATCATGATTCTTTTCTCCTGCGCAGGAACAGCATTAGCAAACGGGAGCTCTATCTCTGACGTATTGACATAAAGATAAGAAGGCTGGGGCTGATCCGGGGTCTGCGGCACGCTCTTCTGATCACCGGATATTTGGACATCTTTACCGCCAAGGAGAATTTTCAGAAGAGGCATCGACTCTTCAGGAAGATCAAGCCCGGCAAGCAGCACCCGTCCTCCGCTCTCAAGACGGAGTACCGCCTCTTTCTCAATGGCTGTGACCCTCTCTGCAAATGCGATTGGCGAATCGATCATAAACAGCCCCCCCAGCAGCAGCAAAAAGGCTGTGCTTGTTTTCAAAAAAAAGCGGGGCAGAGGGCTGAATGATTTCAACATCATGCGTTCACAACGGCCTGTGTTTTGGGAAATTCTTGATACCGGATCATTTCCCCCCGGGCATGCAGCAGCCCCTCAGGAAAACTTTGCGCTGAAGGATCAGGCCAGAACTCCAGATTGATGACAGCGTGTGCACCGTATTTATCTTTCGCCGTCTTTATCAGACGCCGAACCAGCGCCTGTTTATAAAGATCCGCACGATCCGGTGTTTTAGCAAGGGAAAGAGTTGCAGTCTCTTTAAGAGCATTGCCAGCCTCGTGATCCCAAAGATCCTTTACGTTCTCGCGAACAACGATGGTTCCGAGCGAAGTGTACGGTGCTTCGAACGCACTGCCTTCAGTCGCGGTCACTTTTTGAATATGTGTACATCCGAATCCTAAAAAAACCGGCAAAAGCGCCAGCCATACCCCTGGTTTCAGCATAAGGCCTCCTTAGTTAACACTTTTGTTGATCGGGTCAATCCGGCGAAAGCTTTAGGGATTCTACCTTGATTTTGGCCCAATCAAGGGCGTCCTTGCGGTTCTTAAACTTCTTTTCAAGTTGAAGCTCGTATGCTTCGTCCAAAATAGGTTTCATGCGGGGGCCGGGCTTGATCCCCAGATCAATCAAATCATGGCCGGTGAGGAAAGGATGCGGCCTTAAAGGCTCATTCGCGTAGGCTTCCAATTTCTTCCGGATGAACTCGTAATTTTCAAGGTTACCGGATGCGGAAAGACAATCGATACGGTGCAGTTCAAGCTCTTCTTCAAAATTCGGACGGGAAATAAAAAGCTTCAGCTTCCCTTCCCTCATTTTCGGCGCATCTTTGAAAGTCATGTGGTGTTCAACGGAGGAACATACTTTGTCAATTTCATCATTTGAAAAGCGGAGGCGCTTCATGATCTCACGAGTCATCC
>CAYRBY010000176.1:0-3254 GCA_964422635.1 uncultured bacterium
GACTCTTGAGGTGAGATACCGTGGCTACGGCTTCTTCGACAGGCTTTGTAATCGTCCGCTCGACTTCCGGGGGCGGCAGACCGCCTCGTGCGCGAACCACAATACTGATGATTCCCTGATTCTGCCCCTGATACAGCTCGACCGGAAGGCGGGTCAGCGAAATGATCCCGAAGAGCAGAAGAATCAAATAAATCATGGTAGTCAAAACGGGACGGCGGATTGAAAAGTTGGGGAGTCCCATCGTCAGCTCTGCGGAGGCGGCACAGGTTCGGATTCAATGTCGTCCGGATCATCCTCCTCCTGAAAGGATGCTCCAAAGACCTTTTCTGTCACGCGGGTCACAAAAATATAAAACATAGGAATCACAATCAGCGACAGGAAAACGGCGGCAATCGTCCCCCCGAACATCGAGACGGCCATTGGAGCTCGCAGTTCAGCGCTTTCTCCAAGCCCCAAGGCCATCGGCGCAAGGCCAATGGCGCTTGTTAAAGCACTCATGAGAATCGGACGCGTTCTTACCTTGGCAGCGTTAAGCGCTGCCTCTTCCACGTCTTGCCCTTCTTCGCGGGCCTGGTTCATGTATTCAATAAGCACGATACCGTTATTTACAGCCGTACCCGCAAGAAAGATCATGCCTAGAAGAGATATAACATTCAAAGAAGTTCCTGTGAAAAGCAAGGCCAAGGCCACACCGAAAAGCGCCAGCGGGACAGTAAACATAATGATAATGGGCTGAACAAACGACTCAAACTGAGATGCCATAATCATGTAATTCAGCACAAGCGCCAAAATAAAAGCAAACGTAACTTTGTTGAAATTCTCTTTAACCTCTTTGGCTTTACCAGAAAGCAAAACGCGGAAGTCCTGAGGAATTTGAAGCTTTTGCAGCATCTCCTGAACAGCAACAAGAACATCCTTACTTTTTAAAGACTCATCAATGTCCGCAGAAACCATGATCGTACGTTCCTGGTCGCTACGGCGGATTTCACTGGGGCCGGATCCTTTCTCAATCGTGGCCACTTCTTTGAGCGGTATGAGTGCGTTAAGAACTTTTGAGTACAGCAGCATGTTGTTGAGAATTTCAACGTTGCTTCTGTCCTTTTCATTCAACCGGACAAGAATGTCAAATTCCTTACCCGCTTCGCGGTACTGAGTAGAAACAACACCGTCAATAGCAGCTTTGGTGATAAGCGAGATATCCAAGGCTGAAATGCCGTAAAGGGCGGCTCGTTTTTTATCGATCTCAAGTTTCGTTTCAGGTGAGGCTTCACCCATGTCATCTGTGGGGTTAATGACACCGGGAATCTGGCGCAGCTGCTTTTTGACTTCGTCAACGAGGTGAGCCATAACTTCAAAATCATAACCTTTAACTTCTATGAGAATCGGTTTTGCTCCACCCTCCGCAAATGCAAACTCGCTCTCTTGAAGAACAAAGTCGATCTGGCCACCTTCCATATCGAGAGATTTAACTTTGCTCTGAATTTCATTCACAACCCTTGATGTCTGACCCTTCGGCCCCTTCTTTAAAACAACAAGAATAAGCCCTTGTGACGCTCGCAAGGATTCGACTTTGATTTCCCCCTTGGTGCTCTTCTCTGAACCGATCGTGACGGCTACACTGTCAATCTCTTTGAGATCCGACATGGCATTTTCGATACGCTTACAGACGCGATCCGTGACTTCAAGGCGAGTCCCGATGTGCATATCCACTTTGATAAGAAACTGTCCCTGGTCAACTTTGGGTAAAACTTCTTTTTCTAAGGAAGCGAAAATTGGCAACGCCATTGAACAGATACCAAAAACAATTAAGAGCATCATGCCCGAAAAAGCAATCCTGCGGCCTATGGAAATATGGTCTCCGATCAGCTGCTTTTCGAGGGGGCGAGTCCAGGGGAACGGGTTATATTCGGTGGACTGAACTTTCAGATAAACTGAAAGCATGGGAACCACCGTAATAGGCACCACTGTGGAAACAACCTGAGAAAAAATAATGGCCCAGGAAAGATCTTTGAAAATCTGCCCCGGAATACCCGGGACAAAGGCGATCATGGGGAAAAAAACAGCAATGGTGGTGAGGTTAGAGGTTACAACCGGCCAAAGAACCTCTTCGGTGGCTTCAATGGCCGCATCATCAGGACTTTTTTCAGGGTGCTGCTGACGATACCTGAAAATATTTTCCAGAACCACGATACTCGTATCTCCGATCATACCGATAGCAAGAACGAGACCTCCTGTAGACATCGTGTTGAGGGTTATTCCAGCCAGCCCCATACAAAAAAATGTTCCAAGAATGGATATAGGGATGGAAAGCAGCACAAGGAGCGGCGGACCAATAGAACGCAAAAAAGCAAAAAGGACGAAGAACACCAAAATGCCGCCGCTCTTAAATTCCTCCACAAGGTTTTCGAGGGATGCCCGGATAAAAACAGAATGATCGTAAATGATTTCGTAGCTGATTCCGCGGGATTCGACATCTTCTTTTAAAAGGTCGAGCGCCTTCCTCACGCGATCCACAACCTGAATAGTGTTTGCATTGGCCTGCTTTTGGATCGCGAGCGTGATGTTTTCGCTTCCGTTATACCTGGAAATGCTGGTCTGTTCGGCGGTGCCGTCGACAATTTCTGCAATGTCCCGAACAAGCACCAGGCGCTTTTCTGCGATCGATTGATCTCTTTCTCCCCGCATCGTATCCAGTGTCTGCCGCGGTCCCTGATCCCCCTTTTCAAGGAAACTCGTGTCAGGCCTTTGCGTCTGTTTCATCATGTCAACCCCGGCCACGGTAAACCCAATTTCCTTAACGCTCCGAAATTCACCGACCGTGCGGATAAGATACTCGTACAGCCCTTTTTTAATGCTTCCGGCCGGGTAGGTGACATTCGCATTTTCAATGGCCTGAATGACTTCCAGAAGTGATAAGTGGTTGGCCTCAAGACGGGCCTGGTCAATATTGACGAGGATTTCACGATCCGCACCGCCCGAAACCGCAACGGAAGCCACACCTTCAAGTTTCTCGAGATTATCTTTAAGCATTTTCGTGGCAAGGTATTTCAACTGCACAGGCGGAATGTTGGCACCTTTCACAGAAAGCATCATGACCGGCCGTGCAAGAGGGTCAAACTTGAGCACGACCGGATCTTCCGCTTCCTTAGGCAGGCGTTCTTTGACAAGGTCGATTTTTTCACGGACAGCGAGTGCCGCGAAATCAATATCCTGTCCCCAGTTGAAGGAAATAATGACCGTGCTTCGGCCTTCAC
>CAYRBY010000177.1:0-3253 GCA_964422635.1 uncultured bacterium
AAGGCACCACGGATTTCAGTGCGGCCAGGCCGCTAAGATTTCCAAAGCCGCCGGTGAAGGCAGTAAGGGCTGAAGCTCCAACACCAATAAGACCGGAGACAGCCGGAGAAAGGCTGGTATTGAGGCTAAGAAACTGCTCGCTTCCGCCTCCAAGAAGTCCGAGGCCGGCAAGATTCCCCGACCCCACAAGCGCGGCACCCATAATGATTTTTCCGCCTGAGATAAAAGTCTGCGAAATTTTGGGTGAGAACCCCATGACTTCCATAAGCTTGCCAAGGCCGTCCAGGCCCAAGCCAATCCCCGAACCGATGAGCGTTCCCTTGATGAACCCCGACAAGGTAAAGGACTTTAAAAAAGACGTCGCGCTCAGTTCCAGGCCTTTGATGGTCGTGCCGCCCAAGGCATAAACATCGGTGAAGGTTTTACCAAACGCCATAATCCCTTTAAAGACAGCGCCTGCGATTTTCCCGATTCCGGCCGTCAGACCGTTGAAGAGGCCCTGAAGCCCTGTGAGAAACTGCCCGGAAAAAAAGCCTGAAAGCAGAGAGCCAAACCCGGAAAGAATGGTGCCGATACCGGAAGCAATGGCTCCGATAGTGGCAACGATAGCTGCAATCGCCCCTGCCACAGCGGCAATAGCGGCGTGCGCCGCGGCAATAATCGCCCCGATAATGACAACGATAAAAAAGGCACCGCGGATTCTCATAAGCTGCGCGTTGTCCAGAATCCTGACGCGATCGGCGGCGAATTCTGCTTCGGGAGGCGGCTGCGCGGAAAAGATGTATCCGAACTGCGCCGCCGGACTGCTGCCATCAAGCCAGGAGGCAAGAAAATCAGAGCGGTTCATGGTTCGAATATCCTGATGCTGCGGGGTTGCCGAACCTGTTTCGATATACGTCACTTCGTCTGCTGTGACCTTCGTAATGACGATGTAGTGATTCCCATCGATATGGGCAATCACCCGGAATTGGCAGGTATCAGGGTGCGCCTGGCATTGGCTGTTGTAAGAGGCCTGAAGGGCTTCATAGGTTACGCCATAGCCTTCTCCGGTGAGTCCATAGTGCGCCGCTACGGTTTTAAGCGCAAACATCGAAATAAGAAGGTCTCCCTTCTCAAGGGGCGTCAGCGTACCAGTCAGAATGTCAACGAGGATGAGCCAGCGCGCCAGTTCTCTTCGCTGAAAGGAAATGCCTGCCTTGCTCAAAAGCGTTTCCAGCGCGACATAAGCTGACTGCCCGAAGTGAAGCGACCTCGAATTAAGCCAAGTGAGAAGACTGCTGGCCTCCGCTCCGCTGAGCGCCACAAGCTTTTCCGCGGAAACGCCAAGGCCTGCGGCAAAGGCTGCTCGGTCAGCAGCGGAAAGAGACGCATAAGAGAGCAGGTCCTGACTGACGGATGCCTTGATCGCGTTGACTTCAGCCGTCCGGTCTGCCAGCTCACTTCCCTGCAGGAGCTCTGTTTTAAGGCGCTCCAGATCAAAAGCGCCCGAAACGTAATTGGCACGCGAAATCCACAAATCATATTCCGCCTGTGCCGGATCACGCCCCAGGATTTTCCGGTACCAGTGATAAATCACCGGAGAAACCTCGTTCTTCAAAATCGCTGACTGGGTCAGCGCCTCCTGCTGCGCGATTTCCTGGTAGGACGCGTTTGCGTTGGTCTCAATATCCACCGAAGTCGTGCTTACCTGCGAAGAGAGCTGTTTCAGGGCATCAATACGGTTCTGGGCAAGACGCTCCAGCGCCGCGTTAACCTGATCAAGACCTGCCTCTATTTGCTGGTTAGCATTTCCAATAGCAGCCTTCGCCGCTTTACCTTTCACTTTAATGGAGGCGATGAAATTTTTCTGCTCTTCGATTTTGGCGCGGATCGCCAGAAGCCGGTCCCGCTGAATCAGATATTCGCCCTCTATCGTTTGATTCAGAACCTGTTCCCGGTCCGCAAGTTTGGCTAGCGCCTTCTGTTTTTCAAGTGCAACCTCTGCCTTAACCATCAGAACCGAAGATTCCAGCCTCCGGCGGGGACCTTCAAATTCAACTCTGACAGGGTTTCCTTCCGCGTCATAGTCGTAACGTGTCAGACGTTCGCCGTCAGGACCCACGGTCATGACAATGCGGCCTTGATCGTAAACTTCCGTAACACCTTCGGCGTAGCGGCGCGTCACAATCTGTCCCTGCGAATCATAATCCATTTCAAGAGCCAGCGCGCCGGGAGCTAAAAACTTTTTCCACTGCGGCTGAACAAAAGTCATCCAGGCCTTCATAGCCTGATCGTAGTGAAAGCGGGCCGATTCCGCAGGGCTGATCAGAAGCCCCCGTTCTGTCTCCAAAGAAATCACGCTCCCATCAGCCTTTTTGACCGCGAAGGGCTTGCCATCACGGAACTCTGTTGAAGTGCCGTCCGGATACACCACAAGCGCATCCATCAAAAGCACTTCAGAGACAGGCTCTCCCGAAGCAGGGTCCGTCTTTTGCTGCGTTACCGCACGGGTAAAAAACGCTCGCGTTCCGTCGGGATATTTCAGCGATGAAAGATCGCCATTCTGATAAACGGCTTCCGCGCCCTCTTCATCAGTAAAGCCAATCAAGCTCACCCTATGCACGCTCTCACAGTTAGATTGACAATCCTGCAGTGAGACTTTAGGTATTTGAACCTGAAAGGGTGTTTGTCCGGGAAGCGCCACGTTCTCTGTTTCAAAAGCAGTCTGGACAATGCGGGCATTTTCAAAACTGTGCGCATACCGGTAACCGTCAGCCGTGGTGTGGTAGCGGATCTTCCCATCCGCGTCATACTCCTCTACAACACCGGAATCCGTCGCCACAGTGGTCAAGCCATCGGCCGTTTCACCATACCGGTACGTTTCATAAACACGGCCTTTGAAACTGATTCGCGATTCGGTCCGTACGCCGTCATTGTTATAAATGAACTCTGTCAAGACCCCGCTGGCTTCTGTCCGGGAAATGATACGAGACTCACCCGCCATTTCTTTATAGCGTTCCGTGACTCCGGTGTCAGGATCAAAAATCACCGTAATTTCCCTTCCCAAAGGATCAAACTCATACGAATAACTAAGCGGCGGTTTCCCCGTGCGGGCAACCTGCCTGACACGGCCATAGGAAAGATGCTGCGTAATGGTTTGTCCGGCGGCGTCTGTAACCGTGCGTGCCGTATTTTGAGGGCTCTGAGCATCAGCCTCGGAAAACTCCACCTTGTTTCCATTGGGCAGAATCGTTTCTTTGATTTGCCCGTTCAC
>CAYRBY010000178.1:0-3252 GCA_964422635.1 uncultured bacterium
CGGATCCGGAAGCTTATCCGCATAATGGTCCGCGGTTTTGGCATAAAAACGCCAATACCCCTCATACGTTTTCGCAAGGTTTTGCGTAGTTTTCTGCGAATGATCGCGGTGTTCGGCGAGAATTTCATCCAGACAGGCAA
The DNA here is from genome assembly GCA_964422635.1 of uncultured bacterium. Taxonomy (GTDB): domain Bacteria; phylum Omnitrophota; class Omnitrophia; order Omnitrophales; family Aquincolibacteriaceae; genus ZLKRG04. The sequence goes on from CAYRBY010000178.1 coordinate 141, forward strand.
GGCCATAGTGCTCGGCAATCCGCAGCCACAAATCCCAATCTTCCGCCACCGGCAGCTCCCGGTCAAAAACGCCGGATTTTTCAAAACACGCCCGCCTCACCATCGTGGTCGTGGTCGGTACATTGTTTTTACCTGTGAGAAGATCCTGAAAGTTTTTCGGAAAATCCACCGGGCAGATTTCAACGTGTTCCCTGCTGCCGCCCAATTCATACCTCGCCAGCTTGGTGGAAAGAAGACCCACCTCGGGATGCGCTTCCATAAACGCCGTCTGGCGCGCCAGTTTTTCGGGAAGCCATTTATCATCGGAATCAAGAAATGCGACATACTTGCCCGAAGCATTTGCGATACCGGTATTACGCGCGCCTGAAATACCCTGATTTTCCTGACGCACATAGCGGAGACAATCGCCGTATTTTTTTCGAACAAAGGCTTCTGTTCCGTCCGTAGAACCGTCATCCACCAGGATGACTTCGTAGTCCGTAAAAGTCTGGGTGAACACACTATCGAGCGCTTCTTCGATTAAATGACGGCGGTTGTAAGTCGGGATCACCACCGAAACAAGAGGGGTCTTCATTTTTTCTCCCGGAACACGCAAAGATTTTGGATCCCCGAAAAGGGCAGCCAATGGATCAAACACTCCGCAAGAACGCCCGAGCTGTAACGCAGCGAAACTTCACTTGCAAATTTTTCGGCATCCGGGCTGCGGAAAAACACGCGGCTGCGCACGTAACGGAACAAAGCGGCCGTAAAATCGCCCCAAACCCAAAGCGGTGCACCGGTAAAAGCAGCCGATGTCTTCCGCTCCATCTGATGCCCGGCCGTTTGTCCAATCGCATAAAACCAGCGGCGCATATAGTCTTTCGTGAGGCGCTCCTGTTCGACGCGGTGATGAATCACGGCGGCCGGTTCATAATAGATCTTTCCACCCGCAGCGCTCACGCGCTCAAAGATATCCTTGTCTTCTCCGCCGATCAGGGAGTTTCCCTTGCGGCCCAGTTCCACACTGAAAAGACCTGTTTTATCAAAAATAGATTTCCTAAAAGCCATACTGGCGCCGATCAAATACTGCCCCTTGCGAAAATCAGATTTTCTTTCAGAGCCGTAATCCTGCCCAATCAAAGGGCCTCCCACTTCTTCGGTGTACCAGTCAGGCGCTTTGCAGTCCCAGCGCCGAAGGATTTTTCCGCCGGCCATATCCGCATCGGTTTCGCGAAACAGCTTATCCATAGCCGCCATCCAGCCCGGCTCCACCAGGACATCGTCATCCAGAAAACCAAGTACGTCTCCGCGGGCCGCAAGAATCCCTGCGTTGCGTGCATGTGACAATCCCTGTTTGACCTCAAAAATATAACGAACGGGCCACCGGCTCATGCCGGCAAAGAACTCCACAGCCTGCCGCGTCTTGTCTTTTGAATTGTTGTCGACGACCAGAATTTCTCCGCGAAACTCGGCAGGAACAACCTGGGCATTAATGGACCTTAGCGTTTCAGCAAGACTTTCGGCTCGGTTATAAGTGCACAGGATAAGACTAAACATCAGCGTTTGACTCCCTCGTAAGACACTTCGGGCTTGCGAATCAATTCAGACAGCGGCGCGCCATAGTGAGCGAATGTACTTTCCAGCATCAGGTCCAGCGAAAAGCGGTCACGGATCAGCCCCGCGCCCCAGGCCCCCATTTCCAGCCGCTGTTCCTCTGAAGCGTTAGCAAGTTCGAGGATGGCACGGCCAAGAGCGTCCACGTCCCCTGCCTTGACCATAAAACCATTCTTTCCTTCGTAGATCATTTCACAGACAGCTCCCACATCGGTTCCGATTACGGGTTTACCCGTGGCCATGGATTCCAGAAGCACAAACGGAAACCCTTCATTCCATGAGGGAAGAACCGTAAAATCGCAGGCCGTCAAAAGCGAGGGGATATCATTCCGGAAACCTATAAAACGGACCCTCTCTGAAATCCCGAGTTCCGCGGCCTGCCTTTTCAGCGGCTCTTCAAGAGGCCCTTCACCGGCCAGCAAAAAGACATGATTGCGGAGGCTTTCGCGGTTTTGTGCTATTGCTTTGAAGAGAATGTCATGACCTTTGACCTGATGAAACCGCGCGGGAACAAGAACCGCCCTTTCGGCGCTTTTCAAACCCAGCGTTTGTTTGTTTAAGATTGGAACGTGACCGTAGCCGTAAGCATCAGGGTCTACCCCGTTATAAACCACATGCACGCGCTCCGGCTGGAAACCAAAACGTGAAAGAAGCTCCTTTTTCATGGTGTTGGAAAGCGCTATCACCGGAATAGTTCCGGACACAACACGACTCATCAGAAACCTGTCTACAGAGCGCTGCGCGCGCGGCGCCTCAAGAATGTGAACAATCATCGTGAGCGAACGGATACCGGCAAGCATGGCGCCATTGATCACATGCAGAAGCGTTGGAAAAGTACCAAGACTCAGGTGAAGCACATCCAGATTTTCGGAACGAAAAAAATTTCTGAGAGTCCATACGGCCTTAAGGTAATAAACCCAAAGGCGGAAGCTCTCCTTGAGTGAAGGGCGGACAGCAGCTGCCGGAGCAGCCGCTTTGGGCTGTTCCTGAAGAGCCGGATTTTTGGCTGGCTGATTTTGCAGAGCGGCGGGAAAACCTTCTGCAGTAAAAGGACAAATACGCACGCCCAGAGACTGTGCGTGCTGGACAAATTTCTCTCGGTCTTCCCCTTCAGGGCAGTAAAGGTAGACCGTGACTTCGTGCCTGCGGGTATCAAGACGTTCCAGGAGACTTTCCACATAACGGCCATTGCCTCCAAGGCCCTTGCCGTAAAGGAAATACCCGATCCGGAGCTTTCCTTTTTCAGACAGAGGCATTCGTTTTGTCTCCCTTCAGACTTTTTAAAACCCGCGCCAAAAGCCTGAGTCTTTTGTGGGTGGGTACAGTAATGCTGACCTGTGGATGAACGACATTAATTTTGCGCATCAATCCATCCGTCCTTTGATTTGATTTTGCGGGCTCCGGACAGCCCCGGAACCCGGGTGAGGGTCGAAGGCGATTTCAAGCTTTTCAAAACAGCCAGAACGAAAAAGGCATACGGACGAATCCATCGCTTGGCAAATGAATCGTTCCTGCCCCA
>CAYRBY010000179.1:0-3228 GCA_964422635.1 uncultured bacterium
TGAGCATTGAAAGTTCTGCCTACCGGGGATCCCGGGAAAACGATAATCCCGGAGCGCTTTCCGTCACTCGCAATCCGCTTGAAGCTTATTCCTACGGCACACATGGGGGAGAAACCGCTCAAAATTATGCAGAGACCAGCGGCCGCTTTGCTGTACACGAAGTCGATTTCAACCTGATCCGGGAAAAATACCTGGCCGGAACCTTTGAGGTGTGGCTGGACGGCGGCGTTTTTCTCAGTCAGTTTGTCAAAGACCCGGTCACGGGAACGGGGGTGGTTCCGCTCATTAAACGCACTGTCATTATGGAGGATGACCTCGGGAAGTTGAAGCCTCCGCTTCAGGTGTTTGAAGAAATGGAGCGCCAGCAGCGTGTTGAACGGGAAGTTAAAGGTCAGATTCTCGCGCTTCTACAGACCCTTCGCGGTGATTTAAAGAAGGAATCCAATATTCTGCAAGAGCTATACCCGCTGTTCGAGCGGCTCCAGCGGGAAGCCGGTATCCGTGAAAATTATCTCGCTGAATTTTTTAATCCTTTCTACATGCAGGACGCACCGGTTTTTGACCTGCTCAGAGGCGGCACGCGCTATTACACCGGCCCCAGAGACGCAATGGTTTCGTTTTCGGACCCCCTAACGCTTGAGCGGGTGGACAAAATCATCAACCGTTTGGATCAGGAGCTAAAGGCTGCCGTTCCAGCCCGTTCTGAACTTCGCACGGGAATCGATTTGGAAAAGATTTCCTTCGATGGGGAGTTCCTTAAGAAAACGGAAAATGGAAAAGCGATGGCCGAAATCTTTTCTAAGACAAACGCAGCAGCAGAAACAGTGAAGAACATTTTTGGTGTCGATCTTCAGCCTGCCGGTGTGGTCAGTCTCCGCATCGGAAGGTTTGTGAACGCGCGCCAAAAGGAAATTTATAAGGCATCGCTTACCTACACAGACCAGGGCGTAGAAAAGAAGTTGGAGTTCCTTGTTTATGCTCCAGCCCGGCAAGCGGACCATCTTGGTGAGGAAGGCGCTTTCGAGGCCATCTCGGCAATCAGCACGGATGTGCCGCGCTTTGGAGGCGTGTTTGTCACGCAGGGCGACCTGCGGGTTCCTGGAGATAAAAAATTGCGCATTCCGCTTGTGACGGCCGAGCTTGTTCCGGGAAAAAGTCTTTTCTCGCAGGAGCTTGAACTGAGTGACGAGGAAAAGGCCTATTACCAGCGCCAGACCGTAAAATTGTTCTTCAACGTCTACAAGAATAGCGGAGGGCGGCTCTTCATCAGCGATATCGGGCTTGGCCAGATTGTTTTGGACAAAAAGGCAGGCAGCGGGTCGCTGAAAATTGTGGATCTGGGCATGACCCTTAGTGCGGGTCAGGGAAACAAGATTGCGGCCTCGAAAATTTTGGAAGAATTCAGCGGTGTCTTCAGGCGCGCAATCCCAGGTATGGAAGAAAGCAACTGGTACTGGTCCTCACGTGAAGACAAGTCCGGTTTTTTTGACGGTATCATTGATTCGCTGGGACTGGAACAAGGCCGTGCTTTTATTGAAGAAGCCGCAGCCACTTCGGCATACGCCCGGAAATATTTGAATGAGCAAATCCAGAACTACAAGCCGCTGTCCGAGCAAGCGCCGGCAGCAGGAAAAGCAGCGGAGTCTCCGGCTGTGGTTTTGACAAATGCTCCGAAAGCGCCGGCGAATTTTGAAGCTGGTACTCTGAATATTCTCGATCAGGCTTTTCAGAAATGGCTGAAAACGAATATCCCTGAGACTGCCCAGCTCTATTTACCCCCTGGGAAAACTGCGGCCGCGTATCAGAATCTAAGGGAGTCCGGGCTCGGCCATGAAAGCGCGTTGGAATTTATTTGGCAGGCCGCCCACGAATTTCTCAAACAACAGAAACGCGCCTCAATTTCAGGAGGGTTCTTTTCCTCGACGCTTTCCGAGTTTCTCGAACGCGAAACTGTGAAGAAAACGGGGAAGCCATCGGTTGTGCCTAAATTCTCAGCTCCAGCCGTGGATTATTCTCCGGCGTTCGTGGAATTGCTCAAACACCCTTCCTGGACCCCGGAATTGTTCGCCGCGCAGACAGCAAGCCCCGAGACGCAGCTCGTGCAGTATCTGGCCTCCCTGGGTTTTCCTATTACAAGCGAAACTGTGCGAATTGAAATAAATGCGCAGTTTAAACAGGCTTACGAAGAAATGAATCGTTCAGAACTGCGCGCAGAAGCCGGTGACTCAAGTCTCTTTGAAATGAACCTTTCCGCGCGTTTTGACCAAGCTGTGAAGAAATTCACTCAAGAATGGGCCTCCCGGCCCGGCCCTGAAAAAAATCTTCCGGCGCGGCTTGCGAAAAACAAGGATTTGATTCTGAATGTCCTGCGGCCGAAATGGGGAGACGGCAATCTTACAAACCAGGATTCGCGTGACGGCGGCAGTTTTAATCTCTCGCATCAGCTGGCCCGCGACATGCGGGTTCCTCCGGAATTTTTCGCGGAGGCCATTGAAGATTTCCTGCGTGAAATTGCGCCTCTGTCGATCCAGACTTTTTATGACCGTGACCAGCAGATCAAAGAAGAACTCGTGGGAGAGATCCGGCGTGATCTTTTTTCGTTTTTGCTGACCCAGGCGCAAGGTGTCAGTGCTATTCATGCGCAAAACCCCCGGCCGGTCCGTGATGAAGGCTATTTCAACGGGAACGCATTTTTATTTGATCTTTCGGCGGGTGAGACGGCCATTGGCAGCGCTTTGGTCATTTATGACAACATCATGCCCGCGCGAATTTACATTTCTTTAGATGAGAAGCAGGACGGCGGAAGGTATTATGATATTGAAGCCCTTGCCCAGGAGTTCTCAAAGGACGCTTCTACGGCGGGGCCGATGGCAGACTATTTCAATCAGATCGTGCGGCGTATCACTTCAAGTTTCCCCATGCGCGCCACTCTCCAGGTTCCGGAAACCGCGGCTGCCGATTTTCAGGTTTTAATTCCCCTTGGCATGGACCGCGCAGCGTTTGAGGCTTCTGCCAACCGCTCCAGTATTTTTTCCTGGCAGCTCAGACATCCCGATGCCGGTATCTACGCGCTTACCGACGATGTTCTTTATCTTAATAAAATGGACGCACGGTACGAAGGCAAGCGGGGCATGGTTTTTGAAAAAGAAGACGAAATGGCTGAACAGTCCCTGAATGAATTTCTCGCCTTTTTAATCGGTGAGCTTACGGTTTCTGCCAATGAAAGAA
>CAYRBY010000180.1:0-3143 GCA_964422635.1 uncultured bacterium
AGTTTTAACGCCCCGTGATATTGGAGTTTTAAAGCTGATTCATGAGCACCAATACAGTGCGAACAATCAGATTCGTGATGCTTTTTGGAAGGGGCGTTCGGTTTCCTCAAATTCCTGTTACGGGAGGATTGAACGACTTGTGAAATCGGGATATTTGAAACGGGATTATTCAAAGTGGTCAAGTATAGCCGTGTATTTACTTGCGGCAAAGGGTTTCAGAGAACTTCAGTCTCGCGGACTTGATTCAGGATTAGAGTTGTACGAAAGGACTCAAGATTTTGACCGTTATTCAGAGCATGATCTGAATGTCTTGAGTTTGCGGGTTTTGTTTGCGGAGCTTGGATTGACCGAGTGGCGCAGTGAGCGGCTATTGGTTAAGGACAAACTGAGCAAACTTCCTGATGGAGTTTTGAATGTCAGGGGATTCAAGATTGCGATTGAGATGGATAACTCCAGAAAGGATCAAACACGTTACCGGGATATTTTCAGCTATTACAGTGAGAACACGAACTATGCGCTGGCGTTTATGGTGATGAACGCGGATTTGAAGAATTGGCTGTTCGGGATGAAGTACGACGTGAAGCGGATCTGGTTTACAAACTACAGCCGCCTTTTCAAACTTCGGCAGCAGACGCTTTTTGAAAACAAGAGCGGAAGTTTTCATCTCAGCCGGATTCTTTAGGGATGAAGCGGGACAGTCATCCGGGGACTGATTGCGGGCTCGGGTTCAAGATTCTTGAGCTTGTATTCTTCCGGGTCCCGCTGGCGATGAGTGAAGGGATTGTTGTCATTCTGTTTTGGCCGGCATCTTGGAAAGTGCGCGGTGTGATGGGGATGGGGCTTGCCGCAGGTTATGCGAGTGTTCTGGTGCTTGCCAAGAAATTTGGATGGATGACATCCCTGGATTTAACGGATGGAAGAGTGAAGGCGGCATTCCTTTTCGTTGCTTATTTATTTCTTTCGTTGCCGCTGTTTCTGATGCTTGCTTATGCGAAAGTAAAAGAAATGGGAAGGCTTTCCGGGAGGAGTAACGCAAGCGGAGTACCGGGTCTTGAACGGATGCGCCGACGCCGGTTTGATTCGACGTATGAGAAAGTTTATCTGGGCGATAGTTTTAAAACTCAGAAGCCAATCTTTCTCACGAATGATCAGCGTCTTATGCATACGGAGGTTGTGGGATCGACAGGAACCGGGAAAACGGAGTCCGTGCTTCTCCCGCTTTTTACGCATGATGTCATGCACGGCAAAGGTGCGGTGATTATCGACGGAAAGGGAGATCTGGAGCTTTACGACCGGATTCTGTTTATTGTCGAAAGAGAAAAGCGCAAGAAGGACTTCCTCTTCTTCTCACTCGCTCATCCTGAAAAATCAGAGAGTTACAATCCGCTTCTGAGAGGAAATGCGACGGAACTCAAAGACAAACTGATCGGCTGCATGCAATGGAGCGAAGAGTTTTACAGACGCATGGCCGAGCAAGCAGCGCTTGTGATTCTGAATGCAATCGTTTCCAACAGCGACAAAGTGAAGTTTAAGGATCTTCACAGTTATGTGACGGATCTGGGCGCATTGAAGGGCTTGACGGATAAGACGACCGACTGCGACTTGAAGACTGAGCTTCAGAAGATGGCGAAGCAGTTTAAGAATAACGCAAAGTTCCTGTCGGGACTTATTGCGGATTTGTACCTCATGTCGCACAGTGAATTTTCAAGCAAGGTCAACGTGGAAGTCCCTGACATTGATCTTCTGGATGCCTATTTAAACAAGAAGATCGTTTACTTCCAGCTCGATCTTCAGGGATACGGAGATACCGCCAAACGAATCGGGAGAATGATCCTTCAAGACATTCGGACCGTATCAAGTTATGTCCAGTCCTACGTAAAAGATAACAACCGCAAGTTCTTTCCGGTGTTCGTGGATGATGCTTCAAGTTTCCTTGACGTTAACTTTATCGATTTCCTGAATAAAGCTAGGTCCGCGAAACTTGCGATCACGCTTCTGCATCAGTCCCTTGGAGATCTCGTGATCCGTGGAGATATGGCCTTTCAGCAGCAGGTTCTTGAAAATACCAATATCAAAATTATTCTGCGGCAAGATGATCCGGAGTCGGTTGAAAAGTTTACAAAAGTCGGGGGCACTCGTCCGACGGTCATTTCAACTTATCAAACCGAGGACAGGCTTCTTGGGAAGGGATTTACGGGACAGGGTTCTATCCGGGCGGGACAGGAATTCCGGGTAGATCCGGATCTGATCCGAGCACTGAAGCGGGGAGAGGCTGTCGTTATTTTGAAGAGTCCGTCATTTCACACGGATTATGTGAAATTAGATCACTTCGGGCATCCCGGTGTGAGCTATGTGGACATCAAGGAAAAACCCAGTCCAAAGATTACGGATAAGAAGGACTTGGATGCTCCGGCTAACAGTCTTGTAATTGTTGAGGATTTAGAAAACAAAAAAATCGAGGAAGCTAAGCTTAATAAATAACTAAATAAAAAACTAAAAATAAAAAGATGAGGGGAAGTCTGCGCGTGAACCGTGCGGGCTTCCCCTTTTTCTTTTTGCACAAAGGAGGTGGTTTGCACAAAAAACAAGGCAGTGAAGCAGTAATTAACAAAACTAAACAAAAATAAAACTAAGGAGATTCAAAATGGAAACTACAACGAACACAACGATCCATGCGTTTAAAAAGAGTGAAACAGAGGAAGTCCGGCTGTGCCTGAGAAGTTTTAAAGGCAAATCCTATCTGGACCTTCGTACCTTTTTCAGGTCGAAGGGGATGGATGAATTCAAGCCGACCCGCAAGGGTTTGACTCTGCCCGCGGAACTCGCACCTGAGCTTGAAAAAGCGTTTCAGGGTGTGTCTTTCAAAGCAGCGGGGTCATTGGTTCAGTCAGCTTAAACGCAGTCTGACAACTAAAAAAAATTGCGAGAGCGGAGACGCGCACTTCGGTGCCGTCTCCGCTTTTTGCTTTTAAAGGAGAAATGCCATGAATCAGAAATATCTGAAACGCATCATTGCAAGTTATGTCCGGGAAAAAGATGTGCCTTACATCGCGGATGCGGCAAGAGATCCGGAAGCGGTAGTGAAGCAATTTAAGTATTTGGAAAACCGGGACCGAGAAGAATTCGTGACGCTCCATCTGGAT
>CAYRBY010000181.1:0-3066 GCA_964422635.1 uncultured bacterium
CGTGCCAACCAGGGCAAATGTTCTAACATGCTTTTCAGGGTATCAAAGAACAAGCGGGGCCGATGAAAACTCTCTCGAAAGCCTGGATTCTTCGTCTGGCACCGGTTGCTCCTTGATGCTTAAATACCCGGTGCTGCTGCTGGACGTTTATATTTTTAGACACTTTTATCAGACGGCAATGAAACGATTAATACAGATGCTTCCTTAAAGCCATGAGTGTTTGAAATCTCAATGCAGGGAAATTTCGAAAAGTTGAAGCATTCATTTTTCCGGAAATATATCTCCTCCATCTCCGACGTGATCAGAACAGCCCCCTGGGTCACAATACCTGACAACGGCCCTTTGTAGGGCAGCCACTCTCCAGCAAATGACTTACCGGAAGGCAAGGTCAAAGCCCCTAAAAAATAAGCACTGTCTGCGGGACTGAGCACAGACATCTGGCATCCGCCCTCATGGCGGTTCACCATTCGGGGCGATTTCAGGCTGCACCGCTCCAGGCTTATCCTGCCGGCTGCAGGCACGATCCACCGAAGCATTTCCGATATGGAAATCTTAAAGACTTCACTAATAGCTGCAAATTCACCAAGGCTCAGCTCATTCCAAATCCGCCCTTCCAGGCGCTGCAAATAGGTTCTCGGGCAATTCAGCTTCCTGGCCAGCTCCCGCTGGCTCATCCTGCGGCTTTTCCGCAGCTCGGAAATCCGGAGAGGAATGTTTTTTTTAGTGCTCTCGCCCGGAGTAACGGGCTGGGGCGCATCCAAGTCAAATGCTCGGGTATTTAAAATGTTGTCCATTGAGCTGCTCCGTGACGGGGTATTTGAACACGCCCTATCGTAAGCAAAAAACGTCAAGAACATAGCCGGGAATGAAATATTTTCGGGGAGAGTCTATCCATAAACGAGTTGAATCGTGTAATAACAGGTATAGGGTGTCGTTATTGCTGAAGCGGAAGCCGCCCATAAACCACAGCGGGAACTTTGACAGAATTACAGACTTTTACGGAAAGCCTCGCTTGAAACTACGCTGATGCGGCAACAAGACGGATGATTTGCCATTGCAGAGCAAGTTCAAGCGACTTCGCCTGCAGAATAAAGACGTTAGGCCGGCTGCTGCCAAACAGATTTTCACTGCCGGGAAGCGCCAGTGCGCGGATGAGATCGGCTTCAAGAAGCTGGCGCTGAATCTCCCCGCCTTTAAGCATCCGTGCAAGCAGACTCGTAAGGTTCGGCACAACTTCCCGAATCAGAAAATCATCAATCTGCGTATTCGTGACAGCATCCATCCCGCCAAGCGACATAACATGATAAGAATCGTCAAAAGCCGACGTGTCTTTGTGTTCGCCTAAAACCCCTACCGCAAGGTTGGGATACACAAGACTGGGGCGGCGGAAAAAGGTCTCAGACACACCTCGAAAGATTCTGAAGAGTTCGCGAAACGGCTTGACATCAATTTGACCTGAAGAAAGCACAATCTCATCAACGCCGTTATCATGAAACCGGCCCGCAGCCTCACGGAACAATCGCGGATTAAGCCCTTCGGGAATAATTAAGCCTGAAGCCAAATGTTCATCGGATGCTGAAATTGGCGCCGCTCGATAGGCCGCGCTAAGACTTTCCACGTTGGCGCGAAACCTTTTTTGCAGCAAGCCCAAGACCTGCTGGGTTGCCTGCTGTACAAGACCTTCGAGCCTCGCATTGCCCGCCACTTCCCGAAAAACCCGTTCAACGGCATCCACACCTGTATTTTGGAACACGGCCGCCGATGTACGCAGCACACCATCGCCAACATCCGCCAAGCCTGCCACATGCAAATAGAACGCTGTGACCGCGAATTTCAGAACCGCCTCGCTGGAGGCGGATTGAATCCAGACTTGTAAATCCTCTGCCTGGTTATTTTCGGGAGCCTGCTGAACGCGCGCCTGATCACGAAGCTCCGAACGTGTCGAGGGAGACACCGCTTGCCAGAAGTTTTCCAGAAATTGGGCCTGCTCTTCGGGTGTTTTAAAAATAGGAGCGCGCCGGTCCTGAGCTACGGCAGCGCCTTCCCCTTTCGCGTTCGTGGGCCAGAGGCGTCCAAAATCAAATTGATTCAGTCCTTCCCCATAAACCCTCTCCGTCACAGCTTCCCCAAAAAGTTCATTCAGCCAGACACGGTTGGCATTGTTGGCGTAAACAGCAATACTGGTCGAGCCGAAGAAGAACTGCCTCCAGTTGTCTTCAAAAGATACGCTGGTTTCCCGGACCGTTCCCTGCGCCGTAATACCCGAGTTGTCGAACGTGTGATCTTCAAGGAGCATGCCCATTGACCAGGCACGGTACATCAGACGCTTCCACTCCCTGATGATGAGTGCCAAATCACTCTCAACCCGGGCAAGCGTTTCCTGATTGCCCTCAGCTTCAGCGTTCACCCATTCTTCCTTCAACGCAAGAATATGTTCCTTGACCGAAAAGGCCAGCACCTGCACCACCCACGGGTGCGACGTATCGCGGTCCAGATCTTCGGGCAGCTGCAGGTGGTGCCGCTCGCTATCTTCAAAACTGACCAGCGTGTAAGGCGCAAAAATACGGTCCCCGATCTGCATCGCCTGGTTTAAATGTTCAAAATGAACAGGAAACGTTGCGCCGCGCAGTCCCATCTTCAAAGCAAAGTCAGCTTGGGTGTGGTCATAGGTAATGAAGTGGTACCCTTCATTGCCGTAATCGAAACCCTCACTGAAAACAACCGTCCGTTTTTCTTTAAATTGGCGGTGCAGCTCTGAAAGCCTTGCACGGTCAGCGTCTGCTATGGGCGCGAACGCGAAGTCGAGAAGTGCCTGCAGCTTCGCTTCCGTGGATTCTTCGAGAGCGGGATCTATAGGGTGCTCCGGCGTGGGCCTGCGCTGAATCAAGTCACGCAGATTGACTAGCTTTTCTCTGATCTCGACACCTACTTTCTCGTAACGGCCGCCCGCTGAAAACTCAGGCGTCAGGAGTTCCCTTTCAAAATATCCAAGCTGCTCATCACTTACAGTCAAACCATAAAGCACATACTGATAAGCCTGATCGAGAAGCTTAGGCAGCCGTTCCG
>CAYRBY010000182.1:0-3031 GCA_964422635.1 uncultured bacterium
AAAATGTCTCTGGCCGCAACGGAACTTCTTCCGGCCTTGTCAAAAGCGTAGACCTGAAGCTGGCGTTTTCCGTCATACACATTGACTCCCGCCAGGGAAGCTGTAACAGGCTGTCTTGCAATGTCGCTGCCGGAAACCGAATTGAGAAGAGCCCCGTCAAGCCGGAGCTCAACGCGTTCCAGTTCTGTGTCATCACTTGCGTTAAACCGGACCGAAAAGAAATTCGACTTTGAAGCGTCGATGTACGCACCCGGGGCCGGTTCGCTGATGCTGACTGAGGGAACGCTCCGGTCTATTTTGACCTGCCGCTCGAAATTTCTGAATTTTCCGGATGCATCGTAAAGTTTTATTTTCAGGGTGTGATTTCCCGCAGGAATCGATGAGAGATCCAAAGTGCGATTTTCGTTATAGACAGCGGTCATGCCTGTCCAATTGCTCAGCAGTTCTTGATTATCAATGGAGACTTGGTAATGATCGAGTTCAATTTCATCGCTGAAGGTGCCAACGAGATTGTACGGTTTCGTGCCGTCGATAACTTCCCCTTCAGCGGGCTGGCGGAGATTGATCTCAGGCTCCCGGAAGTCCAGCCGGATCTTCCGGTCAAGCGTGCTTGTGACATTGTTGGCGCCTGTGACCTTGATCTGAATCAGATGCTCCCCGGACGTCTGTCCCGTCACATTCAAAGTCTCGTTGAAGGAACCTGTCGAGGAAATATTCCGGATCTTTTTGCCGTCGAGCCACAAATCAGCCTGTTTGATGCCAAGCGCAAACTCAAAGGAGCCGCTGACTGTCACGATGCCGGATACGGCATCCACGGCCTGCCCTTCCCGCGGAGTTCCTAAAGTAATCAGCGGGCTGCTGCCCCGGTCAAATACGACTTTACGGTCCACTCTTGATGTTTTATCCAGTTTATCGGTTGCGACAAAAGAAATCGTATGGGGGCCTTCTGAGTCATAACCAGCGATCTGGAGCTGTGAAATGACATTTTGGGGATTGTCCATTCCCGTTGTGAAACTTTTTACAAGGGCTCCGTCGATCAGGATGTCCAGCTTTTTTACGCCCGAAGCGCCGTCAAGGTCATCGACGACGTGCGCGGCATAAGGAAGGTAATGACCTGCCACATTGATCATGCTTCCTTCCTGCGGTTCAGTCAGCCTGATGCTGGGAGGGTTCTTGTCCAGCTTCAGGGAAATCTTTTCTTCCTTAAATTTCCCAAGTTTGTCAATGGCCCGCACCCAAAGTTCGTGGCGCCCGCCTTCAACCCCTGAGACATCCAAGGTTTCTTTGATCATGGCCATCCCGGAGCGGGCTGTTTTTACAAGACTTCCGTCGAGATAAAACTCAACACGGTCAAGGTTCGAATCATTGGCCGAGGCCTGCAGGTTCAGCGTACCGCCGGCAATATCCACCGGATTGGCACCGGAAGGCAGGATATTAAAAAGATTGGGGGTGTCCATGTCAAACCGGATGTTCCTGTCGAGCCGGGTCTGCTTTCCCGTTTGATCCACGGCCAGGAGCTGAACAACATGCTCTCCGGATGTATAAAAGGAAGCGTCTACGGAAATGTCAAAATCCGGGAAAGGCCATGGCTTTGCAGGTTGGGCATATTCAAGGCGCTGGTAACCGTCCACAAGGACTTTGACTGAAGTAAGCGATTCATCGTTGATTTTGCCTTTTAACGACAAAGGCTTTGTTGCATCGACAAGAGAATTTTCCGCCGGTACTTCAACCGAAACAGAGGGCGGGTCAACGTCGACGATAATGCGGCGGACAGCCTCCACCTGCTTGCCTGATTCATCTTCAATGACAAATTTGAGTATGTGGTCGCCTTTTGCGGCAAATCCGAGATCAAGATTTCCCTGAACCGTGTTCCACATGTTCGGTGCCCAAGTGCCGGTCAAGGTGGCCGCCAGCCGGTCTTCCAGATAGACACGCACGCTGCGAACCCCGATATCATCACTGACTGAAAACTGCACAGGATTTAAAGCTTTGGCATCCATGACCGTGCCGTCGCGCGGCAGGCTCGCATAAACGGGTGCGGATTTGTCCAGCCTGAAAATTCCGTCAATCCACTTTTCCCTGCCTGCCAGATCTGTGAGTTTAAGTTTAATCTGGTGAGGCCCGGCTGCCATTGTGTCCGGGAGCGGCAATGAAACCTTGATGTTTGAAAAGCCTGAGTCCAGCACAGGCCCGACTTTTACATCGTCTATATAGAATTCGGCTTTTTGTATGCCGGTATCATCCGAAGCACTCCCCTCAAAGCTCAGCCATCCTTGCGCGGCATCCACCACGCCGCCGGCAGAAGGTTTAGCCACCCGGCCTTCGGGAGCTTTCAGGTCGAGCCTGATCGTTCTATCAAGCGTGGAGGTCTTGCCTGCCAGATCATAGCTTTTGATCGTAATCGTGTGAGTTCCTGCTGCCAAACCGAGAGCCGCGGTATCCACTTGAACGGAGAAGGTGCGAGCATTCATATTTGTAGAGCCGGCGAGGCGGCCATCGATGAGAATCTCGGCCCCCATAATTCCAAGGTCATCTGAAAGACTTCCGTTGACGCTGAACTTTTCGGTCACAACAGCCCCCTCTGCGGGGTATTCAAAGGCCGAGGCGGGCGGCGTCTTGTCAAAAGCAACAAGACGCGTGACGTCTGTTTTATGGCCAGCCTTGTCAAACGCCCGGATCAGAATCGTGTGTTCGCCGGAAGAAAAGGCCCCCGCATCCAGGGTCACGGAAAAGTTGTCAAAGCCGCTGGTGATCTTTTGCGCCTGTGCGGTTCCGTCGATAAAAAACTCGATACGATCCAGGCCTTCATTGTCTTGCGCAGCGCCCTTGATGACAAACCCTTTGCTCACATCGACCGGACTTCCCCAGGCGGGAGACGCTACAACGAGAGATGGCCATTCCGTGTCGTTCTTGAATTCAAGCGAAAGATCAAGGACGGCGTCGTTTCCGAGATCATCTTGGGCCTTGATCCTGAGTGTGTGGACCCCGTTCGGATAGGCGCCCGTACCGAGGCTCAGGCCATAAGGCGCCG
>CAYRBY010000183.1:0-2981 GCA_964422635.1 uncultured bacterium
GGAAAAACGGAATAGACCATGATCAAAAAAACGCTCTTTGCCGCTCTCTTGATTTCCTCCAACGCCGCGGTGCTTCACGCGGGATTAGTGGATGCGCTAAATGAGATTTCAAACGAGATCGATGCCTCCGGCGGTAATGCGAGTCCACCCGCGGAGAGTTCCGCTCAGGCGCCTGTGCAATCGTCCGCCACTAACGGCCTTTCGCCGCTCTCTACCAACACTGACCCCTCGGGGAAAAGCACGAGCACTTATAAAAACCCTGATGGTTCCTATACCGTGATTGAAAAAGACGCGAAGGGAAATGTTCTTTCAGAGAAAAAATTCGGCGATGCATCAGAAGGTGCCTTGCCTCCCGTTGCAGAGCCCGGTGAGAGCACTATCATCGATATCGGACACGATGGCTCGATCAAGCAGCAGATTCTGGCTTCAGGGACCGCGACGGATACGGTCACCGGAGAGACCACCAAGGTTGAAAGCAATCAGGACGGCACACGGACTGTGACCCAGAGCGATAAAGATGGAAAGGTCCTGTCCACAGAAACGCGCGGCAAAGAGGCTTCCGGCGGAAGCTCTTATGATCCCGTGACCGGCCAGAAGATCACTTCTGAAATCCGGGACGACGGTTCACATCTTGTGACCACCACAGACAAAGACGGAAAAGTTGTTTCCCAGGAAGTTACCGGAAAAGGCCAGCCTGTTGGCGGAAGCGCCTATGACCCTGATACCGGAATTACGACGACCTCCTATCGTCAGCCAGACGGCTCAAGGCTTGTCACCAAGACGGATTCTACCGGCGCTGTCATTTCCCGGGAAACCAAACGCTAGGATTTTTATCGCGAAAGCCTTTGATAAATCCTCTCATGCTGTCAGGCTTACACTCATCGGCTTCTTTCTGAGAAATCGTCACCGCAGCCACCTGCCCTTGCCTCAAAAAGGGAGCATGGAAAAGGTCCGCAGGTAGTATAATGCTGTTAACTTAAACAGTGCCGTCCCGGCGTTCTTCCCCCTGGATTGGATGATCCATGATTGCTTTCTTCGATCTGAAAGATGATTGGGAACGAGAGTTCGTCAAAGCGAAAGCGCCCGCCCTTAAAGAGATCCGTTTTTTTGAAGAGTCTGCCCAGGACCGCCCCGGGGATCTAGGGGAGATCAAGGTCATGTCGGTTTTTATCAATTCCAAAATCGATGCAGATGTATTTTCGCGAATGCCCGGCCTTAGGTTTATCGCAACCCGCTCCACGGGGTTTGATCACATTGATCTTGGTGCTGCGAAAAAAAAAGGTGTCGCCGTTTCCAATGTTCCTGTGTATGGCGAGAATACGGTGGCTGAACATACCTTTGCTCTTATTCTTTCCCTTTCCCGCAATCTAAGAAAAGCCTATCTCCGGACGGTCCAGAACAATTTTTCCATTGAAGGCCTGATGGGGTTTGACTTGAAGGGCAAGACCCTTGGTGTCATCGGCTGCGGACACATCGGGCTTCACGTGATCCGCATGGCCGTCGGTTTTGGCATGAAGGTCATTGCCTGTGATGTTAATAGGCAGGCTTTTTTGTCGGAGGTTTTGAATTTCGAATATGCTTCTTTTGAAGACGTGCTGAAGCGTTCCGATATCATCAGTCTTCATGCCCCGTATTTGCCGAGCACCAAACACCTCATCAACAAAGGCAATATCGGGCTTATCAAGAAAGGCGCGGTGCTCATCAACACAGCCCGCGGAGGCCTGATCGAAACCGATGCCCTTGTAGACGCGCTGGATCAGGGAATTTTGAGCGGCGTCGGGCTCGATGTTCTGGAGGAGGAAGAATACCTTCTTGAAGAGAAACGGCTTCTTGAAAAGGCGCAGACCCAGGATCACTGGCGTCTTATGCAGACCACTTTAAAAAACCATGTGCTTCTCCACAGGGAGAATGTGATCTACACGCCGCACATGGCTTTTTATTCCCGCGAAGCGGTACAAAGAATTCTGGAAACCACGGTGGAAAACATTCAGGCCTTTCTTCAGGGCCGTATCCAGAATCAGGTAGGACTTTAACCTGGAACGGTGTGAGGTCTTTTTTAACCCGCAGCCAGTGGCCCTTGCCAGGCTATTAAAATTAATCCATCTTTGGGAGTGTTTCGGAAAGGCCGGGGTAGTAAAATTCAAGACAGCGCGAGCAGAACCCGTGGGAAGTTTTCTCGGGGATCTCCCGGACAAAATCCGGAATCCAATCCCATTTATCAGGCTGACTAGGGTCTTTGGTGCGCCTGCAGTGGCAGCACTGGACGATGATCCCTTCCTTGTTTCTGTGCCTGCCGGCAAATTCGGATGGAGTTTCCTGCTGGGGTTTTTCGACAACCAAGTGATTGGAAACAACAACACCTGCACCGTCCTTAAGAGGGTAGAGACTTTGGTGAAACTTGCGGTAGACATTGTCAGAAGAGCATTCATACTCAAGGTCGACTCGCTTTCCTGACACAAGCACCTTGTTGTAAAGTCCGGTATAGTATCCCCTTAAAAAAGCCGGGAAAGCTGCGGGCACTAAAGAACCCAGACCGTATCTTTTAAGGGTGCTGTCTCCGTTATTACTCAGCGCAAAAGCTTCCCATGCCGGATTGAAGGCCCTCAGGACGAACTCTCTGTCCATGATAAAAATAACATCCGGAGTTTCTTTCATCCGCCCAAGATCATGGCCGGTCAATAAAGTTATAAAGCCAACGTCTATTTTCACGTTATCGCTTCCACTTAAACAGCGGTTTGTGTTTATAAGCTACAAGGTGTTTTCCTGCAAAGATAGTACACCTTTTAATCTCTGGCACAAAAGAGTTCTCTGCGTTGACAACGATCAAGGGCGTGGTTAGTCTGTTCTCAACAAAGGCGGTTGGCTTGCGGATTTTGTTCCAAATCTCACTGAGTTTTTTTCTCTGTACGATTGCATATGCCCACGGTGAGGGAGCGGTCAGCATCCGGGAAGAGGGCAGTTACCGTTACATTGAAAGTAAC
>CAYRBY010000184.1:0-2887 GCA_964422635.1 uncultured bacterium
GCAGCATTCTGAGTTTGAGGCCCTTATCCTGGAAAAAGTAATCCGCTTGTTCCTTCACTACTTTTCCCTGAAGAAAGTTCATGGGAGGAGAACCGATGAAACCGGCCACAAACCGGCTCGCGGGATTCTCATACAAACTGACAGGATCGGCAACCTGAAGGATGTGTCCCCCGCGCATGACCACAATACGATCCCCAAGGGTCAAAGCTTCAACCTGATCGTGAGTGACATAAATCATCGTACATTGCAGGCGATTATGAAGCTTGTGGATTTCTTTGCGCATCTGAATGCGAAGCTTCGCGTCGAGGTTGCTCAAAGGTTCATCAAAAAGAAAAACTTTCGGCTTACGCACAATTGCACGTCCCACGGCGACGCGCTGACGCTCACCGCCGGAAAGCTCTTTTGGTTTGCGCTTAAGCATATCCGTCAACCCAAGAATTTCGGCGGCTTCCATAACACGGCGTTCGATTTCCTTGTTTGGATATTTGCGGAGCTTCAGAGCAAATGCAAGGTTTTCATATACGGACATATGCGGGTAAAGAGCATAGTTCTGAAACACCATGGCAATGTCCCGGTTTTTTGCAGGGACATCGTTGACAAGATTTCCATCAATATAAATTTCACCCGATGAAATTTCTTCAAGTCCTGCAATCATGCGAAGCGTCGTTGATTTGCCGCAGCCGGAAGGACCGACGAAAACCATAAACTCTTTGTCTTTGATTTCAAGGCTGACTTTGTCAACGGCGGGTGTATTGCTGCCGTATACTTTCGAGAGGTTTTTTAACACTACAGTTGCCAAAGGAATTCTCCTTTTTTAAAAAGTTACAGCACGGATTCAAGGATTTTCTGCAAACTGTCCCGCAGGTCTTTTCGGGACACAACCTTGTCTATCATGCCGTGCTGGAGTAAAAATTCAGAGGTTTGAAAATCTGCCGGAAGTTTCTGGCGGATTGTTTGTTCAATGACACGAGGCCCGGCAAATCCGATTAAGGCTTTTGGTTCTGCCAGGATAATATCCCCGAGCGAAGAAAAACTGGCCATGACGCCGCCCATGGTCGGATTCGTCAAGATGGAAATATAGGGACGGCTGCCGCGTTGATAACGGGCTAATGCAACGGAAGTCTTGGCCATCTGCATGAGGCTCAGTGCGCCTTCGTACATGCGAGCACCCCCGCCCGAACCGGAAATTATAATCAGCGGCAGCTTCTTCTCAGTAGCAAGCTCGACAAGACGGGTCAATTTTTCTCCAACCACAGACCCCATGGATCCCATGATAAAACGCGAATCCGTCACACCAAAAGCGACGTTCAGGCCTCCGATTTTGCCTTCTCCGGTAAGGCAGGCTTCTTTAAGTCCCGTCTTTTTTTGATCCTGCTTAAGTTTTTCGAAATAAGATTTGGTTCCCTCAAAACCCAAGGGGTCCAATGATGTCAGGTCGGCGTTAATTTCTTTGAATGTTTTTGGATCCAGGATGTGCTGAAGTCGATCCTGAGCCCCCATAATGAAATGGTAATCGCACTTCTGGCAGACGAGGAGATTTTCTTTAAGCGATTTGTTGAACATCACATGCTGGCAGGATGGGCATTTGGTCCACAAACCTGCGGGGATGCTCTTTTTCTTAAGGCCGCTTGTAATTGGAGGCGCTGGTGCTTCTACGTTCATATCCCGTTTATTTTCTTCTGCGGCCATGATTTCTTTCCGGGTGCGGGCCGTCTGTAGGTCGGCTATTGGCTTGATGTGAGACCTGTAAAAAACGGTGCATTATAAAAAAACACATGAGGCAGTGTCAATCTCTTTCTAACCATAGGATCTGGAAGCCTTTACAACAAAAATGATTCATGGTATGGTTTTTGTATGGATCAAAGGCAATTTCAACACCAAACCCAAAAGCTCATTCTTTCACCGCAGATCCGGCAGTATCTACGGCTTTTGCAAATGCCTATCGCTGAACTTTCCCAGGCTGTGGAAGCTGAGATGGTTGAAAATCCTCTGCTTGAAGAACAGGCTCAGGAAGAAGCCGAAGACCAAGGGCTCGCATCAGACATTCCCCTTGTAGAGCTTCCCAAGCCCGCAACCGATGAAGTCCGCCCTGGGGAAAGCTTTGAATCTCTGCCAGATTGGGACACCCAGGAAGACACATACTCTTCTTACTCCGACCACAGTAATGCTGATGATATTGATGATGCCCAAAAAAACAAGGACTATCAGCAGGGCCTGCTGACCAAACCGGAGGCGTTATCTGATTACATCCTTTGGCAAATCCGATTTCTCGATTTAACCCCCGCTGAAAAGCTGATCGCGGAAGAAATTGTCGGCAATCTCGATGAACAGGGATTTTTGAAAGCGGAAATTTCAGAGATTGCCCAGGCCTGTAATGTTTCAGAGAAGGAAGTCGCAGTGGTCCTGGAGCGTGTTCAGCAGCTCGAACCCCCGGGCATCGCAGCCCGAAGCCTGCAGGAGGCGCTGCTTCTTCAGCTGGCCCGCAAAGAGGGTCCCGAAGTTGAAACGGCCCGTCTGATTGTAAAGGATCATCTTCCGCAGCTGGAAAAGCGCGATTGGAATCATCTTTCAAAGCTTCTGCTTTGTGATATTGAAAAGATCCGGAGAGCGGCGGATTTGATTATGCGTCTCGAACCCCGGCCAGGGCGTAGTTTTTATGCCGAAGAAGCTATTGCGATTACCCCGGATGCGATTGTAACCTTGAATGAGAACAACACGCCGCGCTTGAAGGTCGAAATCGTTAACGAGAAAATTCCCGAACTTAGAATTAATTCATACTACAGAAACATGCTCCGAAAAAAAGATCTCGATGAAAAGACACGATTGTTTCTGAAGGAAAAACTTCAGGGTGCCTTGGACTTCATTAAAGCTGTGCAGCAGCGCAAGT
>CAYRBY010000185.1:0-2876 GCA_964422635.1 uncultured bacterium
GCGGAATCAAAAGCGCGAGAGGCCGAATCAGGATCGCTGCCGAGGCAAGGAAAACCGCGCCCAGAAAATCAGCAGGTTTTTCGTTCTTGATCCAGCGGACAAAAAACAAAACAGACAGAACTGAGGTGGCGCAAAAAGGAACGTCCGTCATAAAGGTGTTGGAAAAAAGAACAAGAAAGGGTGTGGTCGCAAACGTAACAGCCCCCAGAAACGACAGGAACCTTCCGGCATTCGCCTCGCGAAAAAGCCCATACGCACCGAGAACCCCCATCCACCCCAAAACAATGACCGACATACGGAGCGCGGTCATGGAAAATCCAAACGGTATGGAAAAAAGAGCCCCCCAGAGAAGCTGCGCCAGAACAGTAACGGCCTGGAAATCATTCAGAACAAATCGGTGATTCGTCACTAGTTCAAAAACGGACTGGGCGTACATCCAGTCATCACTGAAGGGAAATTCGCCCACAGGATTCACGAGGGCCATCATACAAATCCAGAGGAGCGTGAGTGATGCAAGATAAGGCGCAGGCGAATCCGCCTTTATTTCAAAGTTGAAAATGTTGAGTGTCTTGCGCACGCTGCTGAACCGGATCATTGACAATGCCTTCCAGAAAATTTGTTCACTCAGGAGAGAAATCGGGATGTCTGAATACTATTCCTTAAAGATCGGCTTAAGACCGTTTTTCTTTCAGCTCCCGCAGGAGAACTTCGCGGACCAGCCGCCAAACAGAATCGACTCCGGTTTCATAGATGCAGGCATAAAGATCGGGGTTTGAGCACCGGTTAGCGGCGTCTGCAGCATCAAAGGAAATGCAAGGGGCGCAGGCAATACCAGGCTTAACAGTTTGGGCGCCTGGAGACAAGGGCATAACACGCCGGGGTGTCGTGGGCCCGAAAATTCCGATGATGTTTCTGGCATGCACAGCACCCGCCATATGGAGAACGGCGGTATCATTGGACACAACCAGAAGACTTGATTTCAAAAGTGCAAACAGGGCTGGCAGAGTGGTTTGGCCGCAGAGATTCACAACGCGCCCGTCCGAGTCTTTGCTTCCCCCTATCATTTCCCGCTCATCGGCAGCACCGGTCACGAAAACCTGAACATCAAACTCGCCAAGAATCCGCTGAACCAATTCCCGGTAGCGCTCAGGCGGCCATTGCCTGAGATTAATCCCCTGCTTTCCTCCGGGATGGATGACCACACGCGGAAGATCCGGCTTGGAAAGTCTGGGGGAGATCTGAGATTCAAAAGCTTTTAGGTCGAGCCGGAGAAAACCGGAGTAATCGTCAAAGACACCGGGTCTGCTTTCTTTTTCAATCCATGGAAGAATCATAAGGTAACTGGTTCTAACATTCTCATGAGGAAAAGGCCGGGGCGGCGATGACAGATAACAGACGTAATCAGCATCCACAAATTCGGAGCCCAGCCGCTGCTTTGCGCCGGCATAATAAAAAAGAAAAGCCCCGAGATTCGCATAAGTGGAAGCGGACCCTATGGTAATGCCCAGGTCCAGGCGCCTTGACATTATTTTAAGAAGCAGCCCGAAGTTCCGGACAAAAAAAAGTGCGCGGCGGGCCTTCAATTTTTTAACCTGCCGAACGGGGAGCATCCGGCCCTGAAGCGGGATTGTCTCTGAAATAAGGCTGTTCCATTCGTGCGGAAATCCCGCATTTGTAATCACGCTGATACGGCTGTCCGGGTATTTCTTCTTAAGTTCAGCCAGCAAAGGAAGAACAAAAAGGTGGTCCCCGATACCGGCAAACATAAAGATTCCGATCCGTAGGTGCCGCTTGTTTACGGGCAGCCGTCTTAAAAAAAACGAAAGGACGGTTGTCAGGAAAAAAAGGGGCTGATAAAGAATGCCGGCAAGGCCCTCCCAGGCTTCAATCAGATCCCATCGAGTGACATGAAAAGGCAGTTTTAATTTCATAGTAAATTTACGGTTCCTTGGTTTCGTACAGCTCAATCCATCCGGTTTAACTAACCCGTGATTTCCATCTCATTTCATATAAAACGATGACAATCTATCAAAAACCGGGCTTTGATCCACTGGAATATTTTTCTCACAGCGAGCTTTTGCACCGGCCCGTTAACCCCATCCCTGGCATAGCCGTTAATACCCTAAACATGCAGACTCCTAATCGCTCAAAGCTTTCAGTTCCTGTTCTTTTCCTGCTGGCCTTCGGAATTCCCGTGCTTGAAGGCATTTTCATTCAAAAAACAGCAGACCTTAACTACTTTCTTACGCCGGCAAAACTCCTTCCCGCCGCAGCGTCGTACGGTCTCCTTATCATGGCACTACGTCCCCACATTCAGATCCTATTCAGCCGGACACGACTCGCAGTCCACAGCGGATGCGTCCTTCTTTTCCTGGCCGGGCTCCCGGGAGCCTCTGATGTTCCTTTCTGGTATGGCGATCCGGGACAGGCGCCCATGCTGCATTACCTGGCTGTTTATTTTTTGACCGCTGCACTGGGTGTCACAGGCGCCTTTCTCTGGATCAATCCGTTTCTATATTTCCGTCGAAGCCGGGGCACATTTTTCTTTGCATTTCTTGCCGGCTCATCGCGTCTCGCCTATGATCTGCTGAACCCGGCTTTATGGAAAGCTTTGTCGCAAGGCTACATCCCCCTTCTGGTAGGAACGCTCAAATCAATAGGTTTCGAAGTCTCAAGAGGCACATCTGACCTGATCATCTCACACCCTTCGCTCGTGGTCAGAATTCAGCCGGGATGCAGCGGTCTTGACGGGGTTTTCTTTTTTATTGGCGTTTTTTCGGCGCTGATGGTTTTTGATTTCTCAAAGTTTTCCCGCAAAAATCTGTTTAAAATCTTTGCGGCCGGCTCAGGTCTTATGCTGGTTCTGAATTACTTCC
>CAYRBY010000186.1:0-513 GCA_964422635.1 uncultured bacterium
CGCCAGGCAAAAGATGATGATCTCCTTGCCATGAAAAAAGAATGGCCTGGGTTTTTTCATCTGAAATATGCAGAAGGAGAAAATTTCAAAAGGGCTTCCGGCAGTGTTTTATTCGACGGAATTCGAAAAGTTGATGACTGGTTTGATGACACGCTGGAGCCTGAAGTAAGACAATACCTGGAGCGGCTGCGTCCGCAGTTTGTGATTGTGATGTATGCCTCGATTTCCAAGGTTTTCGAATACTTTTCTTATCCGGTCTTTAAAATTCTGGATACGCATGATGTTCACGCCGACAGAAACGAACATCTGCTCGCACACAACATCCCCCTTTCAGAGGGGTACTCTTTTTCTCCCGAGGAAGAGCGAAAGGCCCTGCTCCGGGCTGATCTGGTGCTCGCGATCCAGAAAGATGATGCGGCTTATTTCAAAAAAATCGTTCCGCGCCCCGTCTTGGAGCTAGGCCTCTGGGCCCCCATAAAAAACAAGTTTTCTCCGGAAAACAAAAACAACGTT
>CAYRBY010000186.1:533-2854 GCA_964422635.1 uncultured bacterium
CTTCTGCGAATCAGGTAGGCCTTGCTAACTTCAAATCTTTCTTCCATCAAATTTGGCCGCGAATTCACAAAAAACACCGGGCCGCACGGCTTACCGTGGCCGGGACAATTTGCAGGCTCATTCAGGAGAAAGCTCCTTTTTTAAATCTTACCGGATACCATGAAACCCTGGACTCTTTCTTTGAGCAAGCCAGAGTCGCTGTTTCGTCAGAGGTCTTTGCAACGGGAATCAGCACAAAAAATATAACGACTCTTAGTTATGGGATACCTTTGGTTACATCGCCGGCGGGCGCTCGCGGCCTGAAAGAGACAAATGCTTTCTTAATCGGGCGGAACGCTGACGAATTTGCAGATATGGTCGTTTCGGTTCTCGAAGATGATGCGCTGGCTGGTGATTTATCTCAAAAGGCGCGGCAGTTTGTACTGCAGAAAAACGCGGAGTACTTCACCACTTTAAAAAAGCTGTTTTCCGAAGAAGCTCTGGGTAAAACTCTCTAAAAAAAAGAGCCCTTTTTTCGCTCCGCTTCTGCTCTGGCTTTGTTTTTTTTCCCTTTTTATCAATTCCCGCCGAACAGTCTTTCAGAAGATCACGGTATTCCTCCAGCACCTTTTTGAGGGCGGGAAGTGATCTTTTGCAAGGTCTTCTAAGTGTGCGCGTACCCGCTTCGGGCTGACTGGGATCCTCTTTTGCTCCCCGCTGTGTCCATTCGCCGGGACGCTTCAAATCATAGCCGCTGAAATGAAAAAAAACGGCCTGCGCTCCATTCGCAAAATAGCGGGCACCTTTTTTTATAATTTCACGCTCGTGAAGGTTCCAGTATGCAATGTTATACCCGGGATGAAACAAAGGCAGAAACCCGGATGGGAAGTAAATCGGAACGAGTGGAAGGAGTTTCTGATCTACGTACAAATGCGGCGGATCATTAAATCCGTAAAGCATGAGTCTTGGCATCAGCCATTCAAGAATCCTGTGGCATTGCGGATGGTTTCGAAACGCCTGAAAGCCGCTGTTAAATACTCCGTAATCCAGCAGCGATCTATCATTAGGCAGGCTGCGATCAAGCGGATAGGATTTAACGGTGTGGGTGGTGAATGCATAAAAATATTTATTCAGTTTTTTTTCAATAAAATCAAAACGCCCCGTCACATAAATGTCAGCGTCCAAATAAATAACTTTTTGGGCTCTGTCTTTTTTCATAAGCTTGCGTATTAAAAAAGGCCTGAAAATATTGCAGAGTTCAAAGGGCGAGTAATATTTTCGAAGTTGGTTAAGGCAGGGAACACCAAGTTCTTCGGCGGAAAGAATCTTAAAGCCCCGGCTCACGGGTAGTCGCTGAGTTTTGAGGGGCCTCGGGTCTGTGATGAGTGCCGTAAAATCCAGCTCTCGATAGTGCTTTTTCAGAGACCGATGGAGAGCCATCGCCCGGGGCATGAAATCGCGGGAAACGATGGTGCAAAAGGCGGTCTCTTGAGCTTTTTTTTTCCTCATAGCAGGGACAAAAGAAATGCTTCCGATTGTTTAGAATCTGTACCGAGACTGAGCTGAAAAAAATCCACCCTCCGCCGAAGCTTGGCATACTTCTTTGAAAGTTCATCTCGCTGGCTTGTAAAAAAATACTCATAGGCGCGCCTGTTTAATTCATCCAATCTCAAAACGGCCTCCCGCGCTGAAATTTTTTCAACTGCTGCGTCTCGACGGCCCCAGGAATGAACAAAAACAACGGCTCTAGGAAGAACTTTCGCACTGAAGCTTTCAGGCTTCAGTCTGCTCATACCTTCAGCATAAATGCCCCCACTTTCATACTTACAGACCGTAAAGTCCGGTAAATCTGAAATAAACTCCGCTTCCGGATCCAGCATTACTCCGTATCCGCCGTGCCGTTTAAAAGCACCCGATGATGCAGCATTAAAAAGGCCGCATTCCTGCTGTCCTGCGAGCATCAGGCTAGCGCCCCTTTTGACGGAGATAAGAATTCCGGGGACATACAGCAGCCCCCGATCCAGAAGGCGTGTTTTTATTATCCAACGAGTGAGAAGCCTGATTTCATGGCACAGCCGTGAACCCCATTCCAAATATTCAATTCTGCACAACCTCATTCTTTTATCGAGACGAATTTGAAAGGTGGGGGCTAAGTAAATGTGGACTCCCGGTTTCGCATACTCTTCCCTATGAGTTATCCCGTTGCAATGAACCCGAAGCGCGCGGTAGTCAAGAGGCGTAAACTTTTTCACTTTACGGACACACAGACGCCCCGCCAGAAAAGAATCGCTCAGCGGCCCGGTGTCTTTTGGCAGATTCAGCCGCGAGACCGCAAGATGGTC
>CAYRBY010000187.1:0-2837 GCA_964422635.1 uncultured bacterium
TATGCTGACGCAGTTTAAACAGAATAAGTCGCTGACGCTGCTCATTGCGCTGCTTCTTTTGATTCTGATTTCTCCTTTCCTCGAATCCTCTCGTGTCGGGAGTGTTTTTTTTATTCTCCTCCATACGGCAGTGCTGCTGACGGGCGTTTACGCCATCAGCTATGACGCGCGTTACATTGCGATTGGGACGCTTCTGGCCTCACCGATTCTTGTGTGCGGATGGAGCAACGTCATTCTGGAAAGCCCGGTCATTGACCTTATTGCCAGAATCGCTGACGCAGTATTTATGACCTATGCGCTTGTGGCGCTGCTTCAGCGGGTATTTAAAGCGCGCAGTGTGGGGCTGAACGAAATCTATGCGTCTATCTGCGCCTACATTCTGATCGGAATTGTCTTCGCGGCCTTTTATCTCTTGATTGAAACAGCGGCGCCCGGGTCTTTTCATTTTACCTATGAACAGAAGCACACGAATTCCGCCCCCTTTATCTACTTCAGTTTTTCTGCGCTTGCGGGGGGAAGCTCCGACCTGGTGGCCATCGCGCCGATCGCCCGTTCCCTTGCCTTGCTTGAAGTTCTGATCGGCGTGATTTATGTGGCGGTGTTGATCGGCCGCCTGATCAGTGCCATGGATTTAAAAGCCGGTGAGGATACGGAGCGGATTGAACGGCACCGCGAAGAAAAAGTGCTGCATCAGCTATTGAGTGCAGAAACGCCTTTAAAAGAAAGACCATTGGGGCTCATTGCGGCGGCCGTGATGTTTAACTTTGTGACATCTTCTCTAATGCTTCAGCTGAAACTGCCTTTTTTCCTGGATAGCTGGGGCACCTCTCTTGCGGTTCTGCTGGGCGGTTTTCAGGCCGGCGTGATCACGGCAGTTCTTTACAATTTATTGATGGCGGCGACGCAATGGGGCTGGAGTTCCTGGGTGTGGGTGTTCAGCAGCCTTTTGGTTGCTGCTGTGACGTGGTTCTTTTCCAAGAGGGGATGGATTAATATTTACAGGCCTCTTGAGCTGCTTCTTGCGGGGATGGTGACAGGCGCGCTGAACAGCATCGTTGTCCAAGCCATTATTTATTTTTCTAATCTGCCTCCTTATGAAGGCACGCTTGCTGTGTACCGCTTTTTCCTGCGAGCTACTTCCAACGGTACTTTTGCGGCGCTGGCAGAAAAAGTGTTTGTGGAAATCGGTGATAAAACCCTTTCGATTATGCTCGCGGCGGTTGCGGTTTTTCTCCTTCGTGACTTTCTTGAGAATTTTAAAGCCAAAAGATTAAAGCGTTAGTTTTAAAAAAGCTCTCTTTTTTGGAAGCCCTGGCCATCGCGATGAAGTCGTGGTGGCTTTTTTATTTTCTGAGCGTAGAATGACTCTTTATGATTCTGTGTATCGATTTACAAAGAAAGTGTCTGTGAAAAATGCCCCGGTTTTATCCCGCAAAACCCCGGAAATGGGTTTCCATTCCTTACTTTCCTTATAACGCCCTGATGCTGGCCTGGCGCTGCCGGGTCGCTCTTGATGAAGAATCACGCCGCCGGCTCCGGAGCATTCCGAAAGGTTCGGGCCTGATTGTCGTTTCAAACCATACCGATGAGATGGATATCCGGGTTCTTCTGGAGGTCGCACAGCGCGGAAAAAAGCGGTTTCGTTTTATGGTGAATCAGGAAGCGTTTGAGGAGATGCATGGGTTTGCAGGGTTCTGGCTTGAAAGGATCGGCTGTTTTTCCGTTGAGCGCGGCGCCAGCGATGCTCAGTCGCGTGAATATGCCTTGAACACGATTAAAAGCAGGCGTGAATCGCTGGTCATGTTTCCCGAGGGCGAGATTTATTACCTCAATGATGAGGTGCAGGCCTTTAAAACAGGCGCGGTTTATCTGGGCTTTCAGGCGCTTCAGGAAATGCTGCGTTCAGATCCTCAGGCCTCTGTTTATGTCCTGCCGCTCAGTTTGAAGTACCGTTATGAAGAGCCCGTGGTAAAGGTTTTGAAAGAGCGGCTGGAAAAGCTGGAAGAAAAGATTCAGATCAGGCCGCGGACTTCGAAGATCCAGGAACGCCTCAACCACTTGATGAACCATGTGGTGGAGCGCTACCGCATGCAGGAGAAGGCCCGTGATTTCGCGACGCAATGGGCGAAATTCAGCGAGGAGCTCCGCGTGTGGCGCGATTCCGCTGTGACGAACCTTGAAAAGAAATACGCCCAGATTTGGGAACAGCCCTCGAGGCATTTGATGGACCGCGCAAACCGTCTTGCTTCGGAAATCCGTCAGAGGATGGAAACTACCCCGAAACCTGAGGGGGAACTCCTGCGGGAATTGCGGAGGGATCTGGAGACGCTCAAACGGACAATCTGGTTCGCCGGCTGGGCGCCGCAGTACCACATGGAAAATCCCACCACCGAGCGGTTGGCGGAAAGCGTGATCAAGCTTGAAAGAGAGATTTTAGGAATTCGCAGGCCCGGAGCGCTGGGGCGCCGCTCCGTAAAGGTGTGTGTGGGCGAACCTGTTTCGCTGGGATGGTTTCTGGATGAATACTCCAAAGACTCCAAAGCCGTGTGCAGGAATGTTACCGATTTTCTCCGGCGTACCATCCAGTGTCAGGTTCAGGAACTTCCGGCACCTGTTATTGGGGAAATTCTCGCTGTGAAACCAAAAGCCGATGTCGTGAATCTTCACGTGATGAGCGAGGACGGGCAGAAGGTTTTCCTCGACCATTACAAAAGCGGGCATGATAAGGCCGTTATTATCGCGCCGGGTTTTTTTAACAGCAAATCGGCGGTGCTTTTGAAAGATCTGGCCGGAGTGCTTTCGGAAAAATACGATGTGGCGGTCATGGATTTCCGCGG
>CAYRBY010000188.1:0-2832 GCA_964422635.1 uncultured bacterium
AAGTGATGGCGAATGATCCGAGCCTGCCTTTTCACCTTGTCTGGAAAAGCCCCACTTTTGAGAAGTCGAAGTACAAGAAGCTCTATGTCGCTCCCGTGAATATCGATTACATGTTCAAAAACACGGAGTGGGAGGGTTCAGCTCAGGCCGGTGATTTCCAGAAGGATGTTGAAGAGCTTGGTACCTATTTCCGTGAGGCCGTTAAAAAAGCCTTCCGCGAAGATACCAAGGCCCGTTTTGCAGTGCTGAATATTCCATCCACCTCTGAAGATACCCTGATTCTTGAAATGGCGATCACCGAAATTGTTCCGAGCAAGGTCGTTTTGAATGCTCTCGGTTATGCGCCTTTCGGAATTGGACTTGCGATTAAGGGGGTCCGTGCATTGGCCAAGGACAGAAGTACAGCAGCTTTCGAAGCGCGCATCAAGGATGCCGCAACCGGCCGTGTTGTTGCCATGATTGCCGACCGCGAAGCCGAGCAGAACGCAGTCGTCAGCGTGCGCGGACTTACGTGGTTCAGTCATGTCTACGTCATCATGGACAAGTGGGCTGAGCAGCTCGTCAAGCTTGCCAACCGCCGTCCCGGTCAGGTCATTGAAGACACTTCACCCTTTACTCTGAAACCCTGGTAAACGGCTGAAGCGAGGAAAAATTTCATGAAAAAAACAATCTTTGCAGGATTTCTTCTTTTGAGTTCGGTTCCTTTTGCGTCTGCGGCGCATTTCGGCGCTTATGCTTTTCCGCAGAACGGCCAGTCTCCGCAGCAGCAGACACAGGACGAGTCTTTCTGCGGGCAGTGGGCGTCGAACCAGACCGGGCTGAATCCCGCTGTGCTTCAATACCGCCAGCAGGGAGCAATGGAAAGCCAGCGTGCAGCATATGCGCAGGCGAATAAGCCAACGCCGGTCCGTAAACTGGGCCGCGCGGCGCTCACGGGAACAGCGGTGGGGGCCATGCACGGCAACATGGACGCCGGCGCAGGCCGGGGTGCTGCCGTGACAACGACCGTGGCTGCTTCCAGAGGGCTGGGTCAGATGGCGGAAAAGAAAAAACAGGCGAGACTGGACCAGTCTTCCGCTGCAGTTGACTCCGTCGAGGCGGAAACCTCACAGTATCTGAGGGCTTACGGGGCATGCATGGAAGGAAAAGGCTACAGCATTCGATAAGATTTTCTAAACAGGGAGAAATTCACGTGAAAAAAGTATTTACATTATCCCTGGCGTCTGCGCTTCTGCTTGCTGCCGGCTTTCTTCAGGCCGGGAATGCACAGGCAGAAACTGCGAATACGCCGGCGGAAAGCATGCAGGCAGGTGCGCCCCCGGTTGTGAACTATACCGATGTCATCGCTTTGCAGAGAAGTAACATGCAGCTCCAGCAGCAGACGGTCGTGCTTTACAATCTGCAGCTGACGCCGGAAGAAAGCGAAGCGTTCTGGCCGGTTTTCCGGGCTTATCAGAATGATTACGAGCCTATCGGCGACCGGATCGTTAAACTGATCCTGGACTTCAGCAACAAGTTTGAGTCCATGACAGATGAAGAAGCTTCAGCCATGCTGAAAGAAGCACAGGACATACAACAGGCGGAGACAACACTGAAGAGCTCTTATGTGGCAAAGTTTTCAGCGGCTCTGCCTCCTAAAAAAGTTCTGCGTTTCTATCAGATCGACAACAAGCTCCGGACGGAAATCCGCTACGCAATGAGCCTTGAAATTCCGCTTCTCGAAGCGGAATCTTCGGAATCCTGAGCTGCGGGGATTTCGGAGCCAAGACCAAGACGTCCGGAATCAAAAGAATTTTCCGTGAGCCGCTGGTCGCATTTCTTCTTCTTGGGGCAGGGATTTTCTGGCTGCATGCCGAGATCTGGATGGGGGTTCCTGCACCGGAAGAAGAAGCGGCCGGGAAGCTGTAGTTTCTGAAGAAAGCACCCAGAGAATCGTGGTGGCCTGGCAGCGCCTTCCAGCCGAATCCGAACTTTAGCATCAGCTTGACCAGTACATCCGCGAAGAAATCCTCGGCCGTGAGGCCTCAAGCCCCGGCCTCGACCGGAAAGATACGATGATCCAGAGACGTCTTGCGGAGAAACCCCAGTAATTTCAGCAGAGTCGCGAAAGCTTGATGTTTTCGTGTTCGTACAGGAAGTCCCTTCGAATAACAGGGAAGCCCTCGTGAAAAGCCCTCGCCTTGACTATTTTTCCTATCCCTTTTAGTCTGTTCCCAGCTATTTAACCAGGCACTTTTAGAAGCGATGCCATGAAGGGGTACCTAATTTATATTAACATGGATATCGAGACAGTTGCGGGACTGGTGGTGGGATTCGCCCTAGGAATTTTTTTAACAAGTAAACTCATGACTTATATGAAGAAAAAGAACTAATCGTAGCCCGCCCTTTATCTTAATTCTTCCTAAAGGAGATTTTTTATGGCCAAAACAAATGCTGTCAGACTTCACCGAGTGATGCGGACTACCCCTGAGAAACTCTATCGGGCCTTTCTTGAGGCCGACGCTTTGGCAAAGTGGCTTCCGCCTTACGGGTTTACGTGCAAGGTTCATCATTTCGAGGGCAAGGTCGGGGGGACTTTCAAAATGTCGTTCAGCAATTTTGGAACCGGTCATGGCCACTCCTTTGGAGGGACCTACCTGGAACTTGTTCCCAATCAGCGGATCCGCTACACAGACAAATTTGATGACCCCAATCTGCCCGGGGAGATGCAGGTCACAGTCGAATTTAAAAAGGTGGTCTGCGGAACCGAGCTGAACATTTTGCAGGAGGGAATTCCGGAGGTCATTCCTTCCGAAATGTGCTATCTGGGCTGGCAGGAATCACTGCTTCAGC
>CAYRBY010000189.1:0-2822 GCA_964422635.1 uncultured bacterium
GCATTTTTTTCTCCTTTTCCTTCGCGGTGCTTCACCGCTTTAAAACTCGAACTCTGTTGCTGCAATAATCGAGCGCCCTGCGCCCGGGATAAAATGTCCGCCGCCGACTCCGCTGATATATTCCTGATTGGTCAAATTATAGGCATTCAGCCTCAGCGTGATGTGATCATTGAGCTTGTGCGCAAACATCGCGTCAAAAAGCCAGTACTCCGGCGCTTTGCGCGTGTTGGCATTGCTGTTGAATCGGGCGTCCACAAACTGCATGCCAAACCCTGCCTCACAATCAAAAGGAAGCTGGTAAGTCGACCACACATTAAAAGACTGCTGGGGCGTATTGCTGAGCTGGTGCCCGACTTCACTTTCCGTTCTTGAACTGAGAATCCTGCTGGCAAGAACGGTATAGCCGGAAAAAATCTTCCAGCGTTCCGTGATATTGCCGGTTGCTCCCAGTTCAATTCCGTTGACGCGCTGCTCGCCCTCGACCACCACGATATCATCCGCTGTGCTGGAAAGACTTGTTCCTGGATCGGTCGTGCGGGCATTATTTTTCTTGGTATGAAAAAGTGCGGCATTCACGCCAAGCCTTTCTTTAAACAAATCCCACTTGGTCCCGATTTCATAAGTCCGGGTCGTTTCCGGATCAAGGCTCAGGTTGTTCTGTGAATTCGCTGTGCTGGCCAGGGTCAACCCTTCCGCCGTCGGGTTGAAGGATGTGCCGTAACCAAAGTAAATGCTCCCGTTTGGCAGCGGTTTGTAAACAAGCCCGCCCCGCCAGCTGAACTTTCGGTCGATCCGCGACAAGGGTTCCCCTTCAGGACCTGTGGCAGAATAAAAATCTGTTGTGAAGTAATCCCAGCGGATTCCGCCGTTAACCTCCCACTGCTCATTCAACTTCACCGTGTCAAAAGCGGATAGCGCTGCGGAATTTGAAACCGCAGCATTTTCACGCGGTGAAATACTGATGACATCCATGTAGGATGCACCAGGTTCCGGATTATATAGATCCGCGAACGGCTCGCCGTTCCCGGCGCGCGGGCGGTTTCCAGACCGCTCATGAATGTATTCCACGCCCGTAACCAGCGAATGCTCAAGGCGCCCTGTATCGAAACGAAGCGTCGCATCGATCTGGTCATCAATCACCGTATCCAGCATGTCACGTGATTGAACCTGCCGGTTGATGAGCTGGTTTGCCGCGGTGCTGCTTGCGAAGCGCGGCGCAGTGATGATCGAGTCGCGTGAGGCACGTCCATACCGGAATTGACTGCGCAGCGTCAGCTCGTCCGTTGCATCGTATTCCACTTTTGCAGTCCACAAATGTGTCTGCGTGTGTTCGTAGTCTCTGTCCAGCAGGCCGTAAAAATTATGCCAGCTCACGGGGGCAGGCTGATCCCCCAACCCGGCCAAAGCTCCCGTCGCATTCGCCGGCGGTATCCACGGAATCCCGTAGTCAGGGACATTGTCCTGCCCCAGGTAGAAATAACTCAGCGTTACACGAAACGCGGTTTCAAGCCCCAAAGCTAAAGAAGGGGCAACGCCCCAGCGTTTGTTTGTGACTTCATTTCTTCCTGGTGTGTCAGCCTCATGAAAAAGCCCATTGATCCGGATTGCTGAACCTTCAACCGGAAAGCCGTTCAACGGCTGATTCACATCTACTGTTGTGCGCTTATAAAAGGCGGAGCCAAACCCCACAGATCCGCTCATGAAACGATCAAGGCCTGGGGCCTTGCTGACTTGATTGATCGAGCCGCCTGTGGAACCTCGACCCGTATAAGAAGATGCCGGCCCCTTGGAAACTTCCACCTGTTCAAGGTTGAAGGGATCACGGGTATAGCCGCCGAAATCACGAACACCGTCCACAAACATATCGGTCCGGGCGCTGAAACCCCGGATGGACAGCTGGTCACCGGCTGGGACACCGCCTTCGCCGGCCTGCATGCTGATCCCCGGGACGTTGCGCAAGGTTTCGCGGAGTGTTGTCGCACTCTGCGCCTGAATCACAGCCTGCGGAACGACCGTGATGGTCTGTGGAATATCAAGAAGCGGTTCCGTGTATTTGGAGGATGATACCTTTTCAGGTTTGTAAGATTTTTTACGGTTATCCGTCTGTGCGGTCACGAGAACTTCAGGCGTGACACTGGAAGCAGGAACCGTACTTTTATTTGCCTCATCTTCCGCAGCTCGGGCATGACGCGTCATAATAAACATGCCCATGGCCAAAGCAAGGGACAGAAACCTCAGCTTGATTGTATGTTTCAAATACTTCATGGAGTATCTCCGGCTACGTCAGAAAAATTGCTGGCTGGGTCTCTTGATTCCGCCGCTTGTCCCTGGCTTACTAAAAGCGGCTGGCATTTTTGACACTACTTAATAAGAATCAGCTTTCCGGCTTTTGTGACCTGAAGCCGGTAACGGGAATCGCCATGCACAATGATGATTTCTCGTGCACCTTCAAGAAGCTGTTCTGAGCGGATTTCCCGGACAGAGGCTGGCGGCGCCCTTTTCGGATTCAGAGGAAGACTCTCCTCGTTTGATTCTCTCATTTTCTAATTCCCGGATTTTTACAGGATTTTTAAAGCGGCTGGCTGGGTACTTGGCAGGAGGCGTCCGTCCCTGGCTCTTGAATTCGAAACGCGCCGGCATCACAGCCAGGATTTCGTCCAATTAAGACTTAATCTTAACTAGATTTTGTCTGATGTCAATCATGTTTTTGAAAAAAAGATTGCGGCTAGAAGCTCATTAGAGGAATAGAGTGGCGACTAGTTTAGCTGTGGTACGCTGGTCATTCTGGCTGCCGGCCAGGTCCTGCTGAGCTCCGGCATTGA
>CAYRBY010000190.1:0-2808 GCA_964422635.1 uncultured bacterium
CTCATTCCGGTTATTCTTGTCACTGGCCACCCCAGTCTGGATACCGCCATCAAGGCCATAGAGTTTGGCGCCCTGCGCTACCTGACAAAACCCGTCGAGGTTCCCCTGCTGGAGGCGGCTGTAGAACATGGCGTGAACCTTTACCGCATGAGCAGTCTCAGAGACGAAATCACGGAAGTAATCTCTAAAGAAGCCACCCCTCAGAGTCTCATCGAAGAGCAGAAAAAGAATTTTGACCGAGCCATGGATTCCTTATGGCTTGCCTTTCAGCCCATAATCTCCTGGTCTGGGCAATGCCTTGCCGGTTATGAAGCACTCGTGCGCAATGATGAAACCGAGTTTGCGTATCCCCCGGCTTTTTTTGGGGCTGCGGAGCACCTCGGACGAACGCTTGAACTCAGCCGAAGAATTCGTTCCAAGGCAGCCGCTGCGATTCCCCTGCTTCCGCCCAATGTCAGTCTTTTTGTAAACCTCTGTCCGCAAGACCTGGATGATCCGGAGCTTTACGCCGCAACTTCGCCGCTTTAATTCGCGGCATCACAGGTCGTGCTTGAGCTTTCGGAACATATGGAAATCAAGACCGCCGACAAAGTAAGAGAGCGCATGATTGATCTCAGGAGAATGGGGTACCGCATTGCGATGGATGACCTGGGAGCGGGCCACAATGGTCTGGCCGCTTTTGCCAAAATCGGACCCGATATCGTGAAGATCGATATTCAGCTGATTCGGGGCGCGGAAAAGGAAAGAACAAAACTCAGGCTGATCGGATCACTGATCGAAATCTGCCGCGACCTTAATATCCGCTGCATTGCCGAGGGCGTTGAAACACGCTCAAACTGCAGTGCGCTGATTGAAACAGGCTGTGATCTTTATCAGGGTTACTTGTTCGGAAAGCCGGACCGGGTCCTTAGACCTTTTGTTCCTTTACCCGAAGAAAAATAATTCTGCTTTTGCTTCCCCTATTTTTCCAGTTGAGGGCCTCGTAGCTCCACAGGCTGAGCCTTCGGCCCGCGGATTCTGAGGTTAAGCATTTCAACAAACAGCGAAAACGCCATCGCGAAATACACATAACCTTTCGGAATATGCTGATGGAACCCTTCGGCGATCAGGTTCACACCGATCAGGAGAAGAAAACTCAGGGCCAGAATTTTGACCGTAGGGTGATTGTGCACAAAACGGCTGATGGCCCCCGAGAAAACCATCATCACTCCCACCGCAATCATTACAGCGGCCACCATCACGGCTATCTGGTTCGACATCCCAACGGCCGTGATGACAGAATCCAGTGAAAAAACAATATCCAGAAGCATGATCTGAATAATAATCGGCCAAAACGCTCCCTTGCCACCCCCGGCCCCCCCGTGTGCTTCTTCCCCTTCAAGTTTGTCATGAATCTCGTGTGTGCTTTTAGCAAGAAGAAAAAGACCTCCCAAAATCAGGATCAGATCACGTCCCGAAACCTCATGTTTCAAAATTTCAAACAGGGGCTTGGTAAGACCCATCACCCAGGACAGTGAAAAAAGCAGCCCGATACGCATCAACATGGCAAGAGCAAGACCGACGGACCGTCCCCTGGCCTGCTGCTCCGCCGGGAGTTTTCCGGTGAGAATCGAAATAAAAATTATGTTGTCGATTCCGAGCACGATCTCAAGTGCCGTCAGGGTTGCCAGAGCAACCCATGTTTCGGGATTCAAAAGCCAGTCCATGTCCTTCCTCCTGGAGTGAAATTATTTTTTTCTCAGGTACAAACTGCAGGCGCCTTTCCCTGCAAAATCAGGAAGGGCTGCCCTGAGACGGGCGTCGAAGCACCGGGAAATCATATGGTTAAAAAAAACTATTTCCCATTCCTTGTTATGGGAAAGGAAAGCCCGGAGAAGGTAGCTCTCATTCCAGTAACGGCCCTGTAAAAGCCAGTTCTCCGGATATTCAAAATTTTCAAACACGTCATGAAAGTGGACAAACACCCCCGGACGAAGCCGGGGAAGCACTTCGAAGAGCAGATAGTTTACATCACTGCCAAATTTCGACACGTGACTTGAATCGACAAAAAGAAAATCTCCGGCCTGAAGGGCCTCAAATATTTCGGTCCCTGCCTCCTGAACAGGCTTTGAAATAAACCTGCACTTTTTGAAATCATCCGGCCGCAGAAGTTTCTTAGCCATCTCCGGATGTGGTTCAATAAAAGTCATTTCCGGCCTGGATGGAAGAAACAAATCGCAGGTATCCAGCATGAGCGCGGAGGAAAAGCCGGCTCCAACCTCCACAATGCGCCGGGGCTGCTCCTTGCGCAGAAAACAAAAAAGAAACATGGCATCAAACCATGTGAAGTAATCATTATCAAGACAGAAACGATGCTCGGATTGTTTCTCTTTTTTGAATGGGAATTCCGAAAATCCTGCCTCGTAGATCTTGAGCCGGGCTTCCTGCGCTTCCGGATAAAAATTAATCTCCGTAATTGGACGGCTCTTTAAAGAAGCCTGCAGGGCCTTGCGTACGTCCTTACGTGCAGGAACAGGCGAATAATAGTGCCCCGGCCAATGCTTGCCGAAAGGGTTGAGGCGTTCCAAACGTTTTAAGATTTTTTTCATCAAACTCATGCAAAAGTGCTTTCGGATGATTCCTCGTTTATAGAATTCCATTCCCCCTCTTTCCCGGCGGGCCTGATTGCTTTTCATGCCGGGACTTCAACGCGACTGCCGCTTTAACGGAGAGCTGGTTTCAGACGGACAAGAAAAACGGCTGCCAGCGCACCAAGCGCATTAGCCACAAGATCCAGCGCGGTGTTTTCGTAGCCGCCGACTCCTGTTT
>CAYRBY010000191.1:0-2768 GCA_964422635.1 uncultured bacterium
CTTTCGGATCTTCCGGCTCGTAAGTCCCGAGGGCCTGGTGCCACAGCATAAGGTTGGTATTTTTTCTAAGAGTGTTTTTTAGAACGCTTTCATCAGAGGTTCTGAGTTCAGAACGGTTCCCGTAAAAGCGCTCGAGGGTTTTCAGCATGCTTACGATTTCGCCTCCCAGAGGAGGGTATTGGTCTGCCAAGTCCCATGCGCTCCAGAAGGACTCAAGCGTCTGAGCTTTCTTTGCTTTCCGCAGGACACCTTCAAAGCTTGATACCCCAAAACCCGTGTATCTTTCGGCTTTTATTTCGTCATCCGCTGCTGTTCTGTCGCGCATTTCAACTGCGGCAATAAGAACCTGAAAGTTGATTTTGGCATGCAGCTTCAAAACACCCAGCTCACCAAGAAATCCGCTTCTGAAGTCCCGGAGATAGCCTTCAAAATCCCTTCGGATGTCTGCGGGTATCAGGTATTCAGCCTGGGTTTTTTGAGCGGCAGGGTCCAGCCCAGCTTCTTCGAGAAGGGCGGGGTGGGCGGGGAAAAGGGCTCGCAGCGCCTTTTTCTTTTCGTCCAGTCCAGCTGAAGCCGCGAGCGCTGCTTCATAATCCTTTACAGCCTGGCGCTGAAGAGCCTCCACATAGTCCCTTCGGCGCTGCTTGCGGCGGATATCCTGCTCGTTGATCCATTTGTCCAAAACACGCTGTACCGTTTCAACGGAAGGATCTTTTGAAGATGTTTTTCTTCTCGCGCCTGATTTTCCGATTGTGAAATCAATCAGCTCCTGGGTGTCTTGCAGACTCAAGGATCTCAGAAATTTCCGCGTCTGACTTTCCAGTGCGGGTGTTGAAGGTTTGAATGAAAAGACCCCCAGTTCCTCCAAAAGCGGAAGAAGGCCGAGTTCCTTCAGGGGATCCCGAAGCCCTGTGTCACTAAGTCCGAGCTCATATGCCAGAAGGGAAGTCCTGATGGGGACTTCAGCAAACTCAGGGTCTGTACCGCGCAGGCGCTCGACAGCGGATCGGATCATGCCCTCAAAAACGGGGCGGGCTTTTTTCTGATCCAGTGGTTTCTTTTTTCCGGGTTCGGGAATTCTTGAACTGTCGACGGGCAGGCCCAGGGCCAGGCCTTGAATACCAAGCCGCCGCAGATCGACAGTGTTTTGCAGAATGCTTTGATGAAAAGCCGTGATGTCAACACCGAGCCGTTTTGCGACCTGGTTCAAACGGACTGAAGGCTGCTGGATCCCTTGATTTTTCTGCTCGATTTCTTCTTCCTCAACCGCCCGGACGAGTGTCGGCAGTGTCAGCTTCCACTGCCCCAGAACTTTCGCCGGCGGAGTTGTGACAGCTGATTTATGCTGATCAACGGGAGCTGCACGGTCCTCCAGAATATTCCGGATCTTGAAGGAAAGAGAAGGATCCCCCTTGGTTTTTGAAGACTCAAGAAGAACCTGCTCGATTTTGGCGGCCTTGATGCTGTCAATGCCTTGCCTCAGGCGTACCCACAGGCTTCCCGTGTCCCCTTTGCGGGATGTTTCGATAACACCGAGTTTTTCAAGATCTTCAGCCATTTTGCGGAGAGCCCGGCCTTTGTCCTCGTTTTTGCTGAGAAGTTCAGCCATCGCCGCGGCTTTGACATATTCTTTCCCGAAGTAATTTTTCAGGGTTCTGAAGGTAATCACAAGACCCGGGAAAAAATAATCATCCCGGGACATTTCAATTTCCTGTTTCTCATAAGATTCGGCTTGAGCCGGGAGCTTGAAAAGCCTCTCTCCCGAAAGCACACGTGCAATTTGGGGGCGTAGGATTTCCTCGTCTCCGGGGCGGCCGTATTCGCCGAGCAGAAAATCGAGTTCCTTTTCATGAATGCGTTTTTTGTCTGGCTGCCACTTGTTCTCAACACGTGTGAGTCTTACCCGAAGAGGTCTTCCGGATACACCTTCTGCACGCTCAACCCTGGCAAGTCCAAGGGTTTCCAGAAGTTCGAACTGGCTGCGGAACACGGCCTTCGTCAAAGGGAAAGCCTTTGCGGTAAATTCTTCATAACTGAACACGCGTTTTCCGAAAGCGGATCGAGCGTCTGCCCAGAGCGAGGGGAGCAGGCTTTCTTTTTGATCCAAGGTTTCCGGGGCGCCCCCCGCAGCTCTTAATTCTGAGCGGGGAAGCTCTGTTGAGAGAGCTGAAAGTTTTTCCAGGGCAATCATCCCGTTTTCTTCATGAGGCGCCAGCTCCTTGAGGATGTTTGGGAAATTGTCGAATTCATCCATCCGGATTTTGGTGACTCCCGGAAATCCTCCCCGGAGGAGAAAACGCGCAAGAGTAATAAGGTCAAGGTAAAGAGCCGCATCCATGCCCGGAAAAGAGTAGATCTCAGCAGTTTGTGCTGCGGGATTTTCCAGAAGGTAAGGGGGCTTGATCACAAGATACTCGGGGATGTTTTGCCCGCTAACGATCCGTTCCGGACGGTAATGCAGGCGAAAGAAAAACACTTTAGAGTCTGTGTGAATACCGCCATTGTCCGGTGGACTGATCAGGTTTGCATGGACACCGTAGCCAATATTTACAAGGGCAGAATCGGGACTCGTCACATCGATGAAGACACTATCGTGAGGGTCTTTGACGGCTTTTCTTTGGGCCATATCCCGGATGGCCTGTACGGTTTCTTCCGGTGACATTGTTTTGGTTTCCTTCATGGAAAGATTGTAGGCATCAATAATCGGATGACGGAGCTGAAGGTCCATTTCCTCGATGCGCTGAAGGAGTTCCTCTTCGGTCTTAGCG
>CAYRBY010000192.1:0-2737 GCA_964422635.1 uncultured bacterium
CCAATCCGCCGCTGGTGTTAAAGGAAGGGGATTTGACGCCTGAAATTCTGGCAGCTGCGGATACTGTCCGCACATTTTTAACCCGTTCTGAGCTGCGTTCGAATGCAGTTACCGAAGCGAAAATTCGTGCCATTATCGAAAAATGGGTCGATAGCCCCGAAGTGACGAAACCCGCGCGATACAGGCGTGGTGAAACGGTAAAAGAGATCGTAGCTGATTTGTCGCAAAGAGCTGGTCAGGCTTTTACGGCAGGAGATATTAACAGTGTTTTTCAACGCCGGCGCTTGAATTTTAAAAGCCGCGGCAAAGGCGAGGAGATCGCGGCTGAATTAAATGCCGCATTGCTTCCTGCGGGGCAAAATACCGGCGAAGAAAAGCCGCTTGATGAGGCCCCTCTTCTGGTGCTCTTGCGTCAAGTTAAGCGGGAATGGGAAAGCATTTTTCTCAAGATATATCAGGTGCAAACAGGAAGAAGCCTCCGTTCCTCCGACATCAATGAGGAAGTACTTAATAGCGTAACGAGTGAAATTGTTTCGAGATCAGGGGGGACGCTTCGTAATACTGCGGATATAGTTCTAATATATGGAGCGGCCATTCTTCGGCAGGCCCTGGTGCTGGAAGATCAAATTTCAGAACTTCACAGCCGCAGGCAGGATGCCCGCCACTGGATTAAAATCACGAAGGGAATCGATGAAATATCCGGAACTATTTTACCGATTCTGGAATCAGCTTTGGACCGCACAGGCCAGGCGCCAAGAGGCGTGGTGCGTTCTGATCTTGTGACGGCCTTTCAAACGCTCAAAGTTTTTTCCCAGCTTTGGGGGCAGGAGTTTAAGCCGCATGCTCCGCGTTATTCGCGGGAAATTCGGAAAGAAGATTTCGAAGACTTGAAAAACAGGATGATTCTCCGCCGGCTTTATACGCGCGAGGGGTTTGAAAGTATTTTTGGCGATCTATCCAAGCTCTTCAGAGAAGGCGCTGAAACATTTTCGGGTTTTAGCGCTGAGCGGCAAATTGAGATTTACCGTCTCTCCAATATTCTTGGTTTGAAAGATGATTTTGAGCTTTTGGGTATTAATCTCGAAAACACCTTTTTTAGTCCAATGAAAGTTCAGACCAGAAGTGAAGATATACGCAGGATGCACTCAGAAGGTTATCCTGTAGAAGTTACGGGAAAAACCATGTATTCCCAGCTCCATACACGCGACTATAGAGATATACGGGCTCTTCCCGGAATTCAGTTCCCAACATCCCAGGCGAAAGTTTTGAGCCTTGCAGGCGGACGAGGGCTTCCTCTGGCCGAGCTTGCCCCTCTTTTTGATAATTCGACACTGGTTCTTTTGGATGCCAACGGAGACAATGTGCGGAATGCCCTGTCTGTTATGGATGCGCTGCCTCAGACCAACACTTATGAAGCGAAACTTGCAGACGCTCGCTCCGGGTTTGACGGGATAGCCTATCCGGAAGGGTCGTTTGACCTTATTACAATGGTCGGCCGTTCCGAGTATGGAATGAGCCGTGATGATCTTGAAAAAATTGTTAAGGAAGCGTTCCGTGTGATGAAACGAGAGGACGGTTATTTTCTTATCGAGTCTGATGGCCCGGATTTTCTCGAGCGATACAAAGATGCCGCGGTAAAACTGGCTAGAAGACAGGAAATCAACTTCCCATTTTATGGATA
Source organism: uncultured bacterium (assembly GCA_964422635.1). Classification (GTDB taxonomy): domain Bacteria; phylum Omnitrophota; class Omnitrophia; order Omnitrophales; family Aquincolibacteriaceae; genus ZLKRG04. Next base: position 1,682 of record CAYRBY010000192.1, read on the forward strand.
CATGATTAGCAGCAAAGTGATGGTCTTTGTAAGCGGGCAGCCTCCTGCTCGTTCAGAGTTAAGGGATGCGCTGACACCAGCTTTTGTTGTTGATGAACTTGAAAATGCGAGTAGCAAGCGAACGGAAATTCCGGCAATCCGGCTGCCGTTTATTGCTGCACCTACCGGCCGTGACGCTTATGACACCGCACTGATGCTTGGCGGCATGGCGGATCCCTCCTGGGATAGTGCCACACTCAATGATTACCGGTTGGCTTTGAGAAACGCGGTAGAAATGTATTATCGAAGCGAAGGCGGTGAGGGCTTTGGTGAGCAGGTTACAAAGCTGCAGTCGCTTCTTCGCGACAGTAAACAGGTGATTGCTCCGTTTGCCCACATCCGGGATATTTCAAAAGACGAGACCTTGCGGCAGATTTTCGACACGGCCAGATTTTTAATTGTGACGAATCAGGCCAAAGCGAATTATGTGGTGCTGGCGGTGGACCGTGAGGAGGATGTGGAGCCTCTTCGCGAAAAGCTTTTGAATTTTCTCAAAACAGAATATCCCGAAGATGCCGCAATGCGTAACCAGATTTATTCGCGCATGCCCGTCGTCACTTCCTCCAGCCGTATGATAGGAACCCTGATCCCTAAAGGCGCTCTTTCAGCCTGGGTCGATTGGACCGCGGATGGCGATGCCGAGGGTGGTATCCCTGAAATGGCGAAAGACAAGCGTATCCAGGCGGATCGTCTTCCCGGAGGCGCGCTCTTAAAGTTTGATGAAAAGAACCGCGGCTATGGAGTTTCCTTGCTTCAGGCGGCAGTGCTTCTCCTTCAGGGCGCTGAAGAAAGCCGGCTTCAGCAGGTCAAGAACGGCTTGTTTGTACAGGCCAGTGCCAGTGTGTTTGCGAGCCTCGGGCAGCTTTTCAAGGCGCTGAGAAATATTTCCGTGTCCGCATAAACCGAGCAGCATCTGAAAATCGTCCAGGAAATGCAGGAATTTATTTTCTCAAGTTGACGCAGGTGTGAACAGCGTTTAAATTAATTGCAGTCATTCCGAAAAAATTCAGATCGCCA
>CAYRBY010000193.1:0-2723 GCA_964422635.1 uncultured bacterium
CCGACAGAGATAATTCCATTCCCGCGGAGCTTGAGAGAAATGCTGTTGCGAAGGCCGGCAATCATGCTTTCATATTGAAGGGGGTTTTTGATTTCCTTATCCATCCCCATCTTTTCGGCCATCAAAGTCAGGCGGGGCCAGGACAGCATCTGTTCACGAAGCGTCCGCATGCGCGCCTGTGCCGTCGGAGTAATGGCAAGACCGCTGACCAAGGGGCTCAAAATGTTGTCCCCTTCCGTCATGAGGACCATTTCCGCCCGGTAAACCTTCGGCATTGAAAACGCCATGACGACAGACACTGTTAGACAGAGTATCGTCGACAAAAACAGCACAAGCTTGTGGCGAAGGAGCATGTAATAGTACTCGCGAAGCCGAAGCGATTGTGTAACTGAATTGATGTTCATGAGGTCAAGCTCTCCTTAATGAAATTGTCCTGCTCGGGTTTGATAGAGCGCAAACCCTTGGGTTTGCAATTTGACAAACCCTTGGGATCAGCTTTCCAGCATGTCCCAGGTATTCATAATGATACGAGCCACCAGTCTTCCTCCGGCGATGATCAGCGGGATAAAAAGAAACCCGCAATTAGAAACCCGGAGGTAACGGCACCACAAGCCCTGGAGTGTTTTGCAAACTTTTTCTTTCGACATCATTTCCCCTTACGGAAAAATCCGCCGTCACGGGAACCAAATCCAAGCTCGTAAACTGCGGCCCCTTGAAACATCGGACCCACAAGACGGGAGAAGGCATTAACAAACTTGTCAAAGTAGCGCTGGTGAACGATCAGGGTATCTCCAGGCTGAAGCATAAAATCTTCCGCGGAATCCCCTTTTTCAATCAGCTTCTTAAGATTAACTTTCTTCTTAGCCGCCTTTGCTTCCTCGCGGAACTCAGACGGGCGAATCACGTAAACGCGGTCAAGCGATCCATCCATACGGGGAAGTCCTGCAGCCACGATAGCTTCCTTAACCGTAATCTGGTTGCCCTTCATGGCGTACTTACCGGGACGGTTAACAAAACCGAACACGTAAACGTTTTTACTGCGGTATTCCGACACCATAACGGCTGCATCCGGAAAACGGACATACTCTTTAAGCTTTTCCGTGATCTCAGCCTTGATTTCTTCCTTGGTGCGGCCTTCCGCTTTGATATCTCCTAAAAAGTTGTACTGGATATTTCCAAAAGGATCGACAACAAACCGTCCTGAAAAATCCGGCTGATCGCGGACCACAATCGTTACAACGTCATCCACACCGAGCGTGTAGCCGGAACCTTCTCCAATGATTTCCATATAAGGAGAATATTTGGAATACGGAGAAACTTCATTGGCGGAATAAGGATCACTGCCGGGCGGCGGTGTTCCACCTGCGTAAGCCTGCTGTGCTCCTCCCCGGGCATATCCGCCCTGGGGATAAGGAGACTGCATAAAGCTCGCATAAGGGCTGTACTGGGTATCATAGTTGGTCGAGTAATTGACCGGAACCATCCCGGCATTACCGTCCATCGTGTTTGGAGACTGCTGAAGGTCCGGGCGGTCATTCCCGCGGTAGACAAGCGGATCCGCGGAAGCCTGCTGAGCCCCAAGCACTAGCACCATCAGCGTGCAAAAGTAAGTACGGCATTTTTTGAAAAATTTCATGTAAGACAAGTCCTCTCTTTCAATTTTATTCATGCTATTCCATCTCATAGACGGAATTGACCAAGCGCTCAAGGGCGTCGAGATCTTCCTGCAAATAAACACGCCACCCCTTCCAGTCACGTTTGGGGCGTTTGATTTTTCCTGCTTTTTCCCAGCGGATGATGGTCTTGGTCGTCACACCGATCTTCTCAGCGACTTCGGTGATGGTGAATCGCCCCATCTCTTTTTCATTAAGGTTAACTTCTTTCAAGTTCGATCCTCCCTGTCCCGCAATCTGTATTTCCCGCCTGAACACTCTTACAATGTCCTGCTATGTCCGGGAGAGTCTAGTATTGTACATGAATCGTGCCAACTCTAAACTCTTAAAAAGGTATTAACACCTGCTTCAGAGTGTTGACTCCTGCTAGTGAATGCTTCAGCTTTTGTTTATCCTGCTGAACACTGTTTTGTGAGTCTTGCCCGAAATTATGTCTATTTTTTTAGACTTTGTTTTTATTGTCACCATAAGTCATTAATTTTAAATGACTTATATTCTTGGATTTCGGGATTTCCGAGTGGATTATTTTCATCACCCGTACAAAGAATGGCGTAAGCGTAACACCTGATTTTCGATTTTGCAAATCGGGGGCATGTTTTTTTCGAACTTTTTTTGGGGGTCTTAGCCGTACGGAGGGGATTCGTCCCGGACAGTCTACGAAATGGAACGTTTTTTACCGTCTTTTACAGCCCGGGGGTACATATCGGTTTTAAGGCAAGCCACACGATCCAAAAACAAAACACCTTTCAAATGGTCCACTTCATGTTGGACGCAGACAGATTCAATTCCTTCAAACCGCCGCTCATGAAAATGTCCTAATTCATCCTGCCACTTAAGGCGCACCCATTCATAGCGCCTCAGGTCTGCCGTATAGTCCGGAAGACTCATGCATCCTTCCCGGCTCAAACGAACGCCTCCGTGTTCAAGAATTTCCGGGTTGATCAAAACATAACGCTCGGCGTCCGGAATGCGCGAGGACAGATCCACGAGAGCGACTCGTTTAGAAATGCCGATCTGAGGCGCAGCAATACCAATTCCATGCTTCTGAGC
>CAYRBY010000194.1:0-2656 GCA_964422635.1 uncultured bacterium
CATGGCCGTTACCATATTCCCGCCGTCAGGCCTGGCCGTCATCTCGTCAAAATTGACGGGCACTCGCTGCCTGAAGGAACAAAATTTATTACAGAAGAAACCTTCCTTGTAAAAACCACACCGGGCATTATGAACAAGGCAAACTTTGCGGTGCTTCTGCCGCCGTCCGAAATACCCGGAGAGTTTCAGGATACCTTGTCTGTGAATTTTACCCAAGGCCTTGATACAGCCCGCCCTACGCTTGAAGTAGACATGCAGCCGCACGTGCTCAAAACAGCGCTCGGTTTTCTTGACCGTGAAGCAATATTCAAATTTAAAACCAATTACCCTGATTTTGTGAAGAACTGGTACCTCGAGGTCCGGGATGAACTTGGATTCGAGGTGTGGACGGGGTTCGGTGTTTCCGCGCCGCCGGCTGAAGTGACCTGGTCCGGTCAAACGGAAGACGGTGTTCTTATCAAGCCCGGCGTTTATTCTTACCAGTTAAAAGTTGAAGATTACCAAGGCCATCAGGATTGGACTCCGCTGTATTTTTTTCGCGTGATTTCGAAAGCCGATTCGATTGAGCAGGAAAAGAAGCTCGCAGAAATTCCAGCTGTCGGAGATTTCAATATTTTCAAAGACGGAAAAAGCAGTATTCCACTTGTTGCAAAACCCACGATTCGTATTCAGGGGAAAACAAAACCCGGATACAAAGTGGCCATTAACGCACAGCAGATTCAGGTTGATGCGGCCAACGGCAATTTTAATCATGAGTTTTATGTGACCCCCGGCGATAAGGAGTTTCTTGTCGAGGCCATCAGTCCGGAAGGGGAAGTGACATCTTACAAAAAAACCATGAAAGTTAAGGACAGCACGTTTTTTATGGTCGCGTTAGGCGAACAGGAACTCGGGACTAATTTCGCGGACGGGAATCTTGAGGCCGCGGCCAATGATCCCCAGTATAAAAACAGTTTTTATCAGGACGGCCGGATGTCTTACTTTTTGAAGGCCAAGCTCAAGGGGAAATTTCTCGTTAAATCCAAATACGACACATCTGATCAGCGCACGGCTCTTTTTACAAATCTTGATCCTGATGAATACTATCCTGTGTACGGAGACGACTCCCAGATTGACTACGAAGGCTTGAACACACGCCAGCGCTTTTACATGCTTGTTGAAATGGATCGTTCTTTTGCCCGCTGGGGAAGCTTCCAGACAGCCTTCAACGACACAGAGCTCACGAGCTATAACCGTACGCTTTCAGGCCTTCAAGTTAATTATGAGTCCACACAAAGCACTCCGTACGGAGATCCCAAAAAAGGATTTAAAGTTTTTTCTGCCGAAGCCAGGCATCAGGCCGATCACAACGAGTTCGCAGCCACAGGAGGATCTCTTTATTACCTCCGTTACAGAAATGTCATTGAGGGAAGTGAACAAATTCGGGTCGAGGTTCGTGACAAGCTGCAGAATATTACGGTTGCAAGCTATGACCTTAAGGAAGGAGCGGACTACGAAATAGATTACCGCGAAGGGCGTATCCTTCTTTCGCGGCCGCTTTCTTCTGTTGCAGCTTCTGACACATTGGTTTCAGCCGATATTCTGGATGGTAGTCCAGTTTACTTAGCTGTGGATTATGAATTCGACCCAGGCACAAGCGCCTTTGAACGCAACAACCGCGGTATGCGCGGCTTTGTCCACATGGGCGACCATATCCGCGTGGGCGGTACTGCGGTTCAGGAAGACCGCCACCTTGGCCCCGGACGCAATTATGATCTTCGAGGCGTTGACTTGCAGTTGAAGGCGGGCCGTAACACAAAGATCACGGCCGAAGTTGCCGAGAGCAAACAGGAGCAGCGCGATCAGGGGCTTTCGTTTGATGGAGGACTTTCTTTTGCCGATTTGAATCCGATTGTGGGCGAGAATACTCGGCCGCGGGAGAACGCTTACCTTATTAAGGGAGAAACCAAACCTTTGAAGAGCATGGATGTTTCAGGTTACGTGCAAGGCATCGAGCCCAGTTTTTCGACAGATCAGATCCGCTCTCAGGAGGGGACAAAGAAATACGGTCTCGCCACGAAATACAAACTGACTGACAATTTGTATGCCCGTTACCGGTTTGATCACTCTGAAGTCATGGCACAGCTTATGCCTCTTTTGACCAGCAACGTCCGAGCAGAATTTGAAAATAAAGTCAGTCATACGGGACAGCTGGTTTATGACAACGGTAAATGGCTTGCAGAAGCCGAATATCTCCGCCAAATGGTGGATCTGCCTTTTGATCCCGCGGCCCGTATTGCCAGCCTTTTTTCCGAGTATCCATTTGACCACGCGATTGGGGCCAAGCTCGGCTATCATGTCACTGAAGGCTTCTTGCCCTACCTCAAATTTCAGACCGCCATTCACGGTGAACGTAATTCACAAATGGGCGGCGGTGTTCGTTATGAAATCATGAAAGATACTTTCGCTTATGTTGAATCCATGTTCGGAAATATTGGAGACTCGACACTTTTTGGGCTTGAAAAGTATCATGACGAAAAGGCCCGCTCGTACGCCAATATCCGGATGAGAGATCAGGGGGTTGGGACCAAGACGCTTTCTACAGCGATTGGAAGTTCCTATTCGCTGACAGATCAGTCCCGTATTTACTCTGAACGCGAACATTCAACCTATGAAG
>CAYRBY010000195.1:0-2645 GCA_964422635.1 uncultured bacterium
TATCGGAGGAGCTGTTCAAAACGAACTCGATCCTTAATCAGGATCTGGTGCGTCAAAATCTCCAAATAGCCTTCTTCTTTCAGCTGATGAAGCGTCCTCGCAACCGTTTCTCTGGCGGTCCCGATACGGCGCGCAATTTCTTCACGGGTCAGTGAAATTTGAAGAAGGCTTTCACCCGGCTTCTTTCCAGCCGAAGCATCAGGCCAATCGAGTAGAAACTTGATCACCCGGGTGCGGACATCTTTAAGAGAAACTTCTTCCACCAGAGCGGAAAGGCAATGAATACGGCCGGAAAAAATACGGTTCAAAGACATGGATAGTGCCGGTGTTGTATGCAGCAGTTTTGCGAAATCAGGCGCGGAAAAATACAGGAGGTGGCAGTCTGTCAAAGCTTCCGCCGACGAGCTGCAATTCCAGTCGGTCTCACCCGGCTGACAGGCACAGGTTTGACCGGGTCCCAGGGTTTCAAGAACCTGTTCGCGCCCTGAAGCCACATTGGTTCGATAGACTTTCACGGAACCAGACTGGACAATAAAAACACGTTCGCAGGCGGTTCCGGCTAGAAAAACAATCTCCCCCTTTTGGAAAGATTTTTCACGCAGGCAGGCCGCCACCTGCTGAAGCTCTGCATCCGATAGACCTTCAAAAAGAGGAATTTTTTTAAGCTGTGCCACTTTCATTATCATAAAAAACCCAACTCTTTCAAATTTTAAGCGATCCGAAACACTTATTCTTCAAGCCGTGAATGAAGTGTCTGCTCCGCCGTTTCAATAACAAACCGGAGAGTGCGTGTTAGAGGCGCTGTGACACGCCACAGCAATCCAAGGTCACGCCCGGGTGACGGTTTTTTAAAGGGAATGTATTTTAGCCCAAAAGAAGGGCTGCTGGAACAAGCCATTTTAGGCACCAGTGTAACGCCTTCGCCTGCGGCCGCCAACCCTAATACAGAAAGAAGGCTGCTTCCTTGAAAAACAACCCGGTCATCCGTTCTAGTTCTTTTACAGAATTCCAGAGTCTGAGTTCCAAAGCAGTGCCCTTCCTGAAGAATCAGCAGATCCTGATCTTTTAAATCGCGCAAAACAACCTCTTTGCGCTCTGAAAGCGGATGACTTTTAGGGACCGCCAAGAAAAAAGATTCCCGGCCGATGGTTTTAGAGACAAGTCCTTCTCCATCCACCGGGAGTGCTAAAAGCCCCAAATCCACTCTCCCAGATTTCAGGCTTTCCAGGAGAACCGCCGTCGTTTCTTCATAAATTTGAAGCTTCATCCGGGGCGCTTTTTTTCTGACGCGCGTAATAATTTCGGGTAGGACGTAAGGCCCCACTGTGGGAATAGCGGAAAGTCTGACCTCGCCCAGCAGTTCCCCGCTGTCTTCCCGAAGGGCCTGAATCCCCTTATCCAGTGTTTCTAAAACGCTTAAAGCAGATCCAAGAAACTTTTCTCCCGCAGGAGTCAACCGGACCTGCTTGGAGGAACGCTCAAAAAGCCTGACACCCAACTCGTCCTCAAGCTTCTTGATCTGCTGGCTTAGGGTCGGCTGTGTTACATGCATCTTACGGGCAGCACGCACAAAGTGAAGTTCCCGCGCTAGGGCAGAGACATAACGGAGCTGCTGAAGATCCATATCGACGAATCCTATATTTTCTCTGATTAAAATCGACGGCGTTAATTCTACAGAACCCATGGGATTATTCAACGGAAAGAAAAAAGCCTGCGGAAGGTATTTATGGAACCTGAGTATTGCGAAGCTATCCAGACTACAAGAAGTGTACAAACAAAAGGCAGGCTTCTTAAGCCTGCCTTCCCGATTCTGGCTTTACTTTTCTCATCAAATGCTGTTCAAACGGCCGCGGATCTTCAGCACTTCCCGGCCTATCACTTCTCCAGCATCCTGATAAGGAATGCGATCGGTATTAATTGTCAGGTCATAAAGCAGCGGATCGTCCGCGTCCATACCAAAATTCTGCTTCAGGTAATCTTTACGGCCTTGATCATCCCACTTCAGCCGCTTGTACGCCTCATCCAGCGAGATTCTGTAATACTGTGCATCATGCTCGGCGCGCTTTTCAACGGATCCAACAAGGCGAACGTGAAGTCCGCCTTTCAGCCGCCGGGTCACCACGCTTCCGCCCATCCCTACGAGTATCACATTTCCCATACCTGCGAGGTGGAGAAGCGTCTCACAGGTTTTTCTCACGAGCAAAAACATCGGCGGATGAAGGCCGCACATTTCCTCAATGAGGTCACGAATTTCAGAAACTTTATGTTCTGTCAGGAACTTTGCCATTTCTTCGGGAAGCCCATGTTCTGAAAGAACCGTCTTAACGAGCTCTTTGTTTAAAACTGTCCACGGCCTTTCACTGCCTTTGTCATTTTCCTGAAGAAACTTCTGAAGATAGTCCGCGACCGTATTGCCTCCCGCCCCGGAAAGACGGGAGATCGTCACAAAAGGGGCTGTTTTTTTTCTTTTAATTTCCTCATCCGTGTTCATGACGCGCTGACAACGGAGATAACTCTTGAAGGCCTCCAAACTTTGAGCTGTACTCATGGTACGCCTCCCTTCGGAAAGTTTAATGGTGACGAGTCGTTAAAATATCATGGATCGCCCGGCAGGCATCCACCGTGGTAAAAATTCCGACAACCTT
>CAYRBY010000196.1:0-2640 GCA_964422635.1 uncultured bacterium
GAGCTGAAGGTCCATTTCCTCGATGCGCTGAAGGAGTTCCTCTTCGGTCTTAGCGCTTGTTCCCAAATGAAGCAGTTTGTCTTTGATCGGGCCGCTCAATAAAATTTCCCAGCCTGACGGGGTTTGATGAATCACGAGGTCGCTTTGCTGCATCGTCTCTGTTAACCGTCCGGGCGAAGCGGCTGTCCAGATGGGAATGCCGAGAAGAGTGTGCGCCAGGCGGGCGCGGACGGATTTCAAAGAATTTGCATCAAGGGCTTGAATGGCTGCTGATTTAAAGCCTGGCTGGGCGGCATCGCCCTCAATAAAAAGATCTGTGCGCTGTCCGGTTTCAAGGAGACTCAGGGGATTGACGTAAAGGATGGTTTTTTCGGGCCCCAACTTTCTGTTCAGAATCTCATAATTCAGGTGCGGGTACTTTGCAATCTCACTTTCCTTAAAAAGCATGACAGCGAAATGAAGATGCGGAACGACGGGCGAGTATGGATAGCGGCGGTGTTTTTCGATTGTTCCAATTGTGCGGTTGTCGCCTGCTTCGATTTCCGCTCCGGGCTTGACCCAGTCCGCTAGGGCGAGATGGGTATACACAAATGCGACCCGGTATTTTTCTCCGGGTGTATCAATGACTTCATATTCTACGCCTTCCGGAAACTGAATAGAGCCATCGGAACCAATTTGGATCTTTCCCATGTCATCCGGGTTTTTAGGAGCATACATCCGTTTCGACCCGACAGGCAGCACCAGGTCGCTGAGCACGATGGCCGTAGACTGAACGTTATCCTCAAAGACCCACTGGATATTGCCGCGTTCATTAACAAGAGAACGGATAGGCGTGCCTTCTTTCAGCTGCTGCTGGTTTCCGTCTCCGCTGCGGATGTGGGCAATGTCGAAACCTTCATGATCCAGGCCGCCAAAGACTTCTTCCCGGGAACGTATGGAGCCTTGAACGCTGGGCCAGAAGGTCATTCGGGATTCCGGATCCATGCCGGGGGCCAGCACAAGCTTTGTTCCCGCAGGCAGGAACTGGCGTATGCCGGCATAAAGCTTCGGCCCCAGAATTTTTGAAAGCGCTTCCACTTCCTGAGCCTTGGTCAACATGTAGCTTGGCATCCAATTGTGATATTCAATAGCCTGCTGCGAGGAGGTTCCGCCGGATTCAATGATCTTAAGGCGGTAAACATCCCCAAAGCGGCCTAAAATGAATTCATCTTCCTTGTAGTTTTTGTCACCTTCTGTGACATACGTGATGATCCGGACGCCGTGCTCATCTTTTTCATGCAGGAAGCCTGAGGGCTCGTGTCCTTCTTGGGTGATGAGGGAATGCATGTGCCGGTTTCCCTTTTTGCCGAACGCAAAGCCCAGGATTTTTCCTGAAGAATCGCGTGCTGCAAGAATCCGGTAGGGGAGGGTGTCGGTGATGAAAATGTATTTTGAAGGATCTATGGCCTGCGCGCGCTCTTCAAGCTGACGGCGCAGAAAATGGCGCAGGCTGGTGCGCATCAGCTGAAGTTCGTCCGGCGGCAGCGCTGTTTTTTCCTTGTTTCGTTCAGGCTGCTCCGGTGAGCGGAGTTCCGAGCGGAAAATTGCACCCTCGCCAAGCGATTTCCAGTCGAGAAGCACATCGGTAAATATTTTAAGGCCATTCTCAGCGAAAAGTTTCTGGAAAACATTTTCCGGCAGATACTCGACTTTGATCCAGCGGCCGCTTTCTGTGTCATGCACCCAGGCCCGTGAAACACCTGTAAGCGTGACATGCCCTTGGAGACCTTCGAAAGTTTTTTCACCTAACGCGGGATCCGGGGCTCCTGGAGCCATAGTCATTTTGTAGGCGCCGCCGTAATCCACGACCACATACTCAGCTTTGAGGCTGCTTTCTTTCAGAAAAGCACCCTGGTCGCCGCGGCTCACTCCGCTTTCTTCTTCAGGCGCCAGCATAGGATGGTTGTGAATGGAGATATGAGTTTTATTGCGGAATTCCTGAGTCAGATTAGGAACCATGCCGCTCTTCCCATCGAGTAATCCCCACGTTCCGTCTCTAAACTGAAATAAATCCTGCTCCCAGAAAATGGCGTGGTGCATTTCGAGGATCCGGTTTGTGAGAGCTTCTTCATTTTCGGCCAGCATCTGCGGGGTTTTCCCGTCGGGATCCGCCTCCAGATTGTCGAGAGCCATTTGTGTGGAAAAGTTTTCCCAGACATTCACTTTCTGCGTTTCGACATCGGCAAATGCTTTTCGTATGGCCTCATCTCCCGGGGGCTTTAGTTGAAACCAGCTAAGAGCTTCTTCTTTAAGAGGCATACCCTCTGCCTGTGTTGAAAAAATAAAGGGACTGATGCGGGAAGGGTCGTAGGCATAGGCCCCTGTGATTTTTCCCGAGGTGGTTTGGAAGGAAAAGAGAACACCCATTTTGGTGGCCGTAAAATAGATAAACGCCTGGTCGGTATCATCAAAAACGCGGTAAGACAGCTGTAAGTCGCCGCTTTCCCAGAGGATCTTGAGCCGTTTATCATGACCGAATGGGGCGCTGTAAAGATTGCCATAAGTGCCGTCAGGGAATCGTCTGATTTTGCGGGCCGGGTCTTTTGCCAGTTCCTGGATGGTGGGGGCCTTTGCAATGAGTTCCGCCAGGCCGGGAATTTC
>CAYRBY010000197.1:0-2638 GCA_964422635.1 uncultured bacterium
CTTTATGAAATAAATCCCAGACACTTCCCATACTCAACCCTTTCAGCTTTCCTTAATAATTTTCTCTATGGAGAGCGCCATGTGGTGCCGCTCCGATTCATAGTCTTTATCACCGAGACGACCCGCCTTAGCGGCGGTGTAAGTGGTTTCAGCAACATAAAGACCCGGCCAGGGGCGCTCCATTGTGATCCACCCGTCTTGGTCCGATTTAAACGTCTTGGCCCAGCCATTCGGCCCCACAAGCTCAACTTTTTGATCCGGCAGCGGTAAGCCTTCAAAAAAAACCTGCACCCGATCCGCATTTTCCGCAGATGGAATCATATCCAGTGTGAGTTCCGGCTTCAGGGAGGCCTGGGTTTCCCCGGCAAAACGGGCGTACAAATACGGGCGCGTAGGTTTTGCGCTTGCAGCAGGTGCCTGTGACATACCTTCTTTCTTTTCATGATCAGCACCGGTTCGAACCGCAAGGTTTACATCCTGCACAATCACGTCACCCCCGCGGACATTTAGCCCCAAACGATCCTTGGTTTTTCCGGAAGTCAGCGCAATCCGTTTTCCGTTTTGAATGGCCCAGGATTCCAGATGTGAAATCTTATCGAGCTTCTGCCCGGTTTGTTCACGCAGTCCTTTGTCGTATTCGCCAAAACAAACGCTCAAGTCTCCTCCTGTGTCTTTTTCAATCCACAAAGAATGGGCCTCCGCGGCGCCGGGCCGGCTGAAAAAAAACCCCAGAATTATTGCCAAAAAAATCCAGGAATGCTTCTTCAATTGAAGTTCCTCATTTGTTTGATTTTCCCCAAAACCCCACTTCGCGATTACGGGGAAACTTTTTGTGTGTTTACTTTTCTAATAAATCGGTGCCAAGACATGGCGAACCCGGTCCACACCAGCATGACGGCTCCAGCCGCTCCTAAAAAAACGAAAATCTGGTTGGCCAAACCAAAAGCTTCTCCTGTATGGAGGTTTCTGGCCCACACACGCCAAATACGGCCCCGGGGATGAGCCGCATAAGGCTCCCACTTTTTTTCTTCACCGGCGGCGTCCAGCGTCAGCTGAGAGCGGGCATTAGGATACCACCAAACTGGTTTTTCTTGAATCCAAATGCTGATAGGGCCTCCTTCACGCTGGGGGAGACGGAGCGTCATGGAAACCCAATCCGAAGAAGCTTTTTGAAGCCCTTTCTCAAAAAGCTTTTCGAGGTTCACAGACAGGTGTTCTCTTTTGCTTTCTGATGAATTCATTTGATCAGAAATGTTCTCTTTCCCCTGCTTATTCTTGTGGTCAGGCGCGGCCTTTTCCTTACTAAAAACAGGCGGCTTACTGCCTGCGGCCCGGTAAAGTAAATCATTCGCCCAGGTATAAGACATCACAACACCCGTCAGTGTTGTCATAAGAAGAACCGGCAGACACCAGAAGCCAAAAACATTATGCCAATTCCAGTCCCGCTGTTTTCCCCGCATGGCTGGATTAAAAAACAGGATCCCTTTGAGTGATGCCCAGTTCCAGTTCCGGGGCCACCAGAGATAAAAACCGCTCAAAATCAGAAAAAGGAAAAATACATTACAGGCTTCGGTCACAGCCTGGCCTCTATCTCCCCAGGCAAGCCTTCGGTGGATATCTTCCATCTGATGCAAAAACGGGGAAGCCCCAGACTCTTCTCCCAGAACAGCTCCTGTGTAGGGGTTGAGACAAAGCGACCCGCTGCCCTTTCCAAAGCTCACCGCAACAGAGGCTTGATCATCAGCCTGCAAAGTCATTCCTGTGACTTTCATGTTGGGCTTTGCTTCGCGGGCCTTGCCGGCGAGGTGGTCTGCACTAAGACGGATGCTTCCTTCTTTTGGCTTTTCTATTTTGCGCAGGCTTTTTTCCGAGAACTCAAGAATCTGCCGCTCAAAAGCCATGCTCATCCCGGTGAGGGCCATCACGAGAATCACAGAACCTGCTGTCAAACCTGCAGCCAGATGAGTCCAGAAAAGAACCTTGCGGAACGTCATACGTTTATTAAACCTCTGCCCAGCGGCGAAGCAGATTATTGTAGACGCCCGTAAGCTGCACACCTGAGGCATGGCTCGGAAAATCACGGCTGACCCTTTGGATTGCAAGATCAAGATCAAAAAGAATGGTCCGCTGACTATCCTCGCGCACCATACTTTGAATCCAAAAAAAAGATGCAACGCGCGCGCCCCGGGTCACAGGGCGCACATGGTGAAGGCTCGTCGAGGGATAAAGGACCATCTGTCCGGCCGGCAATTTAATATTTTGAACTCCATACGTATCTTCAATCACCAGTTCTCCGCCGTCGTAGTTTTTAGTGTCCTCCAGGAACAACGTTGCGGAAAGATCCGTACGGATGCGGTGCGGCGTTCCGGGAACCTGACGGATCGCATTATCCACGTGCGTTCCGAAAGCCTGTCCACCCTGATAGCGGTTAAAAAGCGGCGGAAAAACCCGGAGCGGCAGAGCTGAAGAAAGAAACAGATTATTCTTTCCCAGTGCCGTTAAAATAATCTCTCCGCATTCTTTAGCGGCCGGGTGATTTTCCGGGATCTGCTGATTATCCTTAGTAAGTGCGGATTGGTAGCCTGCCGTGACGCGGCCATCCACCCACTCCGCCTGATCCAGGATCTTGCGAACGTGT
>CAYRBY010000198.1:0-2618 GCA_964422635.1 uncultured bacterium
CGGAGCTGCCAGGCACCCGGAGAATCGCCGAGTTCGCCTGAAGCCGCAATCGCTTCGAGAAAAGAACTCATAAGCTGTGCGGATCGGGCATAAATAACACCGGCTTTGTGTTCCCACCCATCCCCCACAACATGAAAAGGAAGAAGCCCCGCCATAAGGCTTGCATGAGTGAACAAAAGCCGCTTGCGCCACGCAACCGGATCAGGCTCAAAGGGGAAAAGCTCATCGCTTTTCGGATCCATAATGAAACGCATGAAATCCTTTGAAAACTGATCGATCCGGCCCAGCATCATTAAGGTACCTGAGGCCTCATCATCAAAATAATTGCTAAAAACTGCAGGGCCTTTGCCTGAATCAGAAAAATTCACATTAAAATGAAAGGTCTGGTGATGATCCAATGCAAGGTCGTAATGCCCAAAATAATTATGAATTAACTTCGCAAAATCATAGACAGGATCATTGCCCTCTGGAATGTATTTGGGGTCTATCAGTTTAAAATTTCCGATCTTTCCAGTCTTGAGGGAATCGAAGGGGTCCACCAGAATATTGCCCGCATGCAGGTCGCCGTGCTGCTTGGCAAGGTAAGGCGGCTTAAAAAGCTCGGGATGCAGCTGGTTAATTCTCCGGAGAACTCGAAGCATAAGCGGCAGATTCAAAGACAACGGCTCGCGTTCACCTTCAAACTCAAGATAAGGAGCGGCCAGAAGCTCTTTCATCCAAGAAGACTTTTCTCCGGCCTCACGCCAGCGCTGATCAAGCTTCTGAAAATGATACTTCTCGGCAAAATCTTCGGGCGTTGAACTCTGCTGGTGCGCATAAAAATCAGGGGTCAAAGTCTTGTAAATATACTTGATGGCCTCAAGAAGACTTTGGTTGCCCTCGTAGGCGCGCCCCATCATTTGACCAAAAATGTCGTCCCCCGCCGGGAAAGCATTCATAATCATATTCGACAGCGATGGCCAAGCCAAATCCTGCATCCGGACAATACTCCAGCCATCCTTTTCTTCAATCGAGAAAATTTCGGGGAACCATCGCCCTGCAGGATCTGCGGATTTCTGGAGAGCCTGCATATAACGGGCTTCCGCCAGAAGTTTTCCTTTGTCCTCAGACGTTTTGGCCCGCTTTTCAATAACAGTCGTCCCATCGGGGTTTAAAATTCTTTCGATCTGGCTGTATGAGCCTCCCGCGAGCTCTGTTTTGACGGTCTCATCGATTTCCCCCACAGACTCTCGCTCCGTGGGAATCCAGAACCTGGAAACCCGGCCCATCGAAGATGCTTCCATATAACCATAACTGAGCAGATACAACATGGATTTGCTGCCGGCAAAAGAAGGAAAAAGAGAAAGCTCTACATTCGGCTCGTCTCCCATGATCATGGGCTTTAAGAAAACAATTCCTTTTTGCTTTTCCGGAATTCCCATCAGCATGGCATCAAGGGCACGACGTATGCGGATCTCATTCGAGGGCTTAACTTTGGTGTCTTGAATCAGTTCTGTGTAAAGCTCCTCACGCTGGGAGTCATTCCAAATCTTCACACCGTTTTCGGCTGCGCCCGGGACATCTTGCGGTTGTCCCACAAAGGCCCAGCGTATATTCCTGCTTTCCAGTGCCCGGGATATTTTTTGAATCTCCTCAGAGTTCCCAGTTTCTAAAGCGGCATAAAGTTCCTGATAAAAAACTTCGTCAGGGACCGAGTACATAGGAATCAGATAGCGGAGAACATCTTCAAGCCGTGTGGGGCGGACGGTGTTTCTCATCTTGGCATCTTGTGGTCTGGCTGCGGCCGCGGCTTTGTCCGCAGCCTCTTCATTTTCCCGCCACTGCCACATCTGCGTTGAAGTCAGATGATGACCTGGAGGTTCGAGCCATGCGGGATAGAGATTAAGGTAAGCTTCCCAGACAGCTTCTGTAAAGCGGTAACGGGTTAAATCCTCCGCACCATTCAGCTGAACAATACCGCCCCGGTGATTGTTAATAGACTGAAGCGTAACGCCTGCAACATCTCCGGCCCAAATAGGATGACGGACCTGTTTGTCATCCAAAATGAGCTGATTTTCATTGCGCCCTTCCAGCCATTGAATGGCGCGGTGAAACGGATCACGTGACTCTGCTGATTTGGATCCATAAACCCAGCCCAAACGAATCACAGTGTTTCCGCTTTTGTTCAAAACCGATCTTTCACCTCTGACTTTTGTTTCACCGTAATAATTCAGCGGTTTTGTTTCAGCTTTTGGTTTATACGGCGCCTGTGTTCCATCAAAGACATAATCCGTAGAGAAATAAATGAACTGGCCCGGGAATGTTTTTGAAATT
This sequence comes from uncultured bacterium, assembly GCA_964422635.1. Taxonomy (GTDB): domain Bacteria; phylum Omnitrophota; class Omnitrophia; order Omnitrophales; family Aquincolibacteriaceae; genus ZLKRG04. The sequence continues at coordinate 2,314 of CAYRBY010000198.1, forward strand.
CGTTCCGGGACCGTGACGTTTAAAAGCTCTGCAAGCGGTTTGTTGTTTTCAGCTTCTTCGACACCGGCAACACCGGCGGCATAAACCACAACATCCGGTTTCTCTTGCTTTAAAAAAGCTTCAACATCAGCTTCGCGTGTCACATCCAATTTCAGGAGATCCTCATCTTCTGAGGAGAATGCGGTTCCCAGCACCTGGGGATAAACCCTGCGTAGCAAATCATATACCTCTCGCCCTACCATACCGCTGGCGCCTAACACAGCCACTTTTCGCGGCGGAAAAAGCATTTCAAAGAGCAGCCCTTC
>CAYRBY010000199.1:0-2583 GCA_964422635.1 uncultured bacterium
TCCAAAGAACGGCTCCTAAAACGGAAGGTCTATTGGGAATGTTTAAGCAGGCTAGTAAGGATGAAACCGTGCGCAATTTTCTTGCATCCTCCGAAGGAATATTGAAATACAGACCCGAAGCTGCACTTGAAAAGAGAGAGGGGGATCAGCTCTTTTTTAAAAACGGACTAATCGTCGACTGGGCGTCCAAAACGGCGATGATTCAAGTTCCGTCCGAGCATGTGGATGGCCGTCCCCGCAGCCTTTTTTTTCTTGAAAACGGGGCGCTGAAAGAGGTGCCGGCTACAGAAAAGCAGCTCGATATGTCGGCACTCGTTTATGAGGACCAGGGCACTTACTACTCTGTGCTGGCTGACCGCCAGCTTCTATTGTCTATGCTCTACCGGCTTTATTATCTTAAGGGCGTCGGGCTTGAGTATTTTAAAATGATTTTTGAGAATCTCCATAAGGATTCGGGCATGAGGGTTCAGCTGTTTCAAGTGGATTGGGACAAATACCGCGAACAAAATTCTGAAAAAGGAGGTGTTTTGTGAGACACCTGTGGCTGGGATTCGTTTTGGGAATAGCTCTGGTTTCATCATCTGTTCAGGCCGAGGAAGCCGGTCAGAAAAAATACGGCGTTGTTCAAAACATTGCAGAAGACAGGGCTGTTGAAAGAGTTGGTGGAATATACGAACCCGAAGGCATTGATAAATACATGAAGAGGCGTTTTGATATGCTGGCAGATCAGATGAATAAAATGGACAGCCGTTTGACTCACGTTGAAGATCAGGTTGCCGAAGTTCTAGCCAGGCTTGAAGAGATGAAAGAAGCCGGGAAGGAAAAAAAGGAGGCTTTGCCGGCGGCTAATAGCCTTGAGGAAAAGAAAAGTGCCAGAATTTCGGGTACTGGTATTCTTGTGGGAAGTTCAGTCAAAACCGAAGCAGAGGAACGCTAGATTGACCACCATCAATGCTCGGCAATTCCAGCGTGGAAGTATTCTGGTATTCACGCTATGGGTACTGATGGTCATAGGTCTCTTTGCTTTGGCGGTAGGAACCCAGGCGCGTCAGCGGCTTCGATACGTCCAGCAGTTTGAAATTCGTGACCGTCTGCGTCTTGCTGCTGATGCAGGTGTGAAACGTGCCAAGCAAATGGTTCAGGAGTCTAAAAAGCTTCCGTCACATTCCCTGATCGACGCCTGGTCCAATCAGGAAAAGAGTTTTAAAGATATAGATTTGAAAGGGGCTTTCTGCACAGTCAGTTCCGTTTCTCCCATGAATGGAGCTGTTCGTTATGGCGCTGTCGATGAGACCCGGAAAATCGATCTGAATAAAATGAAATCGCCGGTCATTTTGGCCGGTATTTTTGAGTTTGGCGCCGGGGTTTCTAAAAGTGCAGCACAGGAGATCGCCGCTTCGATCATGGACTGGCGCGACGAAGACGATGTGCTCAATGCGGGAGGGGCTGAAACCCGTTATTACCGTTCTTTTTCTCCGCCCTATGAAGCCAAGAACGCGAGTCTTGATACGCTTGAAGAGCTTTTGCTTGTGAAAGGCGTAACCCCGGAAATCTTTTTTCGGGTTCAACCGTATGTGACCGTGGATGGAGAGAGTGTTTTCAATATCAATACGGCACCTCCTCCGGTCTTTTTGGCTTATGGGTTTAGCCCTGGTTTGGTTGAGAAAATAATGTCTTACAGACGAGGCAGGGATCTTGTGGAGGGAACCCTGGATGACAGAATTTTTAAAAACCAGGGGACGATTGTGGCTGACCTAAAGCAAGTGGTCTCATTGGGACCGGATGAGGAAAAAAGCCTCAGGGATTTTTCGGAGTCGGGAATTCTGGACGTGAAATCGTATATGTTTTCAGCCTCAAGTACGGCATGGCTTGAGCGAAGAAAAGAGAGGCTTACACTGAACTGTTACTTTAGTCTTGATGGCGGCGTTCGCCGGTGTCAGGAGACTTTTGCTTTAGCTGAAGATCAAGAGGCCGGGCCAAAAACACTCGTGGGTTAAAAGGAGTCTTCATGAAACGCTTTCGGGTAAAAAACGTATTTTTGTGTATGTTGCTGCTGGCATGTCTCTTAAAGGCAGGCGTTGTTTGGGCACAAGCGACAGGGCCTGCACTGGATTTAATTGAAGAGTTAAAGCTGTTTTCGAAAGCTCTTGGTGCAATCATGGAAGGATATGCCGGCGATGTTCAGCCTAGAAAGATGTTTTATGAGGCTGTCCGCGGGATGAGCAAGTCTCTTGATAAATATTCGGAATTCATTGATCCTGAGAAGTACGAGTTAATGAAGATCAGTATGGCGGGGGAATATGCGGGGATCGGAACCTGGATTAAACAGCAGGACGGCAAAATCATGATTGAGAATATTAAACCAGGTACCGCTGCAGAAAAAGCAGACCTCAAAATTGGAGATGTCTTTTTAAAAATTGACGGTAAAGAACTGAAAGATAAAACAGCCGCCGAGGTTGGCGCGATGCTGCGCGGCGAAGCTGGGACGGAAGTTACGATTCTTATTTTCCGCGAGAAAGAATTTGAAGTAACGCTCAAGCGTGAAACCATTGAAATTGATGCCGTTCGGGATATCCGGAAGGT
>CAYRBY010000200.1:0-2495 GCA_964422635.1 uncultured bacterium
CTCCGTCAAGACAATCAGCCCGCCAATGGCGAAAAGGAATAAAACAACACCGGAAAAATCATGGAAGAAACCTTCGGCATAATGTTTCCCCGCCCACGCAGCCACAAGGCCGGTAATCGCAATGCGCACAATATTGGCCATAATGCCCAGCGGGATCACAGATAAAAACAAAATCCATTTTTTGACCGTGGATGTTTTCTGGGCATAGGCATACACAGAACCAAGGGCAAGCAGCGTCACCATGGACCTGAAACCGCTGCAGGAATCCGCAATAAACAGCTGATAATCGCGAACCACCAGAATGCTCCCCTGGAGACTGACGGGTATATGCATGGCTTGCAGCAGTCCAAAACTCCCGAACATGCTGATTTGCTTTAACGGATAGGTCACAAGGTCAATGGCCAGCTGGGGCGGCGGCACCAGAAACAAAAGATACGCCAGCGGAAACAAAACCGCATGGAGGGACTGCCTGGTATAACGGAGAAGAAAGAGGCCCCACACAATAAGGCAAAATGAGAAGGCTTCCAGAAACATGAACTGATTGAGTGCGGAGAACAAGAAAAGAGCATACCCTGAAGCAAAAACGCCCCACCCTGAAAAGGTCCAGCCTTCACGAGGAACAAGGCTTTGTCTCTTTAAAAAAACTAAGCCTGCGGTAATCGGAACAACAAAAACAGCATGATCATAATCCGCCGAAGCCCAGCCTACGGACCAGAGACGGAAAAAAACCGGATAAAACATAAAGGCAAGACACCCAGACAAAAAGGCAGGGATCAGATTTTGCGAGCGGGAGATTTTCACAACAGCCATGAGGCTTTTCCATTCGTCTTTGGGTGAGAAACCCAAACTACGATTTTATTTTTCAGCGGAACGCCGCTTCTTCAGGACCGCCACGATCCTTTGCGCGGTTTTACCGTCCCAATATTGCGGAATGCGGCCTTTTTGCCACTGCCCTTTAAGAATTTTTTTGAAGAGGGCGGCAATTTTCTTCTGGTTTCTACCCACGAGAACATTCGTCCCCTCTTCAACCGTCGAAGGGCGCTCGGTGTTTTCCCGCATTGTAATGCAAGGCACTTTCAGAACCGTTGTTTCTTCCTGGATGCCGCCCGAATCCGTCAAAACAAAACTGGATTCTTTGACCAGCTTCACGAACTCAATGTAGCCAAGCGGATCGGTCAAAATAAGGTTCGCCATTTGATTCACTTTATTCATAAAACCGAATGCTTCCAGATTTTTTTTGGTTCGCGGATGAATCGGATAGACCAACGGCATTTTGGCCGTGATCATACCAAAAATATTTACAATCTCGGCCAGCGCATCCTTCGTGTCCACATTGCTCGGCCGATGCACTGTTGCCACCGCATATCCCTTCGGTTTCAACGACGGGTACTTCCCAATAACCTTGCACGCATCGACGGTCTTCATATTCGAAAGCAGGGTATCAATCATGATGTTGCCCGCGAAAAAAACCTTGCTCTTGGGAATGCCTTCATGCTTCAGGTTCACAAGACCGCTCTTCTCACTGACAAAAAGATAATCCGACAGACAGTCCGTCACCAGGCGGTTAACCTCTTCCGGCATGTCCCGGTCAAAGCTGCGCAGCCCCGCCTCGACATGAGCCACCTTGACACCAAGCTTGGAAGCCACAAGTGTACATGCGACCGTCGAAGTCACGTCACCCACCACAATCAGCAGATCGGGTTTGTGCTGAAGCACAACCTTTTCAAACTCCACCATGATCTCGGCAGTTTGAACCGCTTGTGAGCCCGCCTTCACGCCAAGAAAAATATCCGGCTTCGGGATGTTTAAATCACGGACGAAAACTTCCGACATCTGATAATCGTAATGCTGTCCCGTGTGAAGAAGGATGGCCTCAAAATCTTTCGGAAATCGGCGGAATTCCTTCATCAACGGTCCGATCTTCATGAAATTCGGACGAGCACCCGCGACTACAATAACTTTAGACTTCATGCCGCTGCCCCCGCTTCCCGGTAATCAGCGCCTTAATCAGCATTCCTAAAAAGAGCGTGTTGCTCGTCAAATAACGCTTCCACATACGGCCCGGTTCACAAATAAAACGGTAAAACCATTCCAAGCCTGCGTTTTGCATCCAGACCGGCGCCCGCTTCACAAAACCGGCAACGACGTCGAAGCTTCCTCCAACACCCATAATAAAAGGAACGCCCATCCTGTTGAGATAGCTGTTAAGGAAGATTTCTTTTCGAGGGCTCGGTATTGCGACAAACAGACAGTCTGGCCTGGCATCGGCAATATGCTGCACCACACTATCTTCCTGATCCGCGCTCCAGTATCCGTTCCGGTAACCCACGATTTGAACGCCCGGGTACTGCTCTTTAAAAACCTCTGCCACGCGCTTCACAATTTCTTCTTTTGCGCCAAGCAGGTAAATGCGGTATCCCTTTTCAGGTGCACGCGCCACAATATTCGTAAAAAGGTCGATGCCGGCAACCCGCTCCGGAATATCCAGACCTAAA
>CAYRBY010000201.1:0-2489 GCA_964422635.1 uncultured bacterium
CTGTTTAAAATCTTTGCGGCCGGCTCAGGTCTTATGCTGGTTCTGAATTACTTCCGTCTGATGGCGTTTCTTATTTACGGCTACGCGATTACCGGGGAAGTTTCTTCAAAAGAAGGAAGCTCTGCCATGCTGCAGCTTTTTCACAGCAACGTCGGCTGGCTTTTGTACAGCGCGGGTATTATGGGGTGGACCTGCTGGGTTTATCAGAAATTCGGCACAAAACCAACTGAAAAAAGTTAACTGTCTTTCCGGTTGAAAAAGCGCCGAATCAGAAAAGCACCGCTGGTTAATCCCACTAAAAAATAGGGCGCTAATCCGGCAGGGATTTCAGGAGCCTCTTCCACAGGAAGAGCTGGAGCATAAGCAACCTGCGTAACAACAAAAAGCATCGCGCCCAACAGCAGGATAGTTTTTATAGTCACTTTCATGGAAATATCCTCTAAGAAAAAAATAACAGGCATTGCCGCATTCTGCAAACCTATTAAAGGTTTATTTTCGGCTCCAGCTCCTTTTTTTCGCAGCACAAAGGCACGTAGAACCCACTTCTTCTATGGAATCGCTCTAGCCCTTGTCCTGACGATGCCTTCCGGAGCCGAAGCCCGGAACCTGGAGGGCGTTGTTACAGTCAACAAACGCCCTGTGGAGCAGGCCATCGCCGTCCCCCCGGAATACTGGAAGGTGTGCGGCATGGTCAAGCAGCCCGGTCAATTTCTTGTTTCTGAAAGCGGCGGGGTCGCCAACACCGTCATCTGGATCGAAGGGGACTTGTCCAAAGCCCCACCCTATCACTACCAGGAACTTACCCTTAAGAAATACCAGATGGATCAGGCTCAATGTGATTTCACCCCGCATGTTCTTCTCGCGCCGGCTGGCATCCCGGTAGAAATCCATACCCTTGACGCGACCGTGCACGGGGTCATGGGCTTTACGCCGGAAGGACGGAATATCTTCAATCTCACGTTTCCGCAGCCCGGTTACAGTGTTCGAAAAATTTTTTCTGAGGGCGGTCCGCACGGGCTTCGCTGCGCCGTACACCCGTGGATGAACGGAGTGATATTCATTCAAACTCATCCTTATTTCACCGTGACGGACACAGACGGCCGTTTTAAAATCCCAAAAATTCCTGAAGGAAAGTTCCAGGTATTTGCCTGGCATGAACAGCTGGGAAGGGTGAAAAAGACTCTGGAGACGACAGATTCAAAAGTGGAATTCCAATTTACAGCCCCCGGGTAACCACGCCCCCGTCACCCAGGTTTAAAATGTTAACCAGCCATATCCGGCGGCCCACCATGAAAAGATATGAATGCCAGTAAAATGATAAAGAAAATAACAACGGTTGCGCAGCCTATAAGAAAAAACCGAACGGGAACAAAAGCCTGAGTACGGGGAAGTTTTCGAAGGCCGACAAACAGAAAGAATAAAAATCCGAAGAGTGGAAAAAAGAGAAAGGGCATTCTCTGAAACCTTTTATAGAACTGTGGGGATACATTGCCCCTTTTTAAAAAGGTCAAACTTGTAACGAGCGGTATAATAACTCATGGCAAACGCAAACACTTCTTCTTTTTTTCGTCCGGCTCAGGCGGAGGCAAAGGCCCGAAGCCTTCTGAACATGTACGGCCGCAACAGCATGGCCTGGAAAATCCTGAACCCCAAAATGACTCTGTGGTTCAGCCGGAATAACAGCGGAGTCATTGGCTATCAGCAGTACCGGAACACCCGCATTGTGGCCGGCGCACCGGTTACGGACATCAGCCTGATGAATCCTGTAGCACAGGAGTTTGAAGAAGAAGCAGACGCAAAAGGCCAAACCGTCTGTTATTTTTGCGCGGAATCCTGGCTTACTGAATTTCTTAAAAAAAGCGCCCGCCATAAGGTCATCCTTCTGGGTGCTCATCCGGTATGGAACCCTCAAAAATGGACGGAGTCTCTTTCGTCAAAAAAATCTGTCGGGGAACTCATTCAACGCGCTGAACGGCGGGGTGTTCAGATCAAGGAGGTTTCGGCGGAAACGGCTTTTTCTCATCCGTCGTACCGCCGCTGCCTTAAGGAATGGCTTAAAAAGCGCAGACTTCCGCGCTTGGGATTTCTTGTGGACCCTGCGATGCATGCCCCGGCGTCAGGGCTTCGTTTTTTCGCGGCCATGAGAGAGTCGCGGGTCATTGCATTCGCCGTCATCGCCCCTGTCCCTGCAAGAAACGGCTGGCTTATTGAACATTTAATCCGAGGCTTCGACACAGCAAAAGGCACTACGGAACTTTTGATCCATCACGTCATGAGTTTAATCGCGAAGGAAGGTTCGACCTATGCCACGCTCGGACTCGCACCGCTTTCAAGGCAAGCCGGACTTTCCTATAAAAAAAATCCTGCGTGGCTTCAGGCTTTCTTCCGCTGGCTTTATTCCGGAGGGAATCTTTTCTTCAGTTTTAGAGGACTCGACACATTCAAGGCTAAATTCAATCCGCTGGCGTGGGAACCCGTTTATGCCATCG
>CAYRBY010000202.1:0-2471 GCA_964422635.1 uncultured bacterium
ACGGTATTCTGACTGGCAAACACTGGTGCGGAAAATTCCTGAAAGATTATTTCCCTATTGATTGGTAAGTATCGCTGAATGATTTTTTTGACCTTGGAGCAGACATGAAAAAGCAGACTGGATTTTTAATCGCTGTTCTTCTTCTCGGCGCGGCTGGAGCATTAGCCGCAGATTCGGTGAAATCCCTTGCTGGTGTTTCCTTTTCTATTCCGCAGGCATGGACGGAAACGCCGCCGTCTTCTGAAATGCGCGCTTTTCAATTCAGCATTCCGGGAGCAAAGGGGGAGAATGGGGAACTGGCTGTTTTTCATTTTGGGCCTGGAATGGGAGGCGACATCCAGTCAAACGTGAATCGGTGGAAGGCGCAGTTTACGCTGTTGGCGGGAGAAAAAACTGAAGAAAAGAAAATCAACGGAATTACTGTAACGGTCGTTTCTTTGCGGGGGACGTATCAGCTCTCCGGCGGGCCCATGATGATGGCCCAGGGTGAACCCATTGAAAATTACGCCATGCTGGGAGCGATTATTTCAGCGCCGGAAGGATTTGTTTTTTTGAAAGCCACAGGCCCCGCCAGTGTTCTCGATAATGCCAGCGCAGCTTTTGACCAATTGATTTCAAGTCTCCATTCCTAACGAGGGGCAAAAAAGGAGGCGGTGATGCCGCCCCCTTTTCTGTTTTTTTACGCAATGCCTGCCCGAATGACTCAGCTCTTTTTAGTAATCGCTTCCAGGCGCTTCAGCTCTTCCAGAGAATCGTGGACCTTCTTGGACTGATCCTCGATGAGCGGCTTTACATTGCCGGGAAGGTCCGTTTTAAGGGCATCCTCGTAGGCATTCACGGCAGCGCCTTCGCCCTGGCGCGTCTCGCTTACAACAGCATGAGCGTCGCCCTGCGTTACGGCGGCTTTAACTTTCATGAAGCCCCTGTAAACGGCAGCTTTTGCAGTGCCTTCGTCCTCAGGGACACCGCCCAGCTGAATGACCTTGTTTTGGAGGTCTGTTACGAACTCCATTCTTTCCTGCGACTTCTTGCTGAAAAGAGTCTTGAGGTCTGCGGCGGCCACGCCTTCGGCGGCAGTTTTATAACCATCCTGAGCGTCTTTGGCCGTGTGGATCAGGTTGTTAAGGATCTTAATGGTGTCAGGCGCTGACAGCTCTGCTCTGGCGAGCGGCGAAGCGCCAGTCACGAAAGCGGTGACAATCAAGACCGCGGTTCCCAAAATAGCGATGTTTTTATTTGTTGTTTTCATAACCGATTCTCCTTTTTTTGATGGGGAAATGGTTTGCTTTAAGAACAGCTTGCTTTTTACTTTTCAGGGGAAAGGGTTTTATTCAGTCGGATAATCCGACTGTGTCCATTCTGAGATTCCTCCTGTGTAAACTTTCACATCAAACCCGTCAGCCGCGAGCTTTTCCGCAGCCTGACGAGAGGCCTTGCACTCATCGTTGGCGCAGTAAACAACGACTTCCTTTTCTTTGCTCAGTTCTTTCTCCCGGCGCTCAAGATCCTCAACCGGAATTTTCTTTGATCCCGGAATAAATCCGAGGTTGTAATAAATCGGCGGAAGAACATTGACGAGCTGAAAATCTTCCTGCCGGTCCAGTTTCTTTTTAAGCTCCTCTTTCGTGATTGTTTCAAACGATATTTTTTGCATGACAGTCTCCTTTGTAAGACCTGGTTGGCACTATTTTTATTAAGACGCTTTTGCCTGCTCTGCGGAAGGCCGGGAAATATCAATCAGCGTTTCACCCGTCATTTTTTTGTCGCCGCTTTCAAGGGCTATATCCCCCAGTGAAACAATTCCCACCACATCCAGAAGTTTGTTGACGACCAGCAGTCTTCGGATCTGCTTTTCCTGCATGTATTTTGCTGCTTCCTCAACGCTTTTCTCCTCGTCCAAAGCATGGACCTGGGGGCTCATGACCTCCATCACGGATGCCCTTGCAGGATCTTTGCCTCCGGCGATCCCGCGAACCGTGATGTCCCGGTCTGTGACGACCCCAACAAGCTCAAGCCCTTCATACACGGGCAAAGCTCCGACGTTCCGTTCCTTCATTCGTATGGCAGCGAGTTGAAGTGATGCGTATTTGCTGATGGCCTCGATGTTCAGAGTCATAATTTCCTTTAGTTTCATAGGTCCTCCCTTTGGCGCTTGAACACTCCGTGAAGTCCCGAAGCAATTTACTAATCACAAGAACCATGCCAAGCGCTCCTCTCGAAGACTCAAGCGGGAAAAGCGAGTTTTTTGTCAGACTTTTCTGACAAATGCGGCCGCTCTGCGCGGCAGTCAGACACAAACGGCGGACTGGAATTTTTCAAGATTCTTTTTGAATGACCCGATGATGGATGGATAGAAACATCCGGGGAGGGTGCCATGAATTGCAATTCTTTGGGGTACAGGATCATGATGACAGCCCTTGCGGCTATCATGATGAGTTTTGCCTGGCCGCTGCGGGGCCAGTTTGGACATG
>CAYRBY010000203.1:0-1708 GCA_964422635.1 uncultured bacterium
ACCCACCTTTGTCAGCGCATCATAGGCCGCCGTCAAATGATCTTGAAGGCTCTGCTGCGCACGGTCTTCGCGATACGCCTTTTGATTTTCATAATAAAGGTCAAAGACACGGTCCTTGATCATGGCAAAGAAATCATTCCGGATATCAAAGTCTCTCATAGTTTGAACGGGGAGATCTTTGTAAGCTTTCTCGAAATCGCGTTCATCAATCCGGACTACACGGCTTAAATCCTTAGCCTCTTCATAACTCTTTCTCGGCTGTCCCATCCAGAAAGCCTGCTGGGCCAGGGCCAGTTTCTGTTGTACTGCCTGAATCATGGCATTTACGGCCTGATCGGCGTCAGAACGGGTTTGAGAAGCGGCATCCGAAAGATTATTCAATTCTTCCAGGCGGTCTTGTGCGCGGTTTTTAAGATAGTCCGCAAACTGCAGTATGCTCTGGGCATCTGTTGTCGTAAGGTTTCCAAGGTACTCCCCGCCTTCTTCGCCGCCGTAGCCGCCCATGCCGCCATAGCCGCCCATACCACCGTAGCCGCCCATGCCGCCGCTGGTGCCGTCAATCACACGCTGAACAAGGCTCAGGGCATATTCAAGAATTTCCCTGTCATGAAGGATTTCATTTTTAAGGGAAACGCCGTCGGTTTGATCAGCTTCTGTCTGACGCGCGCGGTCGTCTAAGATCTTGCGGTTCGCTAGGATCAGATCAAAAAGTCCTTCGCCGCGTTCCATTTCAGCGACATCCGTAATGCCGGATTTGCCGCTCTTCAAATACGCACGCATCGCTTCAATGACCTGCGTGGAAAGCTCAGCGTTTTCGCTACCGACTTCAGCGAGGGCTTCAGTCTTCGCCGTATTGACTTCCGCACTGCTCAAGAGCGACAAGCTGCCAAGGAAAGCTTTATTATCATTCAAAAGATCAGCCAGGGCCTTATTTCCGCCCGAAGCAAGAGGCCCTGTAACAACTGATTGGTCGGCCTTTTTGACATCGCTGAGAATCTGGTTGAACTTGTCTTGAATGTTGCTCAGCAGGGCCGTGACATCCTGCTGAGATTCATACCCTACGGCTGCTAGACGGGCCTGCATCAGAGCCATCTCTGCGTCGTCACGAAGAGAATGGATACTGTCGAGGGCTGCCTGACGGAGCCCTTCTTCGAGGGCGCCTTGGGCTTTGGCCAAAAACGTTTTGGATAATTCGCCAAGATTGTTCATACGGGCCAAACTGCTCGCCAGCTGGATCTTGGCTGCTTTTTCCGAAGACTCCGTGACCACTTGAGTCAGTTCATCGCGGCGGCTTTGATAACGGACAGCGAGTTCGGCAAGATCCTTGTCAGAAGGCAGGGATTCCGCAGCGGCCTTCAGCGCCGTCATGTAGGCAGAGAAATTACTATTAAGCTGTTTGAGCATTTCAAGATTCATCGCCGCTTCCGAGCCGGAAGAAACTTCAAAGATCCGGTTGCGAAGTTCACGGATCTGCTCATAAAGCTTGTCCATTTCCCGGCCAGGTTGGGCACGGTCACCCGTGGCAAACTCAATCTGCAGGGCTTTCTTGGACGCCGCATCAAAAGCGGCAGTAACCCGTTCAAAGGCGGCTTTGGCATCAAGGTACGCCTGCTCTGTCTGAGGCGTTCCGCCGTTCACCGAACGAAGTTCTCCAAGAATATCCAGTTTTTCTGACGCTTCGCTAAGGAAGCTTTCCGCGCCAGCCCGG
>CAYRBY010000203.1:1718-2459 GCA_964422635.1 uncultured bacterium
CAGTATCGACAATATTCACTTCGGTTAATGCACTGTTCTCTTTGTATTCATACGACGTATGTGGTCCCATAAACGCATAATAGTTATAGCGTATACCACCACTCAATGAAAAAATAGCGGAAGGTTTCCAGTCTTCATTGATGTATACTGCACTCTCCACACCTTGTTCCCTGTTTAATCGCACGGGTATCACCAATGATGCATCATTCAATGATGCCAGATCCGCGCTGACGCCAAGAAGTTTGGCTTCAGCATTCCGGATCTCGGCCAGCATTGCCGCGCCGCTGTCCGTTACGCCCTCACGAAGGCTTGCCAGGCGATCCATTTCAGAAAGCGCAAGACCGTAATCATGATAAGCGGACACAAACTTATCCAGCGACTTCTCCATCGACTCACTGCGGGATCCTTCCATCAGTTTTTTCATAGCTTCATTGACAAGGCCGGCAAGCTGATCAAAAAGTGTGGTGTAGGTTTCAACACCGGCGCGCGTGGCTTTGGGGTCCTGCTGGGCGCGCAAATCTGCTTCAAGGGCATCCATAGAAGTCATCAGTTCCTGAATGACCTGCTCTTTTTCTGCAAACCAGGTCTCTCCCTGAGCCATAGATGCGGCCTGAGAAGCATTCGATTGTTTTTGGGTATTGATACGGCTAGCAGCCGCATTGAGTTCTGGGAGAAGCGCGGTGAGTCCGGCGCGGGATGCATCGATATTCCATGTATTGACAAGACTGCGGGACGCATCAA
>CAYRBY010000204.1:0-2421 GCA_964422635.1 uncultured bacterium
GGGCCAATTCTGCTCCGGCCGCGGCCAGCGCAATCCCCTGAAATTCCTCCGGTGAAAGAGTGTTCAAACGAAGCTCAGACCGGGAAGTAGCCTGCCGGGCCTCTTCAAGAAAAGGAAGATACGAATCCGGGGCAGACCTCCGGTCCTCAATACGGTCTTCCAGCTTCACACGCGACAAATCTCCAGACGTCAGTATGTACCCGGCCCGCACAAGCTTGGACATGTCAGCGTCTTCAATGATCACAACCTGATGGGTCGGATACGCCGCAAAATCATACTGCGAAACAGTAAGATCAATAACGTGAAGGCGTCCTTCGATCCGGGCCACGGCCACCCTGTGTTTGGATGCCCCGTAGCTTTCCGAAAGAGAAGCCAGCGAGAGCCCGGGAAACGGTACAACGGATTTAAACTTCTTGAGTATTTCGAGGCTTTCGGGCGAAGGCGCATCAGGATAGCCGGCCGCGTAAAACCGGATGTGCTGAGAAAGTGCAGACAAATCTTCGAGGTGCCCTTCAAATTGCTTTCTTAACGCCTGTGAAAAGGCTTCGTATTCCGGGATGTCCTGGGTTTGGGCAATTTTCACGAGGTTCAACTGCCTCGTATCAAAATCCTTTTTAAAAAGAACTCCCAGATATTCAGGAATCATCCGCGGGCTATTGCCTGCATAAACACTCACAAAATTCAAAAGAGCTTCCAGGGTACGCACATCACGTTCATCCCGGAGGCTCTCCTCCCGGAATTTCACAACCTCTGTCTGCGCGGAAGAGCTTCCCGGAAACAAAACCCGAAGGTCCGACGCAATCGCACCTGAACAAGCACCGCAGGATACCCAGTCGCCTTTCTGAACCTTATCGATATACTTGAGATTCGCCGCCGCAATCACCTGCTTGAAAGCGTCCCACGTGAGAGCGCCTTCCGCTTCCGACCTCAGCTCGGAGCGTGCCGCGGCAGCTGCTTCAAACGCAATGGTCTCAAAGAGCTTCACTTCTTCCTCCGCTTCCTCACCGAAGTATCCGGCAACAAGCGCGTGAAAGTCATCATTGCCCCGAGCCACGGCCTCAAGCCCGTCTTTTTTGATAAGCCCGTTAAGGCGGCCGATCAACGCAAACGGATTCTTGCTCCACTGCCGCTGCAGGGCCCAGATCTTTGCATCAAGGTCTGCACGGAAAACTGCCGTGACATCGGAGGCTTTCAGAGCTTCCTGGGCAGCCTTATACCCGGCAAGCTGCTTCGCCATTTTTTCCGTGGCCTTTCTAGATTCCTCCTGATTCACAGAGTCCTTCGTAATCGTAAGTGTGTTCGTTAGAAAAAATTGCGTATCACCTTTTTCAAGACCGTCATGAGGCGCCGTAACTACAGCGCCAAAATCAAAATACGGAGAAGTCCACAAAGTCGCCTTTTTCACAAAAGGGCCTTGGTCCTTTGAGTTATTGACCTTACCCAACTCCTGCCTTCCGGCATTCATCCGGCCCGCAGAGGTCTCATTCAAAATAATGGCCGGCACCTTTGAAGCAAGCCGCTTCCAGCCTTCGGCCCAAACCGCATCCAGGCCGTAAGATGATCCGTTGTATTCCCCAAAGACAACCACTCCTGCATCCGTGAATGCCATCACGGCCGTGGAGACAGGCTCTCCGTTCTTGTCCTTTATAATCCCCGTAAAGTAGTTCGCATCAACCGCTCCGACAAAAGGCATTTCCCTGTGAATTCCGGTTACTGGATTAAAACACCCGGAGCCGTTGCAAAGACCGACTCCGCTCTCGTCCAGAATGTTCTTCCGTAGCACCAGCGTCACAGGTTCATACCGGGAAGTCTGATCCAGGATCGGAATACGATCCATCCCCTCAATCACAAACAAAACATCGTGAAGGTTATTGATAAAAGTGTCCACGACCCTTTCTGCCTGCTGCATCAGCTGGGCGTCGGTTTTCTGCCCTCGGCTCGTCTTTAATTCCAAAAGGACTTTCTGAATCGCCCGGTTCTTCTGCTCTTCATTGCCAAAAATCTGCTCTTCAAAAAAAACCTTCGCCGTGTCGTGATGAAAAAGCACTTCGTCGGGAATTTCAGCATTCGCAATCCCGAGACCATTCAGGACTTCCCGCACCTGCCGCGCATAACTTTTTCTTTGATACGCTTTTTCTTCTTCCGTCATGCCGGCCCCGGCCATCACCTCCACTGTGACCCCCTCTTTCCAGAGCGACGGGTCATAGCCTTTCGCAATCAGCCGCTCCTGTTCTGCCTTGTTCCGGGCCGCATCTGCTTCCGTTATAAAGTTTTCCGGAAGCATTTCACTTTGCAGGGATTCCAGAGCGAAGATCTTTCTGAGCGCATACTTAATCCGCTCCCGGAACTCGGCCGAATCAGCAAAGTCAAGGGTGTCCCGGCCCACACTGTAGTAGACCGACGCAAGCACCAGAATCCGGT
>CAYRBY010000205.1:0-2363 GCA_964422635.1 uncultured bacterium
AGGCCGGCCTGTTGAGACTTACCAAACGCTTCTGGAGAGAGGCCCCTTTTTTGACGACTTCACGGATCAGCGGGCCAGCGACTTCACTGCCTTCCTTTGCAATCAGCCGGCCATGAACATCATAAAGATCCGCAACTATTTTCAAGGGGCATCCTTTGGTTGTACCGCGTGTTTATGTTTCGGCTGGATCAGAGCCGCCCTGAACGGGCCTGGAGCCATCACCGCCGTTTTTTCCAAGGTCCCCCATCATCCTGAAAAACTCAGCATCCTTCATCATCCCTGACAATTCCTGCTTCGCTTTCTCAAGATGAGCCTGAAATTCATTCTGTTCTACGAGGCCCTTTTCGTTTAAAAGCGCCAAAATCGCCTGAACATAGGAAAAAGCCAGGAAACTTGAAATGGAAATTTTTTCTTCGAGCTGTTGAATTCTTTTCAGGATTTCTGATTCCGGAAGACTCATCATTGCTCCCTAAGTCCGTACGGCTGCCGGCAGTACTTTGTTTTTTCCTCAGCGGTTGTTCCAGGTGCCGGGAGAATAACCGTTTATAAAACTAATGTAGTGAAATATTACCATAGAAGAATGAGGCGCGCGATCCAGGGCTTGCAATTTTAACTTTTTTAAGGATAATAACGCCCCATGATCAATGCTAACGAGCTCAAAAGAAAAGACCATATTCTTATTGATGACCAGCCCTTTGCCGTGCTGGAAGTCACCTTTGCTTCCCCGTCTGCCCGCGGCGCGTCAACAATGGTCAAAGCGCGCGTTAGGAATCTTCTGAATAATGCGGTGCTGGATAAAACATTCAAGACATCGGAAAAATTCAATGAACCTGATGTTGAGCTGACACCGGCTTCTTTTCAATATTCAGATCCTACGGATTACCACTTCATGGATGAAACCACCTATGAGCAGTTCTCCCTTAGTCTGGAGAAGCTCGGAGATGCCAAACAGTTTTTAAAGGAAGGCATGGCTCTTCAGGCCTTAAAATTCAACGGGCAGGTCGTTTCGTTGGAACTGCCTCCTTATGTGGAACTTAAAATCATTTCTACAGCCCCCCCGATCAAAGGGGCTTCCGCAGCAGGCAGCTCCAAAAAACCCGCCACGGTTGAAACCGGTTTGACCGTACAAGTCCCCCTTTATATTGAAGAAGGCACCGTCGTCCGTGTTAACACGGAAACCGGCGAAGTCAGCGGACGCGCTTAACCCTCTCTAGTTTTCCTGTTTCCTCCAAAATTCAGTTATCCCCCACGGTTTACGGCTCTCAGCGAAGCTCTTCCAGCTCACTCTAAAACGATTTTAACTGCTTACGAGAAAAGCGAGAGGCTTTATCCTCTTAATTATGTAGACCGCACCCATTGAGACACCAAAAATCAGCAGCGGACGCAGCAGCTCCATAACAACAGCCGGTTTAAAGACCAGCGCTTCAAAAACAAGATAGTGAATCAGGTAAACCCCCAGCATGTCCGGGCCTAATTTTTCAAAAAAAGTTTTTCGTCCCCAATCGGGATGCGCCAGGGCGGCCTGAAAGATACCGGCCGCCAGGGGCACGGTCCCCCAGAGAATCCCATGAACCAGAAAGGAAGCGGGATCCTTGAGTTGCTGCTGCAAAAAGCGCTCCAAAACAATCATAAGGAGCCCCGCCAGAATGAGAAGCTTTTGCGTTTGCGCAGATGCCCTCCAGCTGCAAACTTTCATGAGTGCGCCCAACGGGACAAAGAGAAATCCTACAAGCGATTGCGCGTGACTGTAAAATTCATCCGTGTATTTTTCAGGAAATGAGATTCCAAGCGGCGCCGAGTAAACCACAACGGCCGACGCATACAAATACCCCATCGCCCCGAGAAACACGCACAGTTTTTCCCGTCCTGGGAGAAACTTTCTAAAAAATGACCACATCCCCAGCGCCATTAAAAGGGAGCTGAGAAACCACAGGTGAATCCTGGACCCGTGGAAAAGAAATAAAAGCGGGTGCATAAAAAAGTCATCGAGAGTTTCCCGCAAATGCCAATAGCACCTCTTAAGCCCGCCTTCCACGATCCCCTTGTCCAGAATTGTTTCCATAAAACGATGCGGGACAAAGGCATAAATCAGACTCCAGGCCAGAAAAATCGGTACAAATCGTTTAAGATATTTTTTGAAGAGCTCGGACTCAGGAATTCCTCTTCGGGATGCCGATTCGACAAACAGATACCCGGAAAGAATAAAAAAATAAGGCACCGCAAAACAGCTCAAGGACCGCAAAGCCGTTCCTGCCCAAAAGACAGCGGTTCCTGAAAACTCCGGGGAAATGAGTGTATTGCAATGAATGATGATCACCCCGAACATGGCAACCGTCCTCAGAACGTCAAAACTGGAAGCTCTT
>CAYRBY010000206.1:0-2356 GCA_964422635.1 uncultured bacterium
AGCTGCCTTTTCCATGATTTTTTGATTGGGGTCGTTTGTCGCAGGTGATAATTGGGCATAGGCCTTGGAAGTGAACGGCGTGCCGTTCAGGCTCAGCGTTACAGTGACGACCCAGATCAGACTCTTTTCGAATGACTTTTTCATGTTTTCACCCCAAGGAAATTTTTTGATAAAGACAAACCGTTCTTAAACGGTTTTAGTATCTTTAAAAGTAAATATAACCCCGTAATGCGTTATTACAAGCCATGAAGCCTTTTTTGACTTAATTAAAATCAAAAACGTTCAAAAAAGATCAAAAAGATTCAAAGCAAAACATATTAAAGCTATAAAATGATTGTTGGTGAAGGGAGGCCAAAATGTCCTTAACCCTCTGCAGCACAAAAGGATGGAGGAATATCTTGATAAATAGGCCTGTATTTCGCATCATACGGATGTTTCATTCATTCCCTCCACGAAACAGAAGTATGGAATTCGTAAGGAAGACCATTCATGGATTATGTGATTTACGCCCGCAAGTTCCGCCCGCAGACCTTTGAAGAGGTCGTGGGTCAGGAGGCTGTGACCACCACGCTTAAAAATGCGATTCGTCAAAAACGAATTCCCCAGAGTTTTCTTTTTTTTGGACCGCGCGGTGTGGGTAAAACATCTGTTGCCCGCATTCTCGCCAAAGCGCTGAACTGCGCGAAGGGTCCGATTGAAACGCCCTGCGGTAAATGTGACAGTTGTGTTGAAATCACACGCTCCTCCGCTCTTGATGTGATTGAAATTGACGGTGCGTCCAATCGCGGCATTGATGAAATCCGAAGCCTCCGCGAAACAGTTAAATTCAAACCATCGAGCGGAAGTTTCAAGATTTACATTATCGATGAAGTTCACATGGTTACGACCGAGGCTTTTAATGCGCTCTTGAAGACTCTTGAAGAGCCGCCGCCCCATGTGAAGTTTATTTTTGCCACGACAGAATCCCATAAAGTCCCCATTACAATTCTTTCCCGCTGTCAGCGTTTTAATTTCCGGCGTATTCCCACGGCTGAAATTGTAAAAAAACTCGAAGAAATTACGACTCGGGAAAAACTCAAGGCAGACAAGAATGCACTCTTCTGGATCGCTAAAACAAGCGATGGGGGGCTGCGAGATGCAGAAAGCCTGCTCGACCAGCTTGCCAGTTTCTCTGATGGCAAGATCAAGGAAGAGGATGCGTTGTTCCTCTTGGGGCTAGCCTCTGAAGACCATTACTTCCGTGTGCTTGATCTTTTGGCGAAAAAGGACGCGCAGGGCCTTTTCACTTTGGTGAGCGAGCTTTATGATGCAGGTAAGGATTTGCTGCTTTTTGGGAAAGAGCTCCTGGAGATCTTCCGCCATCTTTTGCTGCTGCAGTGCGCTGAAAAATCAGAAGGTTTTATTGAGATGTCGGAGGATGCTATTGCAAAACTCCAAGAGAGAAAAAAGCTCTTTTCAAGAGGCGAGCTTTTACTGGCGCTCAGTCTTCTCAGCAACCTACAAGGGCAGCTCCGGCGCAATCTGGCGCCCGCCCGGCTTCTTGTGGAAACGGTTTTGCTTAAACTCCTTCACATGGATGGCCTGAAATCCCTTGAGGACTTAGGCGCTGCATTCCCGGTTACCCCGTCTGTGCCGCCTTCACCCAAGCCTTCTTCCGGGAGCGGCCCCTCTGCGGCCGCGTCTCCAGCCGTGCCCAGGCAGGTCCCTTCGCCCATACCCCCGGCCCCAAAAGCTATGGCGCCGAAAGCAGTCGCGGTTGTCGAGGATGTCCCTTTACCGGAAGAAGAAATTGGGCTCGGTGCTGATGATGATGAGGCTGTGACCCGCGCGCCCGTTCCGGCCCAGGCAGCAAAACCTGCTGCTGTCCAAAAGGCTGCAGGAGACGTCTTCACCCTCAATGAGATTGAGGCAGCCTGGCCGAGGGTTTTGGATTATGTGAAGAGCAAGCGGATGTCGATTGGAATTTTTCTTTCCGAATCGCAGCCTGTAGAAACCGCAGGTGCCATGCTGACTTTGGGGCTTCCTGCGGAATTTCAGTTTCACAAGGAAACGCTTGAAAAAAGCGCGAATAAAAAAATAGTCGAAGAAGCTTTCGAAGTCCTTCTTACAAAAAAAATCGGAATTGAATTTGTGATTACCAAAGGCCCTCAGTCCGCGGCCGGCAAAACCGTGATTCCTGGTGCTGGTGGACCCGTTGCAGAGGGAACCTCAGACGGAGGTCAGCTTCCCGATATCATTATGAAGGCCCTCGATATTTTTGACGGCGCCAAAATTGTCCGAAAAGACTAGGAAGACGGAAACGACAAGTTTCCGCGACTGTACTGGAGCCAAAGGGGCTCCAGTGCTAGGAAGAGTG
>CAYRBY010000207.1:0-2330 GCA_964422635.1 uncultured bacterium
TCATTGAAACCAAGCTTTGAAATGTCGTGACTTTGGGCTGTGGTGTCCAGAATACGCAGACACACCTTTTCTCCAAATGTTGTCGGCAGGACGGAAACACGCATATCGACCTGCCGTTTCTCGGCTTTGACCTTAAAGCGTCCATCCTGAGGAATGCGGTGTTCGGCAATATCCAAATCGCTCATGACCTTGATGCGGGAAACAATGGCCGAGGCCAGGGATTTCGGCGGACGGATCACCTCTTCCAGAAGTCCGTCGACACGGGCGCGGACACGAACATGGTTTTCCCAGGGTTCGATAAAAATGTCACTGGCCCGCCGCTTGATACCCTCAATCAAAAGACGGTTCACGAGTTTGATGACCGGCGTTTCAAAGGCGACTTTCATCAGGTCAGAAGTCTGCAGCTCAACATCGGAGTGTTCGTCTTCAATGGCTTTGACAATGCTGTCCATCTCCTGGTTGTAATCCACCTGGGGAGCGGCCTGTGCGGTGCCACTCGACGCGCCGGTTTCAGAGTAATACTTTTGAATGTATTTTTTGAGGACTTTCCCCTGCGCAATCGCAGGCTTGATCCGATATCCGGTCACGGCATGCAGTTCATCCGTAGCTTGAAAGTTCAAGGGATTTGCGAACGCGATCGTCAGGGTCTTTTCAAAAAGGGAAATGGGAAGCGCGGTATATTTCTCGGCAAGTTTTTTGGGAACAAGTGCAATCACTGCGGGCTCAATCATGAAAACCGCCGGATTAACGGCGGTGAAGCCGAATTCGCGGCTTAAAACCTGAACCAGTTTCTTCTCATCGCATTTGCCCTGCCGGACAAGGACATCAAGCAGCGGCTCATGCGTCTCCGCCTGCTCACGAAGGGCTTCGTGCATATCCGTGGCTGAAAGCACATTTTCATTGAGCAGAATTTTCTGAAGGTCTGCAAAATGACTGTCTTTGGAAATCATATCAGCCTGCTTTTTTCTTGGTTACCTGCGGTGCTGCGTCACGGGAAAAAATAAGGTCGAGCATGTTCAGAATTTCAGACGGCGTGGAAAGAAACACCTGCGGCTTCAGATTCAGCTTCGCGCGGACTTCTTCAAGAGCCTGCGTGTTCAAGGGGTCACTGACCGCAAGAAAAACGCGCCGGTCGTCGGAGTCAAAAACAAGAAGCATGTTCTTCCGGCAATATTCCCCGTCTAAAACCCGGGCACCTTCAATATTCACGGCGTACTGATTCAGCGGAAGATACGGCATGCGAAGCTGTCTGCCCAGAGCACTGACCAAATCCTCTTCGGTCATATGCCCCAGCTGAATCAGGATTTGACCTATGAGCCCGCCCTCTTTTTTCTGATGGGCAAGGGCCTCCTGAAGCCCTTCCGGGGATAGAAGACCGTCTTCAATCAGGATCTCTCCCAATCTCTTTTTAGGCTTTTCTTCCATACGTAAAAAAGTATAGCCCCCGATTGAATTGTTGACAATGGATGGGGCGATATTTTTGTTACTTTTTATACATTAGTTGTTAGGTTAAGCGTGTTTTTGATAATAGAAGACAATCGCTGGCGGGAACTTATAACTGTAACCCATTTAACAGAAATACGTTAGGCTGTTAGGGCTAAAAGAAACGCTGGAGAGGGCAGCCCTCACAGAGAAGGCGGGATGCTTTGCAGTGCTGCTTGGCAAGCTGGACTATCTGGGCATGGTAATCGTTAAACAGCGGACGGCTTTTCGGAAGGGCTTTTGTAAAGACCTCCTGCCAGGAGGCGTAGTCAACCTCGTCACTGAGGAGTCCATGACGGGAAAAAATCCTTTTCGTATAAGCATCAATCACAAAAAAGGCCTTGCCGGCCGCGTAGAGAAGCATGGAGTCCGCGGTTTCAGGGCCAATCCCCTTAACGGCCAGAAGTTTCTTCCGGAGATTAAATCCCCTTTCACGGAACATCCTTTTCAGGTCACCGTCATACTCCTCAAAAAGAAAATCCAGAAAATGGCGGAGCCTTTGGGCTTTAACATTAAAAAAACCTGCCGGCCGGATCAGCTCGGCGAGCTCTGAACCAGAAAGCTTCCGCATGGCGGACGGTGTCAAAGCCTTGGCTTTTTTAAGATTCAAAATGGCTTTTTCAACATTCGTCCACGCTGTGTTCTGGGTCAGAATCGCACCCACCATCACCTCAAAAGGCGTCTCTCCCGGCCACCACTTCTGATGGCCGAAACTCTTGCGCAGAGACCGGTAAGCGTCGTGAAGCTGCGCCTCGGTCATCTTTCTTTTTTCAGGCGAATGGAAACTTTTCAAGGATTTCATACCGGGGTCCCGCAGGAGTTGAACAACTTTCAAATAAGGCCATTTC
>CAYRBY010000208.1:0-2328 GCA_964422635.1 uncultured bacterium
CTGCCGGGCCATTTCGGGTATCCGTGTATCACTACTTCTTCACAACGTTGACTGCCTGATCGCCTTTGGGACCCTTTTGGATCTCAAATTCGACATCCTGGCCTTCTTCCAGAGTCCTGTAACCTTCACCCTGGATAGCGGTGTGATGAACGAAAACATCGTTTCCATTTTCAGGTGTAATGAACCCGTAACCTTTTTGATTGTTAAACCACTTCACTTTGCCTCTTGCCATTACTGCGGCTCCTTTCAACTCGCCGGTCATCCGGACACAAATAAAAAAAACCGCAAGGCGGTCAATAACTGCCTGCGGTTTAAATCTCGGGTCTCGGGTAATCCGTGCGATACTGCTGTTTCATATTCGTTAAAAGCATGCATGAATTCCGGAGCTTTGTCAACAGGCTTCCCCGTATTTTCAAGGCTGCCGGACATGCTTGCGGACAAGCTCCAGCAGCGCTTCGGAAGCGATGGGCTTTGACTCAATCACAAGATTTTTAATACCGATCTTGTCGCTGAGGGCCTTACGTTCTTTGCTGCCTACAAACGCCGTTAAAAAAAAAACCGGAATCTGCTTCAGCTCAGGATCACGGTGAAGGGCCTCAAAAATCGCCACGCCATCCATGTCCGGAAGGATCATATCCAAAATAATGAGGTCCGGCTTCACCCGGCGGGCGGCCTCTTCAGCCTTGGCGCCTTCCCGCTCCACAAAGACCTCGTACTCTTCGGTAAACTCCAGATTGAGCTTCACGATATCGCCAAAGGACTCTTCATCATCTACGACAAGGATTTTCTTTTTCATCCGCTCCGCTTTCTTTAAAAGGGACTCCTGTAATGTAGCGTCATCCCGCTGAGCTTTCTAAACTTGTTTCTTCGTTTGAATTCCTTAAAAGAGTGCCGTACAATGCGTCCATGGTCAATATTGATCTTGTTTATGAAGGCAGTTTGCGCTGCCGCCTGAAGCACGAACCTTCCGGGATGGAAATTTCAACCGACGCCCCCAAGGACAACATGGGAAAAGGCGAGGCCTTTTCTCCGACCGATCTTGTGGCCGCAGGCCTCGTTTCCTGCATGATGACCATTATGGGAATTTTTGCGGCCCGGCATAACATCGAACTGAAGGGCACCCAGGCACGCGTGACGAAGGAAATGGTTTCCGATCCCCGCCGGATTGGCAGGCTGACGGTTACCTTTCGTTTGCCCGCGGGTATCGAGCCCGCAAAGCGGGAAGCCTTGGAGCGGGCGGCACTTACCTGCCCTGCGCATAAAAGCCTGCGACCCGACATTGATGTTCCCGTCAAATTCGAATACGCATCCTGAAGTTTTTCAAACCGCAGCCTGAAGCTTGATAAGAAGCTTTGCCACCTGCGCTCCGACATTCTCAACCGCTTCCTGCTTCTTTGCGTCTTTTAAAGATCCATCCGCCTGAAAAGCTTCCTGGGCCGCGGATACCGCCATCTGATCCGGCACAACGAGAACCTGAATGTTTCCAAGAACCGCCCGGACATGGACCAACCCGCGAAGCCCGCCTAACGCTCCTGGTGAAGCGCTGACAAGCCCCGCTGTTTTGCCCGCAAAACAAGCCAAAGATTTCTCTCCGGGAAGAGGCCGGGAAACCCAATCGATCGTATTTTTGAGAACCGGGGTCATGGAGCTGTTGTATTCAGGACAGGAAAGAAGCAGGCCTTGATGGGCCAAAAAAAGTGACTTGAGTTTTTTTGCATTTTCGGGAAACTCGCGCGCTTCAAGATCCTGATCAAACACAGGAAGTGGAAAATCACGAAGGTCTATAACAGTGACCTCGGCCCCGGCTTTTCGTGCACCTGCTGCGGCAATCTGGATGAGTTTTTTATTAAAAGAATCCTGACGGGTGCTGCCGGCGAAGGCAAGAATGCGCGGCTGGTTCATAATGACTCCTGTGTTGAAGACCGGAATGAAATCAAGCCGCAGCCGGGGATGCCGCTGTACCGTATTTATCCTGGGCCTGTTTAAGGATGCCCGCCTCAGCAGCCGGGTACTGTTTGATCATTTTCCCAAGGCTTTCACGAGTCTGAGGGATGACCTTTTTTGTGAAGACCTGGATAAATTCGGCAAAGGCCTTTTTAAAATCCTCAGCATTGGGCCCGCTAAGCGTTTTAATCTCTTCGCCAATCTTGGCTGAAAGCTGGCCGCCAAGATCCTGCTGAAACTTTTCGGAAAAAAGTTTATCCAGATCCGGTTCCAGAACTTTGGCCTGGGCCAGAGTGGTGACAGCATTTTTCTCAGGGAACACAAAGGAGATCCCTGTGTCGAGCGGAAGCTTGTCGCCCTGCTTGGCGTGAAGGGTGTAGAAGA
>CAYRBY010000209.1:0-2301 GCA_964422635.1 uncultured bacterium
CCGCAGCGGGAAATCAGGATTCTTTCAAACGCCAATGCCTCGGTGAGCTAGAACGGGCAGGGGCTAAAGCAGGGGAGGGCGGAACGTGATTCATCTTCGCCGGGGCCATGAGCGGGGCCGCACCAAAATCGACTGGCTCGAAAGCTATCACACTTTTTCGTTTGGGGACTACCATGACCCTCGTTATATGGGTTTCCGTTCCCTGCGTGTGATCAATGACGACAAAGTTCTGCCTTCCAATGGTTTTCATCCCCATTCCCACCGCGACATGGAGATCATCACCTACATTCTCGAAGGCCGGGTTCAGCATCAAGACAGCACCGGGCAAAAGGGCATTATCGAGAAAGGGGAAGCCCAGCGCATGACAGCTGGTTCCGGCATCACGCACAGCGAAATCAACCCTTCCGATACCGAGACCCTTCATCTTCTTCAGATCTGGATTATGCCGGAAAAACGGGGTCTGACTCCGGGGTATGAACAAAAAACGTTCCGTTCGGATGCCTTCAAAGACCGTTTTTGCGTGGTGGCTTCTCCGGATGGGCGCGAAGGCTCTATGAAAATTCATCAGGATGCCGCGCTCCTGCTGGCCCGTACAGATTCCGGCGCAGAATTCCGATATCCTTTAAGTCCGTCCCGTTACGCTTGGCTGCATGTGGCCAAGGGAGAGATTCAATTGGCGCGTGAAACCCTGAAGGCGGGTGACGGAGCTTCGTTTGAAACCGAGCTGGAAGTTTTTTTTAAAGCAGGGCCCGGAACCGAAGTTCTACTTTTTGATCTTGCTTGAAGTAGGGTGAGCTGTGAGTTAACTCACGGCTGCTTGCAGTGAACGCTGTTAAAATTTAACATTATGCTGACAACAGACCCCCCCGAGAAGATACGGTTTGATATGACGACGAAACATCCGCTTCATTCTATTTTCAACCCCGAAAGCATTGCCGTGATCGGCGCTTCGCGCCGGCCCGAAGCTGTCGGACATGCTGTTTTTAAAAATCTGATCACCGGCGGGTATCAAGGTGTTCTTTATCCCGTTAATCCCAAGGCGCTCAGCATTATGGGGGTGCGCTGCTATAAAAGCGTGTCAGAAATTCCCGACCCCATCGATCTTGCCATTTTGATTGTTCACGCGGAAGCGAGTCTTGAGACATTCCGAGCCTGTATTGCCAAAGGCGTAAAAGCTGCGGTTGTGATTTCAGCGGGTTTCAAGGAAGTGGGGGAAGAAGGCGCCTGCATTGAAAGACAGTTGACGGAATTGGCCCGCAAGCATGGCATTCCGCTGCTGGGTCCCAACTGCCTGGGCCTTATCAATACCGATCCCAAGGTTGCGATGAATGCCTCTTTTGGCCGCGCGATGCCCAAGCGCGGGCGCATTGCCTTTATTTCCCAGAGCGGAGCGCTCTGTACGTCGGTACTCGATTACGCAAAAGGCGCCAATATCGGTTTTTCAAAATTCATCAGCATGGGAAACAAGGCCGATGTGACGGAGCTTGAGCTGCTGGAGTTTCTCGGTAACGATGAGGAGACCGATGTCATTCTTATGTACCTTGAAAATCTTTCACACCCGCGTGAAATGATTCAGCTCGCGCGCAAAATCACGGGCGATGCCCAAATCTGTAAACCCATTCTAGCGATCAAGGCGGGCCGCACGGCGCAGGGCGCCAAGGCCGCGTCTTCGCATACAGGAGCGCTTGCAGGCTCCGATGAAATCTATAACGCGATTTTTGAGCAGGGCGGCATTCTCCGGGTGGAAACAGTTCAGGAGCTTTTCGATTATGCTCAGGCCTTTGCGCTCCGGAAACTTCCCAAGGGAAACCGCGTTGCGATTGTCACCAATGCAGGAGGCCCGGGAATCATGACGACGGACGCCTGCGTGCGCTACGGCCTTGAGATGGCTGAAATTTCAGAGGCCACGAAGAAGGAACTCCGTAAACATCTGCCCTCGACCGCCAACTTTAACAATCCGATCGATGTGATCGGAGATGCCCAGCATGAGCGGTATGAAGCTGCGCTTGAAGTTGTTTTAAAAGAAGAGGGCGTGGATGCGGCCATTGTCATTCTGACCCCGCAGGCCATGACCGATATTGAAGAAATTGCGGAGGTTGTGGGCCGTATCAGCAGTAAATCTGAAAAACCGGTGCTTGCTTGTTTCATGGGGATTGTGGATGTTTCCGGCGGAGTCAAAGTACTGGAAGAAAAGTGGAATATGCCCGCCTACCGCTTTCCGGAATCCGCGGCCCGGACCTTGTCGCACATGGTTCAGTACGGCGAATGGATGAGCCGCCCGCGCACCAAGGTGATTCATTA
>CAYRBY010000210.1:0-1069 GCA_964422635.1 uncultured bacterium
AACTCGCGGCTTCAAGTAATGGCTCAAGTCCGGTTTTAAGTTTTTCGCAAAGAGAGCTTTGTCCGAAGCAATAGGCAGCCTTGGAGTGATCCGCCAGGCGCCGGTAAAGGATCCCAGCCTCTTTGTAGAACTGTCCTGCTTCATCAAGCTGGCGCCCTTTAAAAAAAACTTCCGCCTCCTTAACAAGTCCCTCTGCTTCGCTGCTCACGGGCTTATTGTCAGACATTCTTTCTCCTGTTTCTTTAGACTTCTTTTAAAAGTAGGCTAGTTTCAATGGCAGAACAAATGAAAACGTAGTCCCTTCCCCTAGCGTACTCTGAACGGAAACCGTTCCCCCGTGAGCCAGAATAATTCTCCGGCATATATACAGCCCAAGACCGCTTCCAAACTCGCTGGCACTGATAGCGGAAAACTGTTCGAATTTTCCAAAGGCTTTTGGAAGATCCTCAGGAGCGATTCCCTGCCCTGTGTCAGAAACCTCGCAGATCACATGGGCGTCTTTTGTTTTAACGCGTAAGGAAATACTTCCTTTATCTGTAAACTTCAAAGCATTATTGATCAGGTTGGTATACACCTGTTCAATGAGCTGACGGTCACCTTCCACCATGACAGGCTTCTCCGGAAGATCAGCCTTTAAAGTCAGCTTGCGTCCCGTCGCGAGCGGCTTAAAAAAATCGAGAACCTCGAGCACAAGGAGATTCATATCGAAAACACTTTTCTTGAGATGCAGCTTACCGCTTTCGATCTTGGCCATATCCAAAAGCTCACTCGTCGTGCGCCGCAAATCACGGATCTTACGCTGCGCCATCTCCAAAATGTATTTCTGGTCATTCGTCACCGGCCCCAGCATTCCTTCGTGCATCTGGGACACAGATTCCTGCAGAACCGCCAAAGGATTGCGGAGCTCATGGCTCACAATATTAACAAACTCATCGCGAAGCAAAAGCAGCCGCTTGCGCTCGATGGCATAGCGGAGGGCACGGATAAAACCTTCAGGCTCAACTTTTCCTTTAATGAGATAGTCCTGAGCACCTTTTTGGAGGGCTTCAATAGCAAGGGACTCTTCGCG
>CAYRBY010000210.1:1169-2244 GCA_964422635.1 uncultured bacterium
TTTGGGCCGTTTGGGGGTAAGGAGGGCTCGCCAGATTTCATTTGCTTTGGGTTTATAACCTCACAGGTTAACTGCTTTAATCACTCTTTTATCGGCAAAATCCGCTTTTGGGAAAAGCTCTCTTTCCGGTCATTGTTCTAAACGCCCTGAATGCCATAAGCCTTCCATGTTCCATCGGCGAGCAAACGCTCGATTGCCGGATGGGGCGTCAGGTACAACATAAGAATACCCCATGTTTTCGTGATGGGCACGCGAACCATCCTTGCACCAGCCGGAATCTGTCCTTCCTTGATAAAATTAAAGCCTTTCATGTATTCGCCCCATTCCATGACCTGATTCTGGCTGAATTCTTTGGGGAGTATTCTTTGTGTTTTAATATACCAGGGATGAGCCATTACCAGATTAACCTTTCTCTTCACCAGATAATCAAGCGGCGCTATTTTTCCATGCCCAGGCCATGAGCCAAGAAACGCAGAGGTGGGTTCCCGAACCACCCCATGACGGACAACCCAGGGATCTGCATGGCCCAGCATATCCACACTATGCAGACCGGAATAATAGGGAATCGCACCGGCAGGGCCGACAGCGATTGAGACATCCTTGTTTTCCCCTAAATCCCTGCCGAGAACCTGCCCGATGCCAATCCACCTTTCCATGACATCATAGTGATAGGGCAGCTCCACGACCCAGGGGATGCGGTTATAAGACACTGGGTACTGGACAGACACCAGCCCAATAAGCGCAGCCATGGCCACCCTCAGCCAGGGACGCGGAACACACACGCGGAGGGTCCAGACAATTCCAATGAACAGAAGCGGAAGAATGGCGATAAGAAACCGGAATTCGAGGTAATCACCGCGGGCAAGAATCACATAAAAAAGCCATCCTCCCAAAACCATGAGAAAGGCGGTTTTGCAAAAACTTGGTGATTTCCACCCGCGTAATAAAGCGAGCACACCTAAAAACGGGAAGGCTCCGAGTCCGTAAAAAACAAAAAAAGCTGAGATATAAGCTATCCCTCTGAGCAAACTTCCTGTCTGCAAAAAACGGAAGTAAAAAGTATTCGGCAAAATAT
>CAYRBY010000211.1:0-2224 GCA_964422635.1 uncultured bacterium
TTCCTACGAAGACGGAACCGTCAAGGTTCCGCGAGCACGATGAAGTCATTGGGACTTCATCGCCCCTCCCCCACTCTTTGGCCAAGGGTATTTAAGAAACATTTATTTAAAACAGAAACTCGATTGCCGATAGGCGGCGGGTTCCAGCAAGACTTCGGCGATCCGGACGGGGAAACGCGGGCCCGAATGGGAACCGTGCGGGGTCCCCGTCTGAAGCGCCGTTAGTTCTTGCGGAAGCCAAAGCCGTGGCGAGAGAGTTTCTGTTTTCAAAAACCGGGTCTTTACTTTATTCCATTCCCGCCCTTACCAACCGTCCCGTCACAAGCGCCCGCCCATAAACCCAATGAAAGAACACGACTGCCGCGAGAAAAAAGAGACCGTTGAGTCCAAGCCCTGTCCAAAAAGACGAAGCACTGAGGGCCTGTCCCGCGAGAACGGCACGCATGCCTTCAAACACATACGTGCTGGGCAGGCATAGCGAAATGCCCTGTACCCAGCCCGGCATTACCGACAACGGATAAAAAACCGCGGACAAAGGCTGGAGCAGAAACGGAATGCCCCAGATGAGGGCCTCAGCCGCATACCCCCACCAAAGCAGTGTGGCGGAAGTGAAAATGCCGAGAATCCAGGCAAAGAGAAGAAGATTAAACGCCAGCGGGACCAGCGAAAGGCCGAGCCCTGCCGCCATATTGAATTGATAGAGAAAAAGCGAGAGCGCTGCCAGCACCGCCGTGATAACGAGAGATTTCAGGAACCCGTAAAGAAAGGTCGCCATCAGCCATTCCCACAAACGCAGCGGCGAAATCAGGATATTGAGAAGATTGTGGTGCCAGATTTCTTCCATCACGGAAATCGTGACCGCCTGCTGATTGCGGTAAAGGATGTCCCAGAAAATCATGCCGCTCAAAAACGCAAACACCAGACCGCCTTTCAGGCCGGGCGCAAAGCTCCGGAGGTAAAGCGTGAGAAATCCCCACACAAAAAGGTCCATCACGGGCCAGAAAACAAGCTCCAGGGTGCGCGGAAGACTGCGGCGGTGAAGGTACAGATAGCGGCACAGCATGGCATGAATGCGTGTCAGCGAACCGGTCATTGGGATTCTCCCGAGAACAGATCCCCGGAGCGGACCATTTTGATAAAGGCCTGTTCCAGGGTGCGGGTGGAGCAGAGTTTCTGCACTTCCGCAGGCGTGCCTTCCGCAATACGGCGGCCTTTATGAATAAAAATCACGCGGTGGCAGAGTTCTTCCACTTCATGCATGTTGTGGGACGTGTAAATAATGCCCATGCTGCGTTCGCGCTGCACGCGCTGAAGAAGCTGGCGGACTTTGTCGGCCATGTCAGGATCCAGGCTGGCCGTAGGTTCATCGAGGATCAAAAGCACCGGATCATTAAGCAGGCTTTTGGCGAGATTAAGTTTGGTTTTTTCACCCGCAGAAAGAGCGCCGCACAAACGGTTGGTGAGTGCTGTCATTTCAAAAAGTTCGAGCAGACCTTTAATTTTGGCCTTTGCATTTTCAACCAGGTAAAGACGTGAGACGATTTCCAGGTTTTCCTTCACAGTCAGGTTGCCGGGCAGACTGCCGTAGGCGGATGAAAAATTGAGTTTCATGGCCAGTTCACTGCGGTGCTGAAACGGCGAACGGCCCAGAAAGGAAACCCGGCCGGATGTGGGTTTCAAAAGACCGAGCAGGATATGAAGGGTTGTGGTTTTGCCCGCGCCGTTGGGGCCGAGAAGCCCGAGGATTTCTCCGGTGCGGATCTCAAAGGAAAGGTTCTCCAGCGCGAGCGTCTCCCCGTAAAGCTTGGTCAGGGATTCGGCCCGGAGAAGAAGCTCAGAGGCCATGCGGCTCTCAGACCTTTTTCATGGTGACGATTTCTTTCACGGAAGAATACCAGCGGTCATTGTTAAGCCCGTTCGCAAAATCGTCCAGCTTGGAACGGAGCTTGTCAGAAACTTTTCCGGTAAGGATCACAATGATGATCCCAGGCCACATTTTAAGACCCTTCAGACGCTCCATCAGGCTCTTGAGTTGGGCCGGCGTGGAAAGGTTGTGCTGGAATTCAATGGCCACTTCTTCGGACACCACAAGATCCGCAAGCACCCCGCCCGCTTCCGCGCGCTTTTTCATGGGGTAACCGCCCAGTTCTTTCTGAAGATAGTCAAAGAGATGATCAATGCGGGCATCTTTGTCAGCCTTCTTCGGCATTTTCCAGGCCGGAAG
>CAYRBY010000212.1:0-2223 GCA_964422635.1 uncultured bacterium
CGAGTGACCTTTGAAAACCCGCGCAGTTCATTGTTTTCCCCGAACATGGGTGTAATGATAACGCTGCTTAAAAAGCGCGTGCCGTCTTTCCGGATATGCCAGGCTTCCTCTTCAAGGCGCCCCTGTTCAAGGGCAGCTTTTAACTGGCGGGAAGGCTTGCCTTGGCGCACATCTTCGGGAGGGTAAAAACACGAAAAGGATTTTCCGATGATTTCTTCAAGCGCGTACCCCATGATGCGGGCCGCCCCCAAATTCCAGCTCATGACCCGGCCTTCCGGATCCATCAGAAAAATGGCGTAGTCCTTCACGCTTTCAACAGTCAGGCGAAAACGTTCTTCGCTGTCTCTGAGTTGTTTTTCAGCCTGCTTTCGCTGCGTGATGTCGATGATGGAGGCTACGACCAGAAGTTCTTTCGCCGTGCGGATAGGGTTCAAACCGATCTCGACAGGGAAAACGCTTTTGTCTTTGCGAAGCGCGAATAATTCTCTGCCTGCACCCATGGTTCTCGCGGAGGGGTGAGAGAAAAAACTATCGCGAAGGTCAGGATGCTTTGCTTCCAAAGATGACGGGATCAGAATTTCAATGGGTTCGCCGATAACTTCCGCTTTGTCATAACCAAAGAGAGATTCCGCCTGCAGATTTGCGAAAATAATCTTGCCCTGATAGTCGACCAGGATCATGGCATTCGGCGCAGACTCAACCATGAGCCGGAACGTGTCATTTGAATGAGAAGACGATAGGTCAAATAGCATATTAAAAGGGGAAGTTGATAGTGATTGCAATTATGCGCCTGATAATGCCTGTAGGCTAAGCGCGAAGCAACCCAGTAAGAATCGGTATTAAACCTGTATTTGAAATACAGGTTATGGGATTTGGAGATAGGAGGTCAAATTGACCTTACGGTCCTCAATTTTCAGCTTGTGTCTAATGCGTACCCGGTGGGTTTCTACGGTGGCTGGAGAAATCTCGAGTATTTTTGCAATTTCCTTGCTTGAAAGGCCGCCGCGGAGAAGGTTGCAGATCTCAAGTTCCTTCTGGGTCAAGCGTTTAAGTTTGGAAGAGAGGTGGATGCTTAAAGGCGCGGCAACGTCCTGCAGGCTGCGCTCAAGCATTTCAACATGGTTCTCGAGAGATTTCGAGTCTGCAGCGACAAGCTTCTTTTTCATTTTCTTCAGAATGGGTAATACGAATTTATCAATATTTCCTGCCAACTTGTCCCGGATTTCCCGCTTTTCGAATTCCAGCTGGCCGAGAATTTCTTTCAGGGCGATGTTTTTTTCCTGAAGCGCTTTCTGGGAGGCTTTGTAATCCGTTAGATCCGATGTGATTCCAATGAAACCGATGACCTCACCCTGCTCGTTTTTCAAAGTAGCATTTGTCACAAGAACTGAAAAGCAGCTTTTGTCTTTCCGCTGCACAACGAATTCGCCTTCCCAATGCCCGTTCTGTTCCGATTCTTTGATGACGGCTGAAGCCAAAGGCCAGGAATTTTCGGGCACCGCCACTTCGAAAATGCTGCGGCCTATGACCTCTTCGGACTTCCATTGATACATGACTTCCGCGAAGCGGTTCCAGTAAATGACTTTCATGTCGCGTGTCGTGACGATCACAGCATTCCGGACCTGATTCAAAAGCGAAGCCTGAAAACGGATTTTTTCTTCCGCTTTTTTCTGTTCGGTAATGTCATAAGCTTCGCCGGCAATCATGCGTGTTCCGTCTGGCCCGGGGATGATGAATTTGTTGACCGCCCAATAGCGTATTTGGCCATCCTTGTCTGGAACAGCCTCAACGGTTTTGAGGGGTTCTCCTGAGCGCAGGACATGGATATCGTTTTCCCGAAGCTGATTTGCAATGTTGTCGGAGTAAAGCTCAAAATCGGTTTTGCCTATCAGAGAACCGAGTTTGGCCTGAAGCAGATTTTCAACATTCGGATTGCAGTAAACATAACGGAAGTTTTCATCCTTGATCCAGGCTGTTGCGGGATTGTGTTCCATAAAAGCCTGAAATTTTTCTTCCGTGTTGCGCAGATCCTTCAAGGCCGATTCGTGGCTCGCTATATCAAAGTGGATGCTAAGGCCTGCCTCTTTCCCATCATAGAGGATGGCGTAGCGCGCAGCGTCCCCCGCAATGTAAGTGCCGTCTTTTTGGCGGTAGCGGCAGCGGTTTCTTGAGGGGGGCTGCTGTTTCATGGCCAAAGCTGACGATTCAAGGAAGGTTTTTGAT
>CAYRBY010000213.1:0-2204 GCA_964422635.1 uncultured bacterium
TTGAAACCAGTGAGAAGCATTACAGAGAGCTTGTGACGAATCTTCTTGAGCCTGTCCTGACCTTAGATCATCAAGGATGTGTGGTGTTTTTAAATCGCAGCGCCGAAAGGCTTTTGGGATTCTCGAATGAAGAAGTTAAGGGAATGCATATTGCCAAGGCAAACCTCATCAGCTCGGATTGTATAACCGAAGCAGTCAATGAAATAAGCAGTCTCATCCTTGGACGAAATCCTGCATCTTTCTCTGTCAAAATGCTTTGCCGAAACGGCAGGCCGATGCATTTGTCGGCGTTGACACGGATTATCCGGAGAAACCGGAATCAATTTCACGTTGAGCTTTGGCTAAGCCCCCTGGCTGATGAAAAAGCTGCTTGAGAAACACTTCAGGAATCATAAAGAGGGCTGTCATAACTTGCGGGCTTTCCGATCTCTTTTCGTACATTTCCCCAATCATCTACCATATAATGATCAAGCGTGGATGCCTCATCTACAGGATCAGCATAAAGCATGGGTCCTTTTTTGCCTTCAACAATCCTGAAACGATAGCCTCCTTTGACCCCGCCTTTAAATGCTGGGTTAACTTCTCCCTTTTCAACAAGCTCTTCCAGTCTCGGCAAATCGCCGTGCTCGGCATTATACATCGCGACCTGAACCCTCAAATTTCTCAAATCCATGATCACTTGACTGCTTTTCATTTTTTCCATAATTTTGGCCGGATTCAAAAACTCCTGCACAGCGTTCAGTCCCTCAGCCACTCCTTCAACCTTGTCCTTTTTCAACTCCTTGGGAACAGGGGCAGCGGCGGGACGGTTTGTCCTTGAGGGTTTGGCCGTACTTAATCCAATCACTTTTTCATTACCAGCGGCGTCTGTCAAAATAACGGAGCTCTGGCGGATTTCTTTTAGTTTATAGGTGCCGATTGGACTTCCCGCCATAAGAGCGACACCATTCATGACAGCCACAGAAGTTTCCGGTTCCGCAGCGCTGTACATCACACCATCAAGCGTCGGAGCTTCAGCCAAATCTTCGGCAAAAACAAGAGACTTCACGGAAACCAGTTCGGCTATTAGCAGAAGCCCTAAGAAGTTGTTTTTTAATATTCTTGCAATAGCCTTACACATGGTATGTTCTCCTTATCGGGAAAGTATACCCGGCATTTTTAACTTTTGCCTATGGGAATAATAACAGCGTAAAGAAGGCCCTTCCTAAGCGAGGCAATTTTTGTGAAGGCTGCCTTGGTCAAATCGATTTCCCGGCGGAGACGTTTGCCCGGCCCGCGATCATTTACCCTGCAAACTACCCAGCGCCCATTAAAAAGATTAATAACAAGCAGCTGCTCTCGAAATTCATACCCCCATGATGCACAGGTCATCTGGGCGTCATCAAAAGGCTCCCCGCTGGCCGTGTACTCGTGAATATTGTCGTCAGTCTGGCTGTACCAGGAGGCAATACCAAACCGCGTTCGTGAAAAATCCATGGAAGGGAAACGCGTGATCAAATCATCGATGTAGCACCAAATGCCAATCGACCCAGCAAAGAAACTGAATATAGCAATACGGCGCAACACTTTTTTATACGCCACAGT
Source organism: uncultured bacterium (assembly GCA_964422635.1). Classification (GTDB taxonomy): domain Bacteria; phylum Omnitrophota; class Omnitrophia; order Omnitrophales; family Aquincolibacteriaceae; genus ZLKRG04. The sequence goes on from CAYRBY010000213.1 coordinate 1,585, forward strand.
TCCTGCCTCTGCTTATCAGGAAGTTTTTTTCTGCTTGCGCGCCTGATTCCACTCATGAACGAGGGGAAGAAATGAAAGGAAGATGACAATCAGAATAACCCAGTGGATTTTCTTTTCGATATCGGGAATCGCCTGCGCCAAACAATAGCCGGTAAGAGTCATACTGGCCACCCAGAGAATTCCCCCGGCGATATTATAAACGAGGAAGCGTTTGTAGTTCATTCGCCCGACGCCGGCTACCGTAGGTGCAAAAGTCCGTACAATAGGAACAAAGCGTGCGAGAACAATTGTTTTGTTTCCGTATTTTTCATAAAACTTCTGCGCTCGGATCAAGTGGTCTTTGTGAAAAAAAAGAGAATCTTCTTTGTTAAATATCTTAGGACCAAATTTAAACCCAAGGGCGTACCCCACACTATCACCGATAATAGCCGCCGCGGAAAGGAGGGCGATAAGAATGCCAATGTTCAACTGATGATCCACAGCAGCGATAAGCCCTGCGGTCACAAGAAGCGAATCCCCAGGCAGGCAGAAACCAACAAGAAGACCTGTCTCTGCAAAAACTATGAGGAAAAGAACAAGGTAGCCGCCCCAGTGAATCAAATCTTGTAAGTTATGCACAA
>CAYRBY010000214.1:0-2200 GCA_964422635.1 uncultured bacterium
AGAATAGAGGAGCGACCTGTGCACCGTGAAAATACGTATGTTGTAGAAGATAATAAAATTACCAGAACGCAGATCCGTAACCTGGAAAGCCAGGAAGCTGTTCCCGATGACACGGTTTATGAAATTCAACGGCAACTGGTCTCAGATCCTACCAATGAACTGAGAGCCGCAGATGACCTTCATACGGTTCGTGCTGTGGGCGCGCCGGACCCGGACTCTATCGAAGTCTTAAGTATTCATGGTGATGACACGTTAGAAACGTTTACTTTCATGGCAGGACATTTGGAGGTCAGCCGCTTTAAGAGGATTCGAAGCGAACCAAAACCGCTGGGGTCCGAGCCTTCTCAAGAACCAGGGGCTGTACCTGCGGTCTCTCAACAGAATTAGGAGCACAAATGTCCTCGAAAGAATCTGACAAAATCTACCAAATCAAAGTAAAAAAGATCAACGGCGAAGAAGTTCCGTTGTCCGACTATCGGGGGAAAACCTTGGTGATCGTCAACACTGCTTCAAAATGCGGTTTTACGCCGCAATACGAGGATCTTGAAAATCTCTATAAGACTTATAAAGATAAAGGGATCGTTGTTTTAGGTTTTCCGGCGAATAACTTTGGCTGGCAGGAACCGGGTTCAAACGAAGAGATTAAACAATTCTGCGATTTACGCTTCAAAATAACCTTCCCGCTTTTTGAAAAAATAGAAGTTAAGGGGAAGAATATCCATCCGTTGTATCGGTATCTTACAGAGGAATCTCCTTTCAAGGGCAGCATCCAGTGGAATTTTTGCAAGTTTATTGTCAATGGGCAAGGAGAGGTTACAGCCCGTTTTGGTTCTACAACCAAGCCAACGGATAAGGCCTTTGTCAGCAAGGTTGAGGCGGCTCTTTCCGCATCTCCGGTATAAAAAAGTAGAATCCTTTTCCATCCGGCGTCATCTAAAGACCGTATTCAATAAATTTCCACCTGGAGATGCCATATGCTTATTCTTTTTTTCTTCTCGTTTGCGGCAGGGGTTGTCACGATCCTGTCGCCCTGCGTCTTGCCGGTGCTTCCAATTCTTCTTTCAGGGGCAGTGGGCCCTGGCCGGGCCAAACCCGTTGGAGTTGTCTCAGGGTTCATCCTAAGCTTCACTTTTTTTACGTTGACCCTCTCGACAGTCGTTCGGCTGACCGGAGTTTCAGCAGATGATCTTCGATTCGCTTCAATTCTGATTCTTGCCAGCCTAGGTTTTTTTCTTATTGTTCCTGCGCTGCAATTAAAATTTGAAATTCTTGCATCACGATTTCTTTCTGGGCGAAAAGGAGCCACAGACATCGGTGCCGGTTTCTTTTCAGGAATATTAACGGGGGTGAGTCTTGGTCTTATCTGGACCCCTTGTGTTGGCCCAATAATGGCGGCGGTTATTACCTTGGCGGCTTCCAATGCAGTCTCTCTTGCAGCTGTTTTTATTACAGTTGCATATTCGCTGGGAACAGCAATTCCTATGTTTGTAATCATGTTTGGAGGGCGCAGTCTTTTGAATAGGGTTTCATGGCTTAAAACGAATGCCTCAGGGATCCAAAGAGGATTCGGTGTGATCATGGTGCTTCTGGCCTTTTTTTTATTTCAGGGGTATGACCGGACTTTCCAGTCGTGGATTTTGGCGCGTTTCCCGGCCTACGGTGCAGGGCTCACTCAAATTGAAAAAAACAAGCATGTCGAAGAAGCGTTAGATTCTATTATGAGCCGGAGCAATGGTCTGGAAGTACAGCAGAATTTAAATAGCGGAACGGCAATTATTTATCCTGAAGCGCCTGAAATTGTCCCTGGCGGGCAGTGGTTCAATAGTAAGCCGCTTAACATTCAGGATCTTCGGGGGAAGGTGGTGCTTGTCGACTTCTGGACATTTACGTGTATTAATTGCATCCGCACCCTGCCTTATCTTAAGGCCTGGCATGAGCGTTATGCGGACAAAGGACTGGTCATTATTGGTGTACACACTCCTGAGTTTGAATTTGAAAAAAATCCGTCAAACGTTTCCAAGGCCTTATCTGATCTTGGCGTGAAATACCCCGTAGTTCAGGATAACGATTTTGCTACCTGGAATGCCTACAGTAACCGTTATTGGCCAGCGAAGTATTTTATTGATAAGGACGGACGGGTTCGAGGCGCTCATTTTGGAGAAGGTGATTATGATGAGTCAGAAGAAATGATCCGGCGGCT
>CAYRBY010000215.1:0-2110 GCA_964422635.1 uncultured bacterium
AGGGGCTGAATTCGGCGGTCGGCGCCGTGCATGCCAATGACCACAAACCCCAGCTTCTGTCCGCTGAAAACAGCATCCTTGTACAGCCCCACGGCGAGGGCTTTATCGGCATGAGAAGAAAGGACTTCTGAGGCCTGCAGTTTCTGAAGGGTTCCTTTTTCACGCTGAGAAGAATCCTCGCTGCTGCCTCCAAAGACTTTGTAGCCCTCTGTTTTTTTCCAGAAGCGGAGTACTCCGGGCGCCGCAGCTTCCACGTCCACCGGAACAAAACCGCGACCCTGTTCGTGATAACCGATCCAGGCCCCCTCCTGATCCCTTCGAGGCCGGACTCCTTTAAGCCGCAGCGTATCGATCCCGTCAAAGCTTTCCGAGAGCTTCAAATAAACCGTGCGGCCTTCAAGCCCGCTCAGCTCCCAGCCGTCCCCTCCCTCAGCCCGGACAGCTTCTTTCACGTAAATTTTTTCAGGATATTGCTTCAGCAAAGCGCGGAGAGCCTCATCGTCTCCGGTAATCAATTTCTCAAAAAGCTCACGCTCCGCTTTCCGGGCAGGGACATCCGAGTTGAACCATTTCCAGAAATCCTGATTGAGCGACTCTGCATCCAAGGCATACTCGAGCAACAGCTGGGTTGTCAGCTCCGCACGGGACGGGAGAAACCGGTTTTTAAGATTCCTCTCCTCGGCGATTTTGACAGCGGTCTCTTGAGGTAAATAACGCAGCCCGCCATCTGCCGCCGACATTTTGTAGCGCTCTGCGATGGCATCACCGCCGTCGGTTGTGGGTGTCAACCCCACGCCGTGACGGATGGTGCTGGAAGGATCCGTTATCACCTTGATAAGAAAATCCAAAAGCAGATCAGGAACCCCTCGGAGATCTCCCTCACGGCCGCGGTTCCGGTAATAGGTTTCCATCTGATCAATGTGAAGGTAAGTTGTCCAGTGAAGCTTATCGTCGTCGAAATCCTGAATCCAGGAGCTAAGCCCCATAAAGCCTTCCAAACGTTCTTTGCCATTTTTGAGCGAGATCAAACCAATGGCGGGTTCTGAAAAGCGCATAAAATGAGGAACCATCTCATGCGGGCCAAGCCGCTCCTTCCATTTGTCTTGCCAGGCTGTGTCTGCGTTATAGTCTGCTGCCCACTCTTTTAAAAAATGCACATCCCGGTATAAAGAAAGCTTTCTGATAAAAAATTGCACTCCTCCACGGCGGGCCTTTTCGGCGGCCTCTTTTCCGAAATAGCCCTGCGCATCTTCAGCGGAAATTTCTATGTCCGTTTTCAGATAATGAGGAATAAGAGATACGAGGCTTCTCAGCTCACTCCCCTCGCTCTCTTCCATGCGGCGGACCGCTCGTGTGGTCACCTCATTCAACCGCTCCTGGAGTCCGGCAGCGGTTACATAGTCCTGAATCTGCAGCTGTGTCAAAGCATGCAGGATGCCGGACTCGGGCTGCATCTGGTAACGTTCGGCAAGCGCATATCCGCCCAACGAAGTAGCACGCATGGTGAAACCCTTGTTAATTCCGCTTTCCGGCTCCGCCGCTGCCTTAAAAAGATAATCCAGGAGAACATCGGGAACCCCTTTCAGATCGCCGTTCCTTCCGATATTTCTGTAAAAAACCTCGATGTGATCGAGTGTGATCCGGACGCCTTCGTCTGGGGTTTTGGAAACCTGCACACCCGCATACCCCTCAAGCTTTTCAATATCGTCGCGCACGGAAAAAAGCCCGAATGATAAATCCGGCAGATTCAAATATTCCGGGAAGGTGTATTCCCAGCTTGCTGCCGCGGTCTCCTGATTCTTCCATTCCGTATCCCGCTCGAACTGTTCTTCCCACTGATCAAGGAACTCCTGATCTTCCGGGGCCATCAGGCGCAGATAATAACGCACATTTCCGGCGGCGGCTTTTTCCAATCCAGAGGGTCCAAAATAACGGCTCACGTCCTGCTCTGAAAGCACAACGGGCTGGACAAGTTTATTCTCAAAATATCTTTTGAATTTCCCCAAGTCCGGAAGAGCTCCTGCAACCCCTGTCTCATCCGGCTCCTGGTAGGAGTTGCGCAGCTCGGAGCGCTTGCTGTCAGCACCGCCCGAGAAAACCACGAGCGCCA
>CAYRBY010000216.1:0-2070 GCA_964422635.1 uncultured bacterium
TTGCAGCGCCCAGCGCGGCGGCAAGAAAGAGCACGATCCCGCTGCCGCTGCCAAGGTCGATGACATGCTCGCCGCCCGTCAGGACTTCCTTCAGGATCTGCGCAACCATAAAGGGATCTGAAGGAAGAAACATTCCGTCCCTGGTTTCTTCGGCGCGTGCCTCCGGCGGGAACTGTTCTTCCTGCAGCCTGGCCAGTGAAGCAAGAAACACAAGCTCGGGCTGATTGTAGGAAACTTTGGCACCGAGTTCATTTTTGTCGGCGCGGAGTTCAGAACGCGTTTGAGCTCCCCTTGTCGCGCCTTCCCGTGCAAAAACGTATAAAGGTTCATCACCTGTTCCACCGCCGCGGATGAATTGTGTAAACGGGTAATCGCGGGGCGCCTTGGGGAAAATTTTAATCAGGGAATAACCCCAGCGGCGGAACTCGGCCGTTAAACTCTCGCGGTAAGCCCAGTCATTTTCGTGGATACGGAGCAGAATGACACTCCCCTTGGGGTCCGCAAGATAAGCCGCCTCGTCCACCATGGTTTCCAGGTATTCTCGTTTATCGAGATAAGGGGCATTCATAAAAACAACCTGCGATGTCAACTCCCCGGCGCGGGCTTTGACAATCCGGGAAGCTATCCCCTTTTCCAGTTCGCTTCCTTCCAAGCCCGGGCCTTCACTCTTTGGAGAAAACAGACGCAGAGTGTCTTTGTCGAGCGCATAGGCTGTCTGCACAACCTGATTCATTCCGCTGTCCTGCTCCGTGAGATTCTCAAGAAAGGTTCCGTCACTGCCCAAATCAAATAACGTCAGTTTGTTTGCGGGTGACGCGGCGGGAAAAATCTTCTGCAAAAACTCACGCGTACTTATCTCAGTGAGGTCCGTCATCTCCTTGAGTGCTCGGAGATCCACAGCTGACGGCTCGGTTTCTTCGAGCTTTTGATAAGCCGCGGGTTTCAGGACCGTATCCGCTTCCACCAAACCGCCCTCTTTCAGCGCTTTGTACAGAAGCGGCAGGGAGCGGCGCGTGCCCGAACCTCTCAAACTATCGAATTCGTTCCTGATGATTGCGGCATTTTCCCAAAACTGATGACGATAGAGAACCTGGGGCGCCACATGGTAATCCGTGAGCCCCGCACTCACGTTTCCAAGAGCAGGCGCCTGGCCCCAGGCATCAAGCGGATAACGGTACAGCGCTGTGATGGGCCCTGAATAACCCCGGGCACGAAGCACTGCGGCCGCCTCTTCGGCATGAATGTGAGGATCCGCCAGCACAGCGTCATGACGGACATGATTATCAAGCACGACCAGATCGAAGTCCTGGTTCACATCGTTCCACGGAGAAGACTGCGTTTCCTGCAAGTACTCATACAGGGCCTCGGTAGATGGAAACTCTTTTACGTCGGCATCTCCATAAAGATTTTGTCCAAGCACATACGGCGAGACTTCAGCCACGCGCAGCCTTGCCTTCTCAGGGTGAAGAAGCGCCTGACGGTTAAGGCCCGTCAGGGAGCGTTTGCCTTTCGACACTTCATCAAGAAGGTAGCGGACCGCCCACCCCAGAGTTTCAGGGTCCTTGCTTTCCGGTTCCTGTGAAAGCTCGGCAAGAATGGCTTTTCCGTTTTGCCAGGCTATTCCCTCGCTGAACAAGGGCTCTTGAGCCAAAGCATTCCACCGGGTTTGGCTCTCGCGCACAGACTGAGCAAGACCCTCTACTGGAGCCTGAGTTTCCGCGGACTTCTGCAAAAGGGCCATCAGGTTTTCAAGTGTTCCCGAAAGGGAATTGAGTTTTGAAACTCCCTCACGCCAGACAAGTTCTTTTAAAGGAGACAGTTCGAGCGGTTCCACAATGGCGAAAGCCGACAAATTAAGGGGCTCCTGATTCACTTCCGCGGGCTCTGTGAGGCGGAGCGTCCTGATGCCGCCCAATTCGGTGACAGCATAATTGAATTGCGGGACGGACAAGTCATGCCATTTCATCCGCTGAAGAATTTCATAAGCCGCGTCCTGCCCGGCCTTAAAAGAGTGTGTCTTTTTCTTCACCTCAAGCCGGGCGGTATCGAACAAAAGAACGAAATAGATTT
>CAYRBY010000217.1:0-2067 GCA_964422635.1 uncultured bacterium
GCCTGGCAGCTCAAAACATTGACTTCATGATTCGGGGTCACGGCAAAAATTTTTCCAATGCCCCGCAAATCAAGCGTTTCAATAAAATCACTGTCAAAACCGCTGCCCGAGTGCACTCGGAAACCATGCTCTTTGAGACTTGCACAACGGTCCGGGCTCGAGTCAATAAACTCGACAAGAATACACCTGTTTCGGAGTTCTTCAGCGGCTGCTAAGCCGAGGGCGTTCGCCCCCAAAATCAGAACGCCTTTGGGCTCCCCTTCCAAAACACCCAAAAACCGGGCAATGGGCTTCACAAAAAAGCCATAAAAAAGAATTGATCCGGCAATGACTTGAAAGGCGAGCGGAAGAAAAACCCTGCTTTCTTCGGGAACATCTTTTTCGAGAGTCAAAGCAAAAAGAGAGGCCATGGACGCTGAGACAATTCCGCGGGGCGCGAAAAACGAAAGAAATAATTTATCTTTAAGCGTAAGTGATTTATCCCCCGCCGTGCTTGCAAAAATAGCAATGGGCCGAACCCAGAAAATCAATACGGCCAGAAACAGCATTCCTTTGCCGAAGACATTTCCGATCGCATGAACAGGAACATTGCTGGACAAAAGAATAAAAAGGCTCGCAAGAGCAAACTGCGTGACTTGGTCCCGAAAGCGGAAAATTTCGTGTTTCATGGGGAAGGTTTTTGAACCGATCACAAGGCCTGCGATCGTCACCGTCACAAGGCCGGATTCCGGAAGAATCCATTCGGCCATTCCGAAAAAGAAAAGATTGGTGCCCAAAAGAAAAAGTCCTCCGAGCTCTTCGCCCTCCATTTTAAGGAGCAGCCGGTGCGTCAGGCCAAAATACATGACCCATCCCGAAACCCATCCCAGCAGTGCGCCCACGCCTGCGCGGGCCGCGAAAAGGGCCGCGCCTTTGAGCGGGCCGACGTCGGCAGAAATCAGTATTTCAAAACAAACAACCGCGATAATTACGCCCAGCGGGTCGATCAGGATGGATTCCCACTTGAGAATATTGTGAAGCTGTTCCTTAATGCGGATCCTCTGCAGAACAGGAATCACCACCGTGGGGCCTGTGACCACCAAAATGGCGCCAAAAAGAATGGCCTGCTTCCAAGGCAGCCCGGCAATCCCATGAGCCGCCAGCGCCGCCAAAGTCAGCGTAAAAAAAACGCCCACTGTCAGCAGGTTTCTCAAAACTTTCGAAAGGCTCTGGAACTGGCTGACCTTAAGCGAAGAGGCGCCCTCAAAAAGAATCAGCGCGACAAGCAGGGAAATGTAATCCGGAAAATTTTCCTGAAAAACATCCGGACGAATAAGTTTGGCAAACTCGGGCCCGAAAAAAACTCCGAAGAAGAGAAGGAAGAGAATCGCCGGGGTGTGCAGTTTTTTTCCCAATGCAAGCGAAAGTATCCCAAAGGCGATCGTAAAAATAAAAGTCGTCAGCGGCTGATGAAATTGAAACATGGGTAGATTTTATCACTGCTTGATCATTTCTCTAGCGGGATTGTCACAGACACAAAAAAAGCGGCAGAACCCCATAGAGTTCCGCCGCTTTCGATTTTTTGAAGCTTTGCTTTTTAATGATTCTCGCTTTGATCCCATTGGCGATGGTGATGGCCGTGCCCCTGCCATCCGCCTCCGCTGCCGCTGTTCTGTTTCCAATCAGGTTTTCCCTGCCAGCCTTCATGCCCATGCCCGGGATGGACCCCGTTACCGTTATTCCAGTTTCTGGGTCCGCCTTCACGGTTGTATCCGCGCCCTTCACCGCCCCGGCGGTTTTGCCTGTCCTGTTGAATCTGGGCATACTTCTGTTTTTGTTCATCCGTCAAAACCGAATTGATCTTGTCCTGGATCTGCGCTCTTTCAGCTTTTCTTTGCTCGATGTAAGCCTGCCGCTGCTGCTCAAAAGTGTTTGAGTTGGTGGTGGAAGCGCTTGAAAAAATATCCTTAATCTTTGCAGCCTGATCATCGGTCAATCCCAAATCCTGTTTCAAACGATCGGTCATGCCGCTAACATAATTCGAACGATCTGTGCTGGAAACTGCGGCGGTGGAAGTTTCGGCTTCCG
>CAYRBY010000218.1:0-2035 GCA_964422635.1 uncultured bacterium
ATCCTGCTTGTTGCCCAGAATCGCAGATAAAAATCTCATCTCACGCGCTTCAGAAAGGCGCTCCAGACTGAACAAGGCAAGCACCAAACAGACCATCCATCGTCCCGCTTTACCTGTCATGTCTTGCCTCCGGTGTCCGAATCTGAAAACACTTTTAGACGGCTGTTGTTTGCCAAATAACGCTGCGGGAAATCATAGGTCAATCGCGGGCCTAAATAAATACCTATTTTATGCATCAGCTCAAGTGAGCCGCTTCACAGTTTTCAGGTTAACCGATTTTCTCGATTTTCAAAAATGAAATCCCAAGATAAAGGAATGCTGAAATCAAAAGAAAAACCGAGAAGCCCGCGCTCATGGAAAGAAAAATGCTGGCCAGACTTCCCGTAATCGCCATGTAACCGTTGACGGCCCACACCCAGGGAACCATCGAAGGGTTATAACGATTCAATTGCTCTATGCCTCGCGGGAAAAACATACCCAGGCAAGCCCCGAGCGGCAGGATAAACAACATCGTTAACAAAAGTTTGCACAAAACAGGATACTCCAGCCCCGCGTGAATCACAGGCGGAAGAATAAAGTAATAACTCAGAAGCAGCCCGGCAGCAGCGCGGGACAAGATCGAGAGGGGTATTTTTTCTTTGATTTGACTCGACAAATAACTTCCCAGGCCCGTGGAGAACAAAAGACAGGCAAGAACGATTGAAAAGGCATGGACAGGATTGCCAAAGGGCAGGGTAAAAAGCCGCATCACCGCAATTTCCACAAAAATAAATCCGATTCCAATACCTGAAAAGTAAAGGAAGATTCTGAAATCCTGTTTCCTCAGCTTCTCATCCTTTTTTCTGATCAGCGGTAGAAGCACAAACAGGCATCCCGCTGCCCCGAGATAAAGAATAAAACGAAACACTTTAAAGTTGATAAGACCACCCAGAGAATGGCTGATGGCTTCTTTGAAAAAAAAGAATTTGAGAAAGTTTTTGGAAAATAGCGTCCCCGTATAAAATTCATTTTCAATAAAGGGCCTGTCATCGACCGGGACAGATATATCTGCCAGGGCCTCTTTACTTAATTTGTTCATGAGCCTTACCGTGTCTTGAGAATGAATGATCGTATGGTAGATCTCAAAGTCTTTGTGGAAATACCCCGGCCTGTAAAGCCACGCCATGTGGAATTTATGAATCCTTTCCGTCAAAAGGCTGATGTCCCTGCGGCTGAAGCCTGATTTTTTAAAAATGACAAAGGCCTTGTTGGAGTCCTTAAACAGGTTTTCATGCGTGTCCCCTTTCTGGATTCTCTCTTCAAGATCAAAAACAGCGACTTTATCGGAGATATCTTCAATCCCTTCTGCTTTAAAAGCTTCTTTGGCGGCCGCAATGACAGCGAGTTTGTTTTTATTGACAACGCAAATGGTTCCGTCAGGTTTGAGATGTTTCAAGAAACTAATAAAGGCTTCTTTCGTATACAAATACTGTCCTGTGTAGCCGGAAACACCCAGGTAGTTGGCACTGGACGCGCCGGAGGCAGAAAGAAAAATCGAGTCATAGGTCTGCGTGGTTCCCTCCAGGAAGCTTCGCCCCTCCTGAACAACCATGCGGATATTCTTCAGAGCGAAAAATTCTTTGAGGTGAAACCCGGGCATGCTGAGAGCTTTGCCAACAATAAGAGGATTGAGCTCAACACCCGTGATTTTAGCCTTGCCTTCCGAATAGGCATGCGCATAAATCATGTCCCAGCCCGCGCCGGCAAACAGAATGAGCAGATCCTTTGGATTATCGACGAGAAACGGCAGTCGGGCGGCGTTAAACCCGGGCTCTTCACCTGCAGCAAAAGGATTGGCGGGATCAAAAGGAATGAGCTGCGCAAGCCCCGCGCTGTTATTGATTGCAAAAGAATACCGCGTGGCCCCGGTGCGTGGATCGAAACGCTTAATCAGGTCTACCCGGGAATACGAGTTCCAGTGGCTCCACACGGTTTCGCACCGTTCCTTAAACTCATAATCGCGCACCAGCTGATTCGGGGAAAGCTTGATTTCGAA
>CAYRBY010000219.1:0-2032 GCA_964422635.1 uncultured bacterium
CTGAGCAAACTTCCTGTCTGCAAAAAACGGAAGTAAAAAGTATTCGGCAAAATATCCCCGTAATAAAAATATTTCCAGCAAAACCATATTCCTGAAATAAGGCCCAGCGGTGCTGTGAGGGCTAATGAATAGGCCCGCTTCTCAGAAAGAGGCAGCCTTTTTTCCTGGAAAGTCTTCAGAATGCACAACCCCCAAAGCGGGAAGAAATAAACTGAGGAATCAAGCCGGGTGAGCAATGAACATGCACAAAGCAAGGAAAAGGCGGACATCCTCAATTTTGAAAATTGGCTGTTCTTTAGGAAATCAAGAGCAAAAGAGGCGGCCCCTGTCAGAAACGCGGTCTGCATCTGTGTTTCCATGGCCGTGCCGGAACTTCCGCTGAAAGAATAGTTGGTTCCAAGCAGTATGACACACATCCAGGCTTCGAATTTGGATCCCAGCACCGTACGGGCCAAGCGGCCGGTAAAATAAAGAGAGAACGCAAAACTGACAAGCCCAGCGGCATAAGAAGCTGCCACGGGATCCCATCCGGCCTTGATGATGGGAACGAAAATAAGCACCCACAAAAAATTAGTGTACCCCTCGACCCTCTCTCCGGGATTCCAGACCAGGCCAAATCCATGAGCCATATTCTGGGCGTACCGGAATGAAATGAAGGCGTCATCCAGGAGCGCCCGGCGGCTCCCGGCCAGACAAACAAGAAACAGAAGCCCTAGCCAGGGCAGCACTTTTTCCAGAAAAAGGAAACCAGGGTTTCTTTTCATCTGCGTCGATTCGTAATTCATACTGTCTTTCTTTGTGCGGCTGCCATTTCGAGATGAGCTTTTTGAATCATGCTCCGAAGCTCATCTGGGTTTGAAACTTTTAATGATTCCATGGATACGCCGGGATAGAGTTTCTGCCACTCCTCCCAAACAACAGCCTTAACGTCCGAATAATGCGGCCCCATACGCCGTATGGCTATGCCGAAATCAAAGATCTGCGGGTAATACTCATAATCCTGCCAAAACTTCTCACTCTCCCAAAACTCGCGCACCATATTTGTATACGCCCAGTGGGGCATCCATAGCAGATCGGGTTTTTGCTGCAGAATATCTTCTGCTGAAAATCCATGGATCGCGAGATGAGGATTGTGAAGTCCGGCCATATCAACAATCGGAACATCGGGATAATGTCCGCTTAAATAACCATACTCCGTTGCGGCAACAGAAGCGCCTTTAGGGATATGTCCGCCGATCGCAGCCATAGCGGTATAGGCCTTCCATCCTTTAATGCGCACAAGTCTGTCATGATTCATGAAGTTATAAACTTCTTCGTCATATCGTCCTTGGGTTTTTTCCACCCCTCTCATCTCATAAATCTGTTCTGCTTTATGCAGAAAGAAAGCAGCAAGAAAAAAAACAGCGGCGGCAGCCACGAACCGCAAAAGCCACTGTTTAATGTCCCTCGGCCAGGAAAATGAGACATCTTCAATTTGAAGAAGAGCCGGCATGATCAAGTAAGGAAGGGACGGCATAAAAAAGCGTCCCGGAAATCCCATTATCTGGACGGCCTGGAAAAGGCACATACAGGTCAAAAGAAACGGAACATAAAAGACTGTCATCATTCTGAGATGCCGCTTTTGAAGGAGAAAAATCGAGAGCCCCAGAAAGGGAGCGGCAGGCTTCAGAAAATCGTTGAAATACCGGAGCGGGTTAATAATGTACTCCGCCCAATACCCTTGATAAAACCCGTGCGCCTTCACATAGGCTGAAAGAGGCACTGCACTGCCAAATATCCGGATTTTCAAAAAGGTGTCTGCGGTCAAGAGCCCAAGGAAAATGCCCGCATAAAAGACGCTGAAGCGGACTTTTTCACGCGGGAAAAGGCCAGCTATGACAAGCATGGGGAACAGAGCTGAATAAATAAGATTGTCTGGACGGGCCAGGAAATTCAGATAGCCCAAAACGGCGGTCAAAAAGCAGGCCCTCAGGGAAGGCTTCTTCAGAAAGTTTAAGGCAAAGACAATCAAAAGGGTATTGGTGAAAATCGC
>CAYRBY010000220.1:0-2004 GCA_964422635.1 uncultured bacterium
TCGGGGGAACGTTTTAAATTCCGAAAGAATGATTGGGTCATAACCTCTTCCGTTTACAAATCCTGGTAACGAACCACACGGTTCCGGCCTTCTTCTTTGGCGCGGTACAGCGCGGCATCAGCTTTGCTGATCAGTTCATTAGAAAGACTTAAAGTGTCCCCGCTTTTTTTGTCGGCGTTTGAGCAATCCGCGGGAAAAACAGAAACACCAATACTGGCTGTTACCTTGGTGTTGACATCATAAACTTTATAAATATGCCTGGCGATACTTGACCGGATTCTCTCAGCCACTTCGAGTGCTCCAGAGGCACCGGTTTCAGGCATCGCCATAATAAACTCTTCACCGCCAAAACGAGCCACGAGGTCTACTTTTCGGAGGTTCGAGCGAAGAATTCCAGCCACTTCACGCAGGGTTGCATCCCCTACCAGGTGACCGAGTTCGTCATTATATCTTTTGAAGTGATCAATGTCTAACATTAATAATGCCAATGAGAAGCCGTGTTTTAAGCTTCTTTTTAATTCGTCCTCAAAAAGCATCATGAAGTGTCGCCTGACGAAGACCTGGGTCAAATCGTCAATGATCGACAGGGCCTTGACCGTATCATAAAGCCTGATTTTTTTGATTTGCAGCACCAGGTGTGCAACGAGCACCTCAAACTTAGCCAAATCAGAAACCTTGGCTCCTGAGACGGTCAGGTAAGCCAGAGACTCCTGCTGAATCATCAGGTGAAACAGCCACCGGGATTCTGCAACTTGAGGAAGGCGGTCTTTTTTGACAGCGGTAACATCTTTTTTCTCCAATTCAGTAAGGTACCTTTCCGACTCAGTAACCCCTGCAGCATTGATGGCAAAAACCTGATGAACAGCTTCTTCCGAATTATCTCCTTTTGACGGAACCAGAAGCAGATCCATTTCTTCAAAAGGAAGTTCTGGCCGCACCTTTTTATGAAGCGCATCGGCAAGAGTCGCATAACTCAAGCACTCACTGAAATCCCTGGCGATTTCAAAAAGATCCATGAGGCTCGCCGCTTGTTTTTCAAGGTGCTGAAGATTGTCCAGGCGGTGCTGATGTTTGTGTTTAAGAATTTCCCAGTCGCGGAGGATCTCCTTGTTTTTTTCACTTTCAAAAGCGACACGCCCTTCCCATCGTTTGTGATAAAAAACCAAAAGTGCAATTAAGGCAACGTGCTCCAAACACAGAAGCACCATTTCCGGTTCGTAATCGCGCACAATATAAAAAAACTCCGAAAAGAAAAAAAGAGCAAGTCCGCTCAAGAAGAGCGATCGGCTTTTCTCAACGTAGAAGTAGAACAACGGGAAGACCAGAAGGGTGGAAAAAACATAATAAGCAAGATGGAGATCCCGTGTCTTGAAATAGACCGCGGGAATCATGATAAGGAAGACCGCGAAGATCAGGTTTCGCTTGAGCATACGCGATTCCTCCCCCCACGCTTTGCCTTGTATAAGGCTTCATCGGCCTTCTGAACGAGCATTTCCAGATCGAGTGTGTCCTGAGGCAGTGTTGCAACCCCAATAGAAACGGTCATCGAAACTTGTTCCCGGCGGATCGTGAAGGGTTTGCCTTCAACTTCACTACGGACCTTCTCAGCCGTTCTTATGGCTTCTTCGCGGGGGCACTCTGGCAAGAGCACTGAAAACTCTTCTCCCCCGTACCGGGCCACCACGGCATTGTCGCAAATGGTTCTAAGGATTTCAGCAAAGCGCGTCAGCATGAGGTCTCCGCCTCCGTGTCCAAACCTGTCATTGCATTCCTTGAAATGGTCAATATCACACATAAGTACCGAAAGCGGGCGCTTTGTTAAAAGAGCTCTGCCGTGCTCTTGTTTGAGACGGTCGAAAAAGTAACGCCTGACATACAGCCCCGTTAGTGAATCCTTAATTGCAAGCTCTTCCGTTTTTTCATAAAGCATAGCGTTGGAAATGGCGGAGGAAGACAAAGCTGCAATGGCATCGATTAGTCTGAGATCGTCATTTGCGAAGGTAT
>CAYRBY010000221.1:0-1999 GCA_964422635.1 uncultured bacterium
AGCAGCGTAAGAAAGTATGGGCAAAAACAAGCGCTCCAAGGACGAAGGAAAAGTCGGAGAAGAGCTGGTCAAGTTCATTAAGGATCATTCCGCGCCTCAGGATGATCTAAAATCTTTTTTTGAACTTGAAACAGACCGGTTGGCAGTTCCCCGCTTCCGGCTTTGTGTCGCGATCCTGTTTTCCCTTTTCGCAATCACCGCCTTTTCTGATTTTATGACACAAGGGGCGCATCACGTCCTTACGGCCGCTTCCAAAATAAGGATCGCGGCCAGCGGAGTTCTGCTTTTTTTTGGAGCGCTTAGTTTTTTGCCGCAATTCAGAAAAAGCTGCTATGCATTTACGATGATGCTCGCCATATTCGTAGGCGCATCAACGGCTCTCGTGCAGCTTACTGGAAACCCCACAAGCATCGATCACCTGGGAACCTACACATTGTTTTTTATCATGATGGGGTTCCTGATGCCCTGGGGCGCCTTTGCAACAACCTGTATATGTCTTTCGATTTATCTTTTTTATCCTCTTGGCCTTCTCCTGCTGCGCGAGTCCGTAGAATCCGACTGGATGTTGAAATCAAACACTTTTCTAGCGCTCTACATTGCAGTGGCCGTCATCGCAGCAAAAATGAATGAAACCATGCGTTTTAAAGAGTTTTCTCTCAAAAAGAGAATGGAAGGGGAGAACCGCCTTCTTCAGGATTATCAGGTGCGATTGAAACGGGCTTACGAACGCATGGAAAATCTTGCGCTCATCGACACGCTCAGCGGCGCTTTCAACCGAAGCTACATGACGCGCTGGCTTTCGACGGATGTGTATAAGGATAAGAATTGCCAGGACTTTTTTTCCATTATCATGTTCGATGTTGACGGTTTTAAAACAATTAATGACAAAGCCGGGCATCAGCAGGGCGACAGGATTCTTCAGCTGGTGACACAGAATGTAAAAGAAACCGTAACTGGGCAGTCCCTGGTTTTTCGATACGGCGGTGACGAGTTCTGTGTAGTCCTTCCAGGGGTAGAGCTGTATGAAGCCACGTTAATCGCCGAGCGTCTGCGGCAATACATGGAAACAGACCCCAATCTTTTTGTGGCTCTGTCTTCCGGCGAAGGTCTTCATATCACCATCAGTATTGGCGTGACCATGGAGACAGCGGCTCATTCGATAGACTCGGATTTCTTAATCAAATGGGTGGACGCAGCGCTTCTGGAATCCAAGAGGCAAGGAAGAAACTGCACGCATATTTTTGATCCTGACGAGAGAAAAATTATGAGTCTTGAAGAGTGGCTAAAAAGCCGAGAGAGGAAATAAATGGAGCTGGCGGGGAGGATTGAACTCCCGACCTACGGTTTACGAAACCGTTGCTCTACCAGCTGAGCTACGCCAGCAACAAGAAGCTTTTGAAGACGCGTATTATAACAAACCTCGTTTTTCATCCAAGCGTTATTTCGCACTTCTCTTAAAGAAGACCCTGCCCCTTCAGGTAATAAATTCCAAGGATGGTTTTAGCATCAATGATCTTTCCGCGCTGGATCATCGAAAGAATTTCTTTCCCTCGAAAAAGCCGCAGCTCGATTTCCTCATCTTCATCCTGTGTGCCTTGCCTGGGAATCATCGACTCCGCTAGATAAAGGTGCATGACCTCACCGGAAACGCCCGGTGAGGGGTAGAAGCCCAGAAGTTTCTTAAGTTTCCGAGGATGCTGCCCAATTTCTTCAGAAAGCTCACGCGCCGCTGCCTGTCGGAGATTTTCCCCGGGCTCAATGCCTCCGGCTGGAAACTCCCAGAGATTCTGGCGGGCTGCAAAACGAAACTGACGAATGAGACCGTAACGCCCATCTTCAAACCGGGGAATAATCACTACTGAGCCAGGGTGTTCAATGATCTGCCTCGAAAGAATGCGGCCGGATGACAATCGCACTTCGCAGTCCACAAGGTGAACGGGCCCTTTCGAAAAAACAACCTTTCGGCTTTTTACGGCGTACGCTTTTTTCTTTGGCATGG
>CAYRBY010000222.1:0-1985 GCA_964422635.1 uncultured bacterium
ACTCCGCCATTCGGGTATGCGGCCGTTACATTCTGCGGAAACTGGCCTGTTCCTGAAGTGCTCCTGATTTGTTCCATGACGCGATTGGCGTCCTGAACCGCAATCGATCTTTCAAACGCAGCCTCGCTGTTGCGTTGAATATAATTCGTGGCGCCAATATAGCCCACAAGCGCAATCACAATAACGGCCATTGTGATCATGAGCTCCACCAGTGTAAAGCCCCGCTGGTTTCCCGTAGAAATCTCTTTGCGCATTTTGTTTACCATGAAATGCTCGTCTGCGTAAGTTTTGTAAGTTTCCCTACTTTATAAGGATAACTGCTATTACCAGAGAAACAAAGGAGCTGATGTGGAGATAACGCATAAGCCTTTTTCTGAAATTAAGTTACGAGCTGCCGCGAAGAAAAATTTCTGATTAGACGAGCAAAAAAATCAAGGATTGAACGCATTTTTGATTTGGGTGCGGAGCGCATAGTTTAAACAATTAAAGTATGTCAAACGATGTCATAAAGGGGCATGTCTAACATTGTCGGTGGTTGTCCCATTGTTCGGGCGGCTTTCAGGGGTTATGCTTCGACACTTTTTAAGAAAAAATAAAATTCAAACTTTAAGGAGATTCTTCCTGTGAGCTTCAAGTCGTTCCTTCACCCGGTAAAAGCTTTTGTCTTCCTCCTAGCCCTGTCGTCTTTTTTTGTTTCAAATGCATCAGCAGTTACCGTTCTTCCTGACCCTAATCTTACTTTTGACGGGTTGCCGATTTCCCGTCAGTATGACCAATTTATCAGTTACTCTACGAAATTGCTGACCCAGTTTGGCTATGCGGGTTTCAGCGGCCCTTCCGGCGTCGGAGGTCTTGATGTTGTTCTTTTGACCCAAGCAGGCGGAATCGACAATACGCCTGTTTCCGGCGGGTTTAATTTTGAAGATCCAGCCCCGTCAACATCCGGCGGATGCCCTTCCTGCGATCACTTTTCCGGAACCTGGGGTGCCGGCGATCAGCCTAATGGTCCGGTGACCGTGGATAACCTTCTGGGATACCTTCATAATCAGTTTGGTGCGGCAAACAATATCCCTGTCTTTACTTTTGATCTAGTGGAGCCGGGTGCAGCCGCGACCCGTGACCTTGACCTTGCCGCAAAATTTAGTGTCTACGATCCTGTTAACCATGTTGATGTTGCCACCTGGTCGCTTGACGGCATGAACAATGGTTCTTTTGATGCAGCGAGTTTTATTACGGTTGAAGGCTCGCTTTCATTGACAGGCCTTTCAAGCACCGTGTATACGGCCGATAACACGGGTTCGGGCAAATATGACTACCTTGTTTATGCGCCCACGATGAACCTTGCTCCTTATGCAGGGTTAGGGTATGAATTCCATATTTTCTCGGAATTCAAAAATCTGAACGGAGGCGGTGAAGAATCCTTTATTTCCGGGGCCTTCACAACGCCACCCACCACGACGGCCGTTCCTGAGCCAGCGTCCTTTGTTCTTGTTGGGCTAGGTCTTTTGGGCTTTTTGAAACGCCCCACCCAAGTAAGAGTTTTGCAGTAGTTCTAATTTCAAGCGCATAGTTGAGAATTATGAAAGAGCCATTGGGTAAACCCCGATGGCTTTTTTATTTGAGGGAGCGTAGAATGCCGCTTGTCTAAGAAACCCCCATGGATTGCGCCGAGTAAAGGAGACACGATGAGCGGAAAAAATATTCTGGGCGGGGAACTGAAAAGCTGCTGCTCTTCTCCAGTGACAGGCTTTTACAGGGATGGAAAATGCGCAACGGGTCCCGAGGATTTGGGTGTTCATGTGGTGTGTGCCGAGATGACGGCCGAGTTTCTGGAATTTTCGATTTCACGCGGCAATGACCTGTCTACGCCGCAGCCTGATTTTGATTTCCCGGGGCTTAAACCCGGAGACCGCTGGTGTCTTTGCGCGGCCCGCTGGCAGGAAGCTTATGAGGCGGGCGTGGCGCCGCCCGTAGACCTTGAAGCC
>CAYRBY010000223.1:0-1937 GCA_964422635.1 uncultured bacterium
CCGGCATTGCAGCCGAAGCTTTGGATGAGTCTGGAAATGTTGTCAAAGCGGGCGGCGGTTATGCGGCAATCACAAAGCCTTGGCCTGCGATGTTGCGTACCATTTACGGGGATGATGATCGTTACGTGAAGACTTACTGGAACAAGTGGAGCAAAGACACCTATTTCCCTGGCGATGGCGTGAGACGCGACAAGGAAGGCTATTTCTGGTTCATGGGCCGTGTCGATGACGTCATGAATGTGGCTGGGCATAGAATAGGAACCGCGGAAGTGGAAAGTGCGCTTGTCGACCATCCGGCTGTTGCGGAATCTGCCGTCGTGGGAAAAAGCCATGAAATCAAAGGGCAGGCCATTGTGGCCTTTGTGACGCTCAAAGAAGGCACCAGGGCCACCGGAGATCTGGTTCAGGAACTTAAACAGCATGTGGTAAAAAAAATCGGCGCCCTCGCCCGGCCTGAGGACATCTTGTTTTCCGCCGACCTTCCCAAAACACGTTCTGGAAAAATCATGCGCCGTCTGCTTCGTGACATTGCCGAAGGCAAAGCGCTTGGTGACACCACAACGCTTGCGGATCCGGGCGTGGTCGAACGCCTCAAACAGCAGTATGAAGAAGCCGAAGGCGGCTAAAGCATGTCTGCCCTTGGCAGGGCTCTTAAATCCGCTGTTCCTTCGTTAGGCCTCCTGCTTGCGTCTCTCATAATTTCCCTGCTTGCAGCGGAAGTTTTGGTTCGCCTTTTCTTCCCGCACTCGTCTGCCGCAGTTCCAGCCTCCAAAGTGCTGGTTCATGAAGCCAGTGACAATCTCAAGCTTTTGTATAAACCTTCTCCGGGGATGGCGAATCAGGCTTACGGCGTGTGGAACCGCATCAATAGCGCAGGATTCCGGGACCGGGAGTTCCAAACTAAAAAGCCGGCAGGCGTGAAAAGAATCGTGTTTCTCGGAGATTCTGTGGTTTACGGTTATGGGATCGAATCCGAAGGAACCATCCCCAAGGAGCTCGAAAAAATATTCCGCGAAAACGGGCAGCCCGTGGAGGTTCTCAATTTCGGGGTTTCGGGTTATGAAACCGAACAAAGTGTGGAGTTTTTCAAAACCACAGCGCTTGCTTTTCAGCCGGATCTTGTCATTGTCGGTTACACGCTCAATGACAGTATCTACGCTTCCATGGAGCTCGATTTTTTTCACGACCAGCTTGGCCGTAGGGTCCGTCTGGAGCGCAAGGAGTTCCGTAAGCGCTTCTGGGGCTTTCTTTTCAGGCATTCAAGGCTGATGTCTTTTCTCGATGAGCGCCTGCAGCTGCAAAAAAACTTCAAACATTTTCGTTCTTATGAAGACAAGGATATCTGGCATTATCTGGAAGACCGGAACATCGCCAGCCGGGACCCGATGAATTCCCCTTATCAGCAGCTGCGTACTGCCATTGAAAAGGAAGCCGCGGAGAAGGGGACAAGTGCAAAGGGGCTGCGGTCGATGCTTGGCTTTCTTGGTATCGGTAATGATCTATTTTATGCATCTCACTGGAACGTTTCACAAAAGGCACTGCTTGAATTGCAGCGCCTCTCCGGTGATAATGGTTTTTCTCTCGCCGCAGTAATCTTCCCCTACATGGCAGAACCGGAGCATTACGCCCTGGATCCCGCGCATGATTTTTTGAAGGCGCAATTCAGCGGCATGGGAATAAAAAACCTGGAAGTCCGTTCTGAAGTTTTTGAGGCCTGGAAGCGCGAGGGGCGCGAGGCTATTATGAATGATCCTATTCATTTTACAGCTCGGGGGGGCGAAGTTGTGGCAAAAGCCCTTTACGGACAGATTAAGGATTCTCTATGAGAAATAAAAAATTATTTTTACGCGCCGGGAGGGTTATTCCCTCAGGCGTTAATTCCCCGGTCCGCGCTTTTAAAAGCGTGGGCGGAACTCCCGTTTTTGTCAGCCGCGCGG
>CAYRBY010000224.1:0-1935 GCA_964422635.1 uncultured bacterium
CGGAATCAATGCCGGTGCCAAGCAAAGCCTGGTAATTCCCTGTTCCGGAAAATCCCGAGGCCGGTGTCACGGGGTTGCCGTCGGCATCATAGACATGGCCTGATCCATCGGTGGGAACACCGCCGGCAAGAGGCCCGGCAATCAAAACTTCCCCGATAAAACTCCAGCCTGAAAAATCGCCGCTCTCAAAACCGGGGTTAATGACCGCGGCCTGCGCAGAGCTTGAGCAGACAGTAAGAAGAGAAAAAATAAAAACGGGCAGAACAAAACGCATGGTTTTCATAGGAGACCTTGGGTTACGGGGGAGTAAAAAGGGCGTGTCTAGTCTTTCGCTATTCCTTTGCACCATTCCTTTACTCGCGCTATTCCCGGTAGATACATCCGGGAACAGCGTTGCTGACAAGTCTACGACTAGTCAGCTACATCCGGGAACGGTGTTACCGACAAACCTACGATTTGTCGGTTGTCTGCGATTAGTCGGCTGGATTGTAACGAAGCGTGTGAGCTCGGTCAATGGAAAGTATGGAAGGAATTTCAAAAGCAGCGGGTCTATTCCCCATTTCCGATTGTTGCTTCGGAAACGGGATTGCCGATAAGCCTGCGACTTATCGGCTATGTTCGATTTGTAATGTTTTATGCGGTTTTCTCGCGAAGAATTTCAAATGCTTTGTGAGCGGCATCAAAACGGTCAGAGAAATCAATGCCCTCTTCCCGCATTTTAATCATCAAAAGCTCGTGGTACTTTGTTCTGAGAATATTGATATGCTCTTTGGCGTGAAATTCTTCTTCGGGAATTTTCTCTTCGGCGATAACAAGGTCTGAATAAATGCGGGCTATTTCGTAGACGGTCATAAGCTAATTGTTCCTTAAATGAAGGAATTCTGCTTCCTTCTATTTGTAAACATCCTTCCGATTATCTATCGCGACAACCCAAACAATCAACTCATGATTATGAATTTGGTATAGCACACGAAAAGAAAATGTCTTGGCGCTTCTGAGATGTGATAAAGGACCGGAAAGTTTCTTGAACTGATAGGGATCTTTTTTGATTTCATCAATAATGGAATTGATACCGCGCAGCAGTTTTTTATCACGGATGGATTCATAATC
This sequence comes from uncultured bacterium, assembly GCA_964422635.1. Classification (GTDB taxonomy): domain Bacteria; phylum Omnitrophota; class Omnitrophia; order Omnitrophales; family Aquincolibacteriaceae; genus ZLKRG04. The sequence goes on from CAYRBY010000224.1 coordinate 1,111, forward strand.
CTTCCGGGCTGTCTTGGTAAAAAAGACGGTATATCTTGCGGAGGGCTTTTCGCTCAAGGGGATCAGTCTTTTTTAATGTCATCAAAAGCGACTACACTGCCTTTGCGGATTTCTTCCATAGAACTTTCGATTTTTTTAACGAGTTCCTGATTTCTAAGAATTTCGATCGTTTCCATCATGCTCTCGTACTCTTCAAGGGAAATCAGCACCGCCTGCTTCCGGCCATTCACGGTAATGATGACCTGACGGGTTGTTTCAGCCGTGTTCTTTACCAATTCACTCAGTCTGTCTTTGGCTTCTGAAAGATTCATGGTTGTCATTTTTCGCCGCCTTTGTTAGCCCTTATTTCAGCTATTATTAGCCTAAACTTAGGCTAATCAAAGGATACTCTTTAAAAGGCATTCTGGCAACAGCGGCAATTGTTCCTTTTGAAAGATGTAAAGAATAGTAAAATAAAATTTATTAATTATCAATATATTTATAACTAATAGATAAATCTATTTTACACAACATAACAATTAAATAGTTTTTTATAAAAAAAGAGGACAGGCAATACTCCACTGCCTGTCCCCTTTTTTCGAGGCACCAGTCGGGAATGGCGCAAAAGATATAATCGGTTCTTTCGACATTTCCGATTGCTGCCTCGGATGCATCATCATTTCCGGTAGAAGCGTCCAGAAATGACGATGATGGGGACAAACCTGCGCTTTGTCCCCTGGGTTGCCGACAGTCTGCGACTTATCGGCTGCTATGCGGCGCTGCGGACGGCTTCAGCGGCGCGTTCGCTTTCGACGAGTTCAGCAAGCAGGCTGACCTTGAAGCTGA
>CAYRBY010000225.1:0-1896 GCA_964422635.1 uncultured bacterium
TGGCGCTCGTGGTTTTCTCGGGCGGTGCTGACAGCAAGCGCTCCGAGCTGCGCAATTCGCTCAAGGAACCGGAAGATTCAGGTGCGGCAGGACCGGGAGGGTGGAAGCCCAGCGCTTTCCAGGCTCATTTTGAAGAGAAGCTCCGGGAACCTGTTGAGCTTTCAGAGGCCGAGATCCGGAGTTATTTTGGCAATGCGGTTTGGGAGAAGGCAAAGGCGCTGAATATCCATTATTATTTGCGCCTGCTTGAACCTGTTGACCAGGCCTTTCTTGACGAGTGGGAAGAGCGTTATGCGCGGGACACGGAATGGAAAGCACAGCAGGAAGCTGGCCGGGTCAGCTACGACCTCCCGGAATTTTTCTCAATGCCGGATTTGTCTTACGGCCTCTTTTCTGTTCAGAGCGGAATTGAAAAACTCGAAGGGTATGCAGGAGCGGAAGTCTTTGCAGCGCGTGATGAGAGTGGCGGATCTATCACCGGAAGTGGAATATCCCTGTCTCATATTGAAGTTTTTTACAGGAATATCGGCAGCCAGGGGGAATTGAAAGGCGTACCGGATGTGCTTGTCGATTTTCTGCTGGCGGCAGCGGCAGAGCCTGAGGGCGGCATCGGTCAGGGTTTTTCCATGCTGTCAACCTCTCCGGGAAGCGATGCTTTGGGTGTGCGTTATCAAATGCAGGTCTCTCCGGACGGGATTCTTTTTCTGTCACAGCAGGAAGTTCAGGAGTATGTTTCATCACGCGGCCTTTCAGAGAAATTCAAAGGCAGGTATGCGGCACCGCCTTTTGTGGGCCCTCCGCATCCGGAGGAAACCTTACGCAGCCTTGACTCGCTTTTACCGTTTTATCTGAAAAATTCCATTGAACTGACCCCTGAAGAGGTTGAGTCCTATTTTGGACCTGCGGCCGCAGTTCAGGCCAAGGCCTTGGGGACGCGCTACATTCTCAAGCAGCTTTTTCAGGCGCGTGACGGCCGTTACGTCGATCAGTGGGCAAAGGATTTTGAGAAGGACAAGGACTGGCAGGAAAAGTGGAAAAGCCGCCTCGAAGATCACGAAACGATTCCGCACTTCAGACGCTTTTCCGAACCTGCCTTTGGTCTGGTTTCTATCACCGGCGGGCAGGAAAGACTCGAAGGTTTCGCGGGTATGAGCACAGAGATCCGTGATTTCGATGATGACACACTTGTCTGGACGCGGTATCTGCACATTGATCAGGTGGAAACTTATTACCGCAACCGCGGCCGTGAAGGTGATCTGAAGGGCGTGCCTGACGTCCTGATGGATTTTATTTTCAAACTGGCAGCAACTCCCGGAAGCGTAATCCGGCATGGTGTGGGTTTGACACCCACAACCGACGGAGGTGAAGCTATTGCAGAGCGTTACAATATGGCGGCTGCGGAGGGCGGGCGGCGTTACCTGACTCAGGCTGAGGTCATGGAACTCATTCAGAAGAGGGGGCTTGATCAGAGGTTCCTTCCTGTGCGTGCAGAGTTGAGGAATGCTGAGCCGCTTGAGTACACCCTGGAAGAGCAGTCTCTCAATCAAAACTTTTGGAAATGGTTCAACTCGGACGTGCCCGCCCGGAAAATAGAGCGGGAGATTTTTGAAAAACTGGTCACCGGAGATGATGACGTCCTCCGCGCGCTGTTGAAACAATATCCTGAAAAAATTTACGTGAAAGAAGCTGCGCGGACGGAGAGCGGGGACGGCTGGGAGCTGAGCGAGCTTGAAGGGCGCACGGTTTACTTGAAGCTCTCGGAAAGTTTTGAAGGGATCGATACGCTGCGGCTGAAAGGAGTCCGGCCGCGGAGGGATCCGGAGGGGGCCTGGATAGGCTATCGTGAACAGGGGCGCGGTTTTGTGCCGGTGGGTGTCGAAGCTGCGGCCCCCGGGG
>CAYRBY010000226.1:0-1862 GCA_964422635.1 uncultured bacterium
CCATGAATTACTGGATCACGAGCAAAAAAGAAGATTTGCTCAAGGTTTTAGCCCGTGTTGACGGGTTTGTCTTAAACGATGGGGAAGCCCGGCAGCTTACAGGGGAGCCAAACCTTGTTCGAGCTGCACAAATCATCCGCGGCTACGGGCCTGAGTGCGTCGTTATAAAAAAAGGGGAGCATGGGGTTCTGCTGATTGCGGGCAATCGTTTTTTTGCGCTTCCTGCTTATCCTCTGGAAAGCGTTTTTGACCCCACAGGTGCTGGCGATAGTTTTGCGGGCGGGCTCATGGGGTACCTGGCTTCAACAGGCGATCTGTCCTTTGAAAACATTAAACGCGCGGCTGCGTATGGAACCATCGTCGCTTCTTTTGCTGTAGAAGAATTTGGCCTTGAAAAGCTTAGAAAGATTTCACGCCGTGATCTCGACGAACGCCTCGAACTGTTTCGCCAAACGAGTGCCTTCTAACTAATTTCTAGTTTTAATTCTTTTCCGGACGTGTAAAATAGCATCAGGCGGGATTAGCATAGTGGTAATGTCCCAGCTTCCCAAGCTGGTTAGACGGGTTCGATTCCCGTATCCCGCTCCATATTGTCTTTCCAGGATTTCTTCATATGAATCAGTTTGATCCATCCGTCCTCCAGAGTCTGCTTCCCAAGGTTTTGGAAATAGCTCAAAAAGCCAGCGCAGCCATTCTTGAGGTCTATCAGACTGCGGAGTTTAAAGTGACTTATAAGGATGATGAGTCACCCCTGACCCTCGCGGATTGCCGCTCCGATGAAATTATTTCAAAAGGCCTTGCTCAGCTCACACCCGGAATTCCGGTTATTTCCGAAGAAGCTGCGGCGGCCCCGTTTGAAGTCCGCAGGCATTGGAGCACTTTTTGGCTCGTGGATCCTCTGGACGGCACAAAGGAATTTGTCAGCCGCAATGGAGAGTTCACCGTTAATATCGGTTTAATACATAATAGACAGCCTGTTCTAGGGGTCTTGCTGGCACCTGCGCTTCAAACTGTTTACTTTGCATTTTCCGGCGGCGGAGCTTTCAAAAAAACTTCTTCGGGAAATGTTCAAGAGATTCGCGCCGCAGATTACCGGACCAGCGGACTTATCGTGGCTGCGAGCCGGAGCCATGACCGGGATCAAATGGACCGCCTTCTCGCGGAATGGAAACCTGTCAAAGTATTGAATGTGGGAAGCGCCCTCAAAATGGCGCTTGTTGCAGAAGGTGCAGCTCATTTTTATCCAAGAATTGGGCCCACAATGGAGTGGGATACGGCAGCCTCTCATTGTATTGTCAATGAATCTGGCGGTAGCGTTACCCAATGGAATGGGGAACCGTTTCTTTATAATAAGGCAGACTTAACGAACCCCGGTTTTCTCTGTTTTGGAAATCCCCCTTATAAATTCCCGCAATATCCTCACCTTTAAATTCTGCAAAGCTAATAAATATAGCCACTTAGATATATTCGTCTCAAGTTCTTTTACTTTCCTCGCCCTTGAAAAAAGACAAATAGCAGTTATATTCATAAAAGAAGTCGCTATTGATCATTTTTGATTAACCTTGATCGCTAATGGAGGGCTTATGAGTAAGGAAGGCAAGAAAACGGAAAATGAGGCACCAGTAAAAATTGCAGATCACCAAAAACATCATGCCAAGATTAGCCGCCTCAGTTTGAGCGAAATTGATGCCGCCCTGGAAAATGCCCAGAAACATATGGGGGGGCTTTATTCTAAACATGCGCTTTTTCTGTTAGAACAAAGAAACGTATTGCTTGCCGTACAGACCCAGCAGGCCCCCATGAAGAGAGCAGCGTAAGAAAGTATGGGCAAAAACAAGCGCTCCAAGGACGAAGGAAAAGTC
>CAYRBY010000227.1:0-1857 GCA_964422635.1 uncultured bacterium
CTTTGACCGTACAGATCAGCGTCACGGTCTGCCCGTCTTGAGAAAGCTGTGGAAGCTGGAAGTCCCGATACTCAAGGGCAGCCCCGCCCAGCTTCGCTATTTCCGGAACAAGGGCCTGGGCGGACGGATGAATCAGGGCACGCAAGGCGCTTTCATCTTTCTGCTGAAGCGCTGCGGAAAATTTCTTCAAGACCTCTTCGAAAACCTTAACTTCGGGGGTCCCCTTCCGTTCATAGGTCCGGTGTTTGGCCCAGAATGAATTATTGATACGCGCAGATGCTTTGGCCGCCATAATGGAAAGTTCGCTCTTGGAGTCAGAAAACTCCTGAAGGTTCTGCGAAGAAATCCACTCCCAGAGAGCCTCCTGGTACTCAATGCTCCGAACCGGATTTTCATCGGCAATAGACTCTGCGTACCACCCCAGCTCCACAGCTTTTTTCGCGTCTAGGGGCAAAAATGTTTTAAGCTCGCGGAGCGGCGTGCGCTTTCCTTCAAAATACTTCACGGTGTCGTTGATATATGGCACCAAAAGCGCAAGGATTGGCGAATTGGGGTCAGAGGGGCTGACCAATTTGAAATCTTCCGCGGTTTTTTCAAGGTCCTTCTTATAATCCTCGAGCATTTGTCCGGACGGCTGGGCGCGTAAAAGTTCAGACAGCATTCGGGCCGCCAAGGCCTGATCCTGAAGTCCGGAGGCTTGATCCAACATGATTTCGCGGAGAATATCCGCCGATTCTTTTATTTTACCCGCGAGAAAATCCTGGCGAGCTTCTTCAAAACGGTCCCGGCGCTGTTTGTAGTTTTCTTCAATCGAGGCATGCAGCACGGGCTGAAACAACGGGAGCCCGGCCATCACCAGCAGAAGAATCAAGATCTTGTTTTTCATTCGGGGTTCACCAGAGTTCAATTTCTGATTCGTAGGGGTCACTTACAAGAGTGCTGGGGTCAGCATCGGTAAGATTTCCAGCGCCATCATACGGATCTTTGACTTGAAGGGTCCACTTGCCATCGGCAAGGCGGTTTAAATCATCCTTGTCCAAACTGATTGTTTTACCGTAGCTTCCAGCCGGAAGCCCCGGAATGTTAGCAGTGGTGACATCCGGAGACTGGAAGGTCTTGTCCCCTCCCGGACCGCGGAGAATGATCTTCAGCATATGAATCGCAGTATCAAGGCCGGAAGCACGGCTGGCAGTACCAGCTTTAAGATCCCGGATCTCCGCGCTGATGGTCAATTTTGTGTCGATTGTTTTGACCGCAGAAGCACAGTTGGGACTGCTGCCCGAAATCTGGATTTCGTAGGGACCGTTGTTGGGATTGGCAAAGGCTCCAATGTGCGGCTCCTGGTTCCACTTGGCTTTAGGCCATCTAGTTTCATGCGTCCCGCCAGTCTTATCAAGATCTTCCCGTCTATAAATCAGGTCCCCGTTTTTGTTGTACACACGCAGTTCCAGTTTTTCAAAACCAAAGTCGTCCGGCGCGATTTTGTATTTCACCGTCAAATCGTCCCCAAGCAGAAGTTTGTTTCCGGCCGCGGGTGTCACAGACTCAATCGAAATTGTTCCCACCTTCAAATTAAAAGCCGGAAGGGTCAGCGCGCTGTCCGGATACTGGATGGTGCTATCCGAAGCCGTAGGCTCTACTGTCACATTGCCGGGCGTTGAGGGCGCCTGATACACCGCGCTTTCCAGGGCTCCTGCCGTCTTTCCTGCAGAAGGCTTCCAGTTGTATAAAAGCGCATCATGAACATTGTAGACAACCGGCGGTGACGAACATTTCTTTCCGGCACACTGCATTTGAATCGTATCCGTATCTTTCGCGGGCGCTGACAAAACCGAATAGCTGTCAACGCAGACATTG
>CAYRBY010000228.1:0-1809 GCA_964422635.1 uncultured bacterium
AAATTCTGCTCATTGGCTTTTGTTACAAAAGCCCTTAATACCGCGCATTCATCCGCAGACTTGAAGGTCATGCGGAAGGTCACATCCGTACGCCCGGCTTTCTCTTCAAAAGTGGCCGTTACCCGGAACTGAGGCTTTGAGAGATGATCAAACACGATTCTCTCCTGCGGGACAATTTCCACAAACACGCTCTTGTTATCAAAATTCGCTCCGTCCGGACCGTGCATGACAAAAACCCACTCGCCGCCCGGCCTGAGATCGAATTGATGAAAAGTATTTGTGAATCCCTTAGGCCCCCACCAGCGCGCCAGATGCACGGGGTCTGTCCAGGCTTTCCAGACAAGCTGCCGCGGAAACGCGATCAAGCGGCGGCTGATGATTTCATTGTCTTCGCTCATGCTTTTTCCGCCAGAGCCTTCATGTTTGCGAGCCCCTTTTCAAACTGTCCGCCCACCATCTTATCGCAGTTCATTACAAGGCTCATGGCCTTGCCTATAAAATTATTTTTCCCGGACATGGTCCACGTCACGGTCGTCTGGCCGCCTTGCTCTTTAAAAGTGAACAGCGTCTCATTCGTTGCTGCGAACGGTTTTTCAAAAGCAAGCTTGATCCTGATCGTTTCTCCCGGAACACTTTCTGTGATCAGCATACTGCCAACCCCCACATCATTATTGCCTTCCCACCGGAAGCCTGCGCCGGTTCCGGAAGCTGCGCCGGAAAAAGTATTCTTCGCATTCGGGTCCATCTTCGCCCAGGGCGACCACGCTTCCCATTTGTGGAAATCATTCACCTGTTCAAAAACTTTTTGCGCGGGCGCGCTCATCACGGCAGAACGCGTAATGCTGAATTCCGACGGCCGGGAAGCAACAACCAGCACTAACACCCCAATGACAACTACTAATATTAAAAAAATCTTCATCATAACTCTCCTCTTAAGGATACTGTTAATGGTGCCGGGTTCCACCGGGACATGTAACTCAAGTTACGTGTCCCTTAGGTACCCGGTACCTTTCTAAGGTATTCATCCAGCTGGTTCCACGTCGCGCCAAACCCCTGCCGCATGCCTTCGCGCGCACCCTCAAAAGTCTGGCGCTCTTCAGCCGTAGCGTTTATGGGATAACCACAAAGTGTCACCATGGTTTTATCGCCGCAAGGCAGCAGGGTCAGCGTATTCAAAATTCCAAGCGGCCATGTCTTGCTCATAGGATGCCTGGTCACGCCGCCTTCTGCGTTTGAGAAAGAAGACACAAAGGTGACCCTCTCTTCGGGCACAATCTCAAGATAAACAAAACGGCCCCACATTTCCTGCCCGTTCGGGGAACTCATACAGTACTGAAAGGTCCCGCCCGGCTGAAATTCCATTTTGCACCCCACCCAAGTAAACCCTTTGGGCCCCCACCATTGAGAAAGGTGCTCAGATTCCGTATTCGCGCGCCAGACAAGATGCCTGGGTGCGTCAAACACGCGAACGATCGTCAACCCTCCCACGAGCTGGGTAAGCTTGTCCAGGCTCTGTGACCATCCTTCGCGCATTCCGATTTTCAGCATCGAGTCGCGCAGCTCTGCGCTTTGGTAATGAAGCCTTACCGTCATTCGGGTTTCCCCGCGGGCTTCTTCAAAAGTCACGGTCATGGGAATAATCAGTTCCGGCTTGCCCTTGCTCCGGTCGCGGCCCGGAAACACGAGGTCAAACCATTCTTCCGGATGGGCCTTACAATCCATCGTCATTTCAAGCCGTTCATTTTCTACCAGCGTCTGAAACTCACCCAAGCAAGTGTAGTCCTGCCCTTCCGGCGAACGCATCACAAG
>CAYRBY010000229.1:0-1786 GCA_964422635.1 uncultured bacterium
ACATGGTTCAGTACGGCGAATGGATGAGCCGCCCGCGCACCAAGGTGATTCATTACACCGTTGAGAAACTGCGTGCCCGCGAGGTCGTGGGGAAGGCTGTGAAAGAACGGCGCAGGGCCCTCTATGATTATGAAGTCCGCGAAGTCCTGGATGCCTACGGTTTTCCCTTGCTCCCCATGAAGCTTGCGCCGGATCCGAAGGCGGCAGCGGCTGCGGCCCGCGAAATCGGCTGTCCTGTTGTGGTGAAGATCAGCTCACCGCAAATCCTCCACAAAATTGATGTGGGCGGCGTGGCGCTGAATATTAAGACCCCTGAGGACGTCCAAAAAGTGACTGAAGAAATGATTTCGCGTATCTCGAAATCGCATCCGGACGCCAACATTCTCGGCGTCACTGTGCAGAAAATGGCAGCGAAAGGCCGCGAGGTTATTTTGGGCCTTAATAAGGATCCGCTCTTTGGCCCCACGCTGATGTTCGGACTTGGCGGCACGTATGTCGAGGTGATGAAGGATGTGACGTTCCGCGTTGCGCCGATTGTTCAGCTCAGCGCCCGGCATATGATCCGGGACATCAAGAGTTTTAAAATTCTCGAAGGTGTCCGCGGAGAAAAACCTGCTGACCTTGACAAGATTGCCGAGTGCCTGCAGCGCCTTTCGCAGCTGGCCATGGAATGCCCTGAAATTGCGGAGCTCGATATTAACCCGCTTTTTGTCTATAACCATGGAGAAGGATGCGCTGTGATTGATCACCGTATTCTTGTGGATCTTCCTCCCGAAGCCTAGGCGCTTATGGTCCAATCTTCTCAAATACTGGGCTGGAGTTTGATTTTGATTGGAGCCATTCTCTCGGCGGGGTCGCTTCTTTTTTACGGGAATTATCACAAACACTTCAGCAATTTTGAAGAATCCGATTTTTTTGATGATTCGGCCCGCAAAATGGGAACCCTTTTTTTTGTCATTGGCGGCGTGAGTCTTTTGGCGGCGGGAATCTATTTCCTTTTGGTTTAACCTCGCAAGGGAGAGCTTTCGTGAAAACCTTATTTAGAATGCTGGCTGCTGCCGTTTTCCTTTTCACCTCGCATCCGGTCATTGCCGCGAGCGGCGACAGCTCTGTCCCAGCTGATAACATGCCTTATACGAGCACCGAAGACCGCGAAAATTTCTTGGCCGAAGCCCGTGCTGCCGATGCTGTTTTTACCGCGAAGCTGGACAGCGCCTTTCTTTCCAGGGTCACACTCAAAGGCGTAACGCGCCCCATGACCAAGGTCACTTTTCAGTCTCCTGAATTCCTGAAAAGTTCCGTGGCTCCTGAAACCCCGTACTCTTACCGCCAGTCACCCGAAAGCCTGCAGATTTATAAGGAGATTCCGGCGATTGTGGCAGTCAAACGCCCCCTCGACAATCCGGATAATTTTTTTGTGACACGCATGATCCCTGCGGACCGGGCCAATCTTGAAGCTGTCAAAACAACCTTAGCCACGCCCCGTGCGGACAGCTGTGCCACGGCTTCTGAATCCTGCGGGGAATCCACCCTCGGCGAAACGCTTTAAAGCGTTCCGGGTACCAAAAGCCTTGAATGGTAGCCGGTAACCTTTTACCAACCCGCCATCGCGCTTTACTTCAATCCTCTTCTCGGCTAGGATGAGCGCCTTCATTCAGGAGGCTTTACATGGGACTCGCGCCAGTTCGCAGCTACGAAATCTATGATATTGCATCACGCATCCGCAGCGCACTTCCGGCCTGGAAAATGCCGAAGAAGGCTGACAAAGATGCCCGCATTGATCATC
>CAYRBY010000230.1:0-1782 GCA_964422635.1 uncultured bacterium
GTATTGATTTCCATGAAATAAAACTCCCCATCTTCATCGACAAGAAATTCGACAGTTCCCGCGTTTTCGTATTTAAATGCTTTCGCGGCTTTAATCGCAGCTTCACCGATTTTCTTGCGAAGCTTGGGGTCAAATCCTACAGCGGGTGCTTCCTCGATCAGCTTCTGGTGACGGCGCTGCACAGAACAATCACGTTCTCCAAGATGGACAACATTACCTTTGCTGTCAGCAATAATTTGAACTTCAATGTGGCGCGGATTCTTGATCAGTTTTTCAATGTACACTTCACGGTTGCCGAAGGCTGCCTCTGCTTCAGCCTGGGCAGTCAAAAAAGCACTAATGAGCTTACCGTCATTGTGCGCAGGTTTAATGCCTTTGCCTCCGCCGCCCGCCGCGGCTTTGACCATGACGGGATAGCCGATTTTTTTTGCGAGGCGAAGTGCTTCTTCCTGATCTTTAACACCTCCCAGACTTCCGGGAATAATCGGGACTCCGACCTTGCGCATTTCTTCACGGGCTATTGATTTGTGGCCTGCCATCCGGATGGAGTTGGGTTTCGGACCTATGAACTTAATCTGACACGACTCGCAGATTTCGGCAAAGTGAGCATTTTCGGCAAGAAATCCATACCCTGGATGAATAGCTTCTACGTCGGCTATTTCAGCAGCAGAAATGAGAGACGGGATATTCAAATAGCTCTGGCTCGAGGGGGCTTCCCCGATGCAAATGGCTTCGTCTGCAAGCTTGACGTGGAGGGATTCCCGGTCAGCCTTTGAAAATACGGCAACAGTGCGAATCCCCATCTCGCGGCAGGCACGGATGATGCGCACTGCCACTTCACCGCGATTGGCAATCATGATTTTATGAAACATGGCAACCCATTATGTTGATGGTTTCAAGAAATTGGAAATGGAAAACGAAAGCGGCCTTTAGGATGTCTTCCGGATACGGAACAGCGGTTGATCGAATTCCAGAGGCTCCCCGTTTTTGACAAGGATTTCCTCAATAACCCCACCGACGTCTGATTTGATTTCATTCATCAATTTCATAGCCTCAACAATACAAAGGACATCGCCCGGCTTGATGGTTTGGCCGACGCTGATGTAGGGCGGCTGATCAGGAGCTGGAGATGAGTAAAAAGTCCCGACCATTGGAGATTTAATGAGGGTGCCAGCGGCCGCCGGAGCCGGAGCTTCTGCTGCTGGCGCCGCTTCAGAAATCATCTGAGGGGCTCTCGCTACATTTCTTACCGCCTGAAGCACAGGTTCCGCGACAAGTTGTCCAGAGGCGTTTTTCTTAAGCTTGAGTTTAATGCCCTCTTTTTCCAGTTCTATCTCGCAAAGGTCATTCTCTTTCATCAAGGCCAAAATTTCTTTGATTTCCTTAATATTCATTTCTAATCCCCTGTTGGGTCATATGGCTCATAGTAACTTAAAAGAACTTACTAAAGATACTTTCCGGTTTTTCCGGACAGCTATTACTGCTCTCATAATCAATCCCATCATACTAATGACTTTAGGGATATCCGTCAAAAAAAATTTCTTCCGCCTACTCCTCTAGAGCTCCAATAAGGGTAGAAGCCGCACGGAGCCCCAGACGATAGCTCTCTTTGCCGAAACCTGAAATTTGTCCAATGCAGGCCGGTGCTGTCACTGACTGACGGCGAAATTCTTCCCTTTTATGAATGTTGGAGAGATGAACCTCAACGCACGGAACCGCGCACGCAAGCAAAGCATCACGAAGCGCAACGCTTGTATGGGTGTAAGCAGCCGGATTGATGAC
>CAYRBY010000231.1:0-1762 GCA_964422635.1 uncultured bacterium
ACCTACATACCCGACAATTCCACACATAATGCAAACCTCGCTTGGAAAATGTTAATGCCTGGAGCCGCAGCAAAAGAACCTTCAGGTCCCCTCGGGCCGAAATCACGGCCTTGCCCGTCTGCCCCTTTAAATAATTTTATTTTTTCTTTTTATTCAGAACATCAGACTTCAGGAACCAGTCCACTGTTTTTTCAAGACCGTCTATAAAACGGGTCTGGACCTTGAAGCCCAGCACTTTCTTGGCTTGAGTAATATCGGCCAAAGTGCGGCGGATATCGCCAGCTCTTTTGGGTTTGAAGATCGGCTTCACATGTTTCTTGTTCAAAATGCGCTGAAGTTCACGATACATTTCGAGAATAGAAAACTCTTCGTGGCAGGCAATATTAAATACGCCGCCGTCAGCTTTGGGCGTTGTCATCGCAAGGATGTTGCCAAGCACCACATTGTCCACGTAGGAAAAGTCGCGGGACTGTTTTCCGTCCCAATGAATTTCCGGGGATTTCTCTTTCAAAAGCGCATCGATAAAAATCGGAATCACAGCCGAATACTTGGATTCAGGGTTCTGGCGCGGTCCAAAAACATTGAAATAGCGCAGCGAAACCGTCTCAAGGCCGTAAAGCTTTGAAAAAATGCTGAGGTAGTACTCCCCCATAATCTTTGTGGCCGCATAGGGCGAACAAGGGGCCGGAAGATGCTTTTCATTCAGAACAGGCTCTTTTGTTTCTCCATACACTGACGAAGAAGACGAAAAGACAAAGCGCTTTACACCCGCATCGCGGGCTGCAACGAGAAGGTTCAAAGTGCCTCCGACATTGATTTCATCGGTCTCTACAGGATTATCAACGGAACGAAGCACTGCACGGCTTGCGGCAAAATGGAAAACACCATTCATGCCTTTCATCGCCTTGCGGACTTTGGCCTTATCGCGGATGTCCGCCTTCACAAGCTCAACACCTTTGGGAATGTTATGGGCATAACCCGTTGAAAGATTATCGATGATCCGGACCGTATGATTGCGCTTCAGCAGTTCATCTACGAGATTGGAACCGATAAAACCTGCACCGCCTGTGACTAAATACTTTGCCATAAAATTTGTTTCATCCTTCCTGAAATTGAATAATATTTTTTAGTTCGAATCTTACTGCTCGCGTTTCAAGACCTTCTTGTGCCACCACTTGTTGAAACGGCCTTCGTTCTGCTCAAGGCTCATTCCCACACGTTTGAGGTGAAACTTAGCGCGGTCCTTAAACTTGGGGGTGTTTTCCTCGTACGCTTCGTAATAATTGTTGTAGTAGCGGTACTCGGAGTTCTGGTATTCGACATTAGTCAGAACATATCCCAGCATTCTTGCGCCGGCTTGTTTAAAAAGCATGTTCGAATGCGCAATCATGGTCTTCGGGGTTCGGCCGATCTGAATGATGAAAAGAACACCATCCACATCACGCGCAATAATACCCGGATCTGCAACCGACATAATCGGCGGCGCATCCACCACGATGTAATCAAACATCGTGCGGAGTTCCGCGAGAAGAATACGGAAACGCTCCGAACCGATCACGCTGGACGGGTTCTTGGGAACATACCCTCTCGGGATCACGCAAAGGTTGGGGTTAACGCTGCGGATCATCACTTCTTTGGGGCTCAAATTCTCCTCCAAAAGATGAGACAGACCTTTTTGGTCTTTGCCAAATCCCAGGTAATCGTGAATTTTGCCTTTGCGAAGATCGGCATCCACAAGGCACACCTTCAGGTTTTCATCTTC
>CAYRBY010000232.1:0-1731 GCA_964422635.1 uncultured bacterium
CGGCTCTGATCCTGGATTTTGCCTAACGCTTCACTGAATTTGCTCATAAGTTTTCTCTCCTTGGAATCGAATCTCGAGAATGGATTCTTCAACGATGTCCCTCGTAATGATGTGGGACTCACGCACAAAACCCGTCAGAAGCGAATGATCACAAAGCACATTGATCTTCCGGGGTACACCCTGGGCATAATCATAAACCGCTTCGATCGCGCCTTCGGTAAAAAGAGTGGATAAATCATAGCCTTCCTTCTGCACGGTTTTGAGGCGGTGCAGAATGTAATTGCGCGCTTCCTCATAATTAAGAGGCACGAGATGATAATGCACGGCCACGCGCTGTGTGAGCTGCTCAAGGCGGTTCATTTCAAGTTTTTTCCGGAGTTCCGGCTGACCGATCAGAACTATCTGGATGAGTTTCTCTTTTTCCGTCTCAAGATTGGAAAGCATCCGCAGCTCTTCAAGACAGACGGGGCTTAAATTCTGAGCTTCATCAACGACAAGCACCACGTTGTAGCCCTCCATCACCTGACGCACGAGGTACTGATTGAGCTGAATAAGCAAACGCTCCTTGGAACCGTCTTTATAGCTGACACCCAAATCCTCAAGCAGCATCATGATCACGCCTTTGGGGCTCAGGTTACTGTTCGTGATCACGGCCGTCCGGTGCTTGTGATCGAGCCGCTTGAGAAGCGTACGGACTACCGTTGTCTTTCCGGAACCAATCGGACCGGTCACCACCACAAAGCCCTTGCGCTGGCGAACGGCATAAGTCAAGGCATCCAGCGCCGTGCGGTGCTGCTCCGACGGGTAAAAAAAGGATGAATCAGGAGTAATGGAGAAAGGTTCCTCGCGGAAACCGTAGAAGACGTTATACACCCGCTTCAGCCCTCATTCTTTCTCCGAGCATAAGCTCTTCCACCTTAATCGTGGAAATAGCTCCAAAGATCGGGAAGTCAAGAAGGCGTCTTGCTTCTTCAACATTTCGGATCGAGTTGTTGGCCAGTTCAATCACCCACACCAGAATCACACCAAGACCAAGACCGCAAGCCAGACCCGCCATCATAATAAGCGGCTTATTGGGCTTCACCGGCTTCAAGGGAAGCCGAGCAGGTTCAAGAACCTTGAAATTAAGGCCTTTGTCCTTGGCTTCAAGTGTCTGGGAAAGGCGCGCTGTTTCAAGACGCTGAAGAAGCTTCTGATAAAGTTCGGCGTTGACGTTGTAATCACGCTTCAGCTTCGCAAGCATCTGTTCCTGCAGCGGCGCACTGGAAATCAGCTGGGCATAATCGGAATTGTTAATATCAAAACCTGCCTCTTTGGCCGCAAGCATCTGTTTATTGCGCTGCTCTTCAAGCTGCTGAATAAGCTGACGCGTATGCTGAACCCGCGGATGCTTTTCCGTATTATCAATTAACAGACTGTTGAGCTCCAACTTCAGGGCCACCAGTTGCTCGTTCATGCGGGTCGCAACCGGAAGCGTGTAATTATAAAGTTCCTGAAATTCGCGGAGTTTGTTTTCGGAAAGCTCAAGCTTTTTGCGGTATTCGTCCAGCTGCTCTTCCAAAAACTGAATAGCGCTGTTGGCTTCGAGGTTTGCAGAAGTAATCGTTCCTTCCGTAATAATATCCCCGAGCACCTTGGTGATTTCCTGCGCCTTTTTGGGATCGCTGCCTTCAAAACCGACAGAGATAATTCCATTCCCGCGGAGCTTGAGAGAAATGCTGTTGCGAAGGC
>CAYRBY010000233.1:0-1730 GCA_964422635.1 uncultured bacterium
AAAACACGCCGCGTTTTCAGCGAACAAGACATTCAGAATGAAATCGTTCCAAACGGCGTCCGAAATGGTTTTCTGGCTTCTTATCGTCTTCCGAGTAACTATGCAGAAACCCTCATGGAAGGCCTGCGTTCAATAGCGCGGCTAGCCCGGACCGATCGGAGGCTCGCAACAACCTATGCGGAACGCTGGTTTGAAGCCGTTCATATTCAGGTTCTGCACACCGAACAGCCCCGCCAGATTCTTGTTCAGATTTTTGGCGAATGGCCCGTCTGGGCGGATAGTGTTGAAAAAATTGCGGATGGACTGACGCGGGGAGGAAGTCTGCCAGAGGTTCAAGGCGGTTTTCGTGATCATGTCTGGCGTTCTGCGGGTGTGCGCGCGGAAGCCGGCAAAGTCGTCATCGAAAAAGCCGGGAGGACGGTTTTCTCTGCAGCGTTTGATGAATTGCATAGCAGCCAGGAGACCCGCCGGAATTTCCGGCATGCCTTACGGGTTCTTCTGGAATCGAAGCGTTATGATTATCAGCGCTCCGAACTCAGAGCCGATGCCATTCAGCCCGCCTCTCCTGTTTTTGCCGCGCAGTTCCGGAACTACAGTCTTCCTGCCGAGGGGAGAGAGCGGAGTGATCAAGAGCCTGAAAAACCTGTGACCGTATCGGTTCCTGATACAGCGTTTACGGCTGATTCCCGTGAAGTGGCGTTGTACATGGCGCTTCGGGATGTTCTTCCCAATCACGCGGTTCTTGGCTTCGCTGATGTCGATTCTCAGGACGGCGCACTTCTTACAAAACCTTCTGACCTGAAAGACACAGCCATTTTGAAATCCTGGTTCCTTGTTCCCCGCAGTATTGATGAAGCCTTCAAGACACAGCTGTTTCAGCAATTGAAACCCGGCGGTCTTTTGATTATGGCCTTTGAAGAGGGGATTGTCCCTGATCCTGCCCAGTTTGGCGGACAGGCGCAAACCTCATTGCCTCCTGAGATTGCAAACGCGGTTTACGGGTCTGTTCAAACACAGGTCAGGCGCAGGGCGGATGTGATCCCCTATGTCATTATTCAAAAAGCACGTTCTGAACTGCGCAGTCAAAGCGGGAGTGAAGAAGAAAACGCGGCGAGACTGCTTTTTAGGCATCTTGCAGCAGAGTCAAAAGACATTCCTGCAGACCATGCGCTTGTCGTTTTGGGGAACCCTTACGAAGGTTATGCCGAAGCCGTAGTGAAAAAAGCCCATGAGCTTAACTCTCCTGAAATTGTGATTGTGGGTAAAGGCGGCGCCGCAGAGCCTGAACGCGTGCGTCTCAGGAGAGAAATTCTGGCTATTGATCCAGCGCTTGCTTCCAAAATCAAAGGATTCGATTCTGTTGATGAATCCATGCACACCGGCATGAATGTGACTTCTCTGGCCCAGGCTGTAAAAGATGGAACCATTCGATCGAAAAATTTTGTTCTGACTCAGATTCCCACAGGCGGGCTTTTGTCTTTGAGGATTTTTGAGCATCAGTGGAAACAGAACGCGGAATCCATGGGGCTCCCGCTTAAAGAGCCTGGGTTCTATTTTGTTCCGGTGGATTACCCGTTTGATATTGAAGCCCCGCTGACCGATTCAAAAGAACAGCGTTTTTATCTTGAGCATGCTGCGGGACAAATTGACCGTTTGAAGGCCTGGCCATTGAATCCCAATCCGCCGCTGGTGTTAAAGGAAGGGGATTTGACGCCTGAAATTCTGGCAGC
>CAYRBY010000234.1:0-1725 GCA_964422635.1 uncultured bacterium
TGGTGAATGCCATGGCCCTTGGCATTATGAAGACAAACGAAATTGTGAAGGGCAAAGCCTCAGGAGTAGGGAACCCTGTCTATTATGTTGGAGCTTCTACAGGCCGTGATGGGTTAGGTGGAGCTGCTTTTGCGTCCAAGGAACTGACTGAAGAAAGTCATGAGGATCGTCCTGCTGTCCAGGTCGGTGATCCCTTTATGGAAAAACTTCTTATGGAAGCATGTCTTGAACTTATCAAGACCGATGCCTTGGTGGGGATGCAGGACATGGGCGCAGCGGGTCTGACCTGTTCGACTTGCGAAACGGCTGCGCGCGGTTCCACAGGTATTGAGATTGACCTTCAAAAAGTGCCACTTCGTGAAAGCGGCATGATCCCGTATGAAATCATGCTTTCCGAATCGCAGGAACGCATGCTGATCATTGCTCAAAAAGGCAAAGAGCGTAAGGTTGAAGAGATTTTTGAAAAGTGGGACTTGCACGCCGTGAAGATCGGCGAAGTCAAAGATGGCTGTTTGATGCGCGTGAAAAGCGGTAATGAAATTGTTGCAGAAATTCCAGCCAAAGCTCTTGCGGATGAAGGGCCTGTTTATATCCGTGAGGAAAAGCGGCCCGCTTATTTGGATGAAGCTCATGCCTTTGACATCAAGAGCGTTAAAGTTCCGGCTGATTTTAATGCCGTTTTGAAAAAACTTTTGGATCATCCCTCTCTGGCCTCAAAAGCGTGGGTCTGGAAGCAATACGATCACATGGTCCGGACTGACACCGTTTTTTATCCTGGACATGATGCCGCGCTGATTCGCATCAAAGGAACTAAAAAGGGAATCGCGGTTTCAACAGACTGCAATAGCCTCTATTGTTACCTGGATCCTTTTGAAGGCGGTAAAATTGCGGTTGCGGAAGCGTCACGCAATGTTGTTTGTTCGGGTGCGCGTCCTCTTGCAATTACGAATTGCCTCAATTTTGGAAACCCGATGAAACCTGAAATTTTTTGGCAATTCCATCAAGCCGTTAACGGTATGATTGCTGCCTGTAAAGCCCTTGGAACGCCAGTTACGGGGGGCAATGTCAGCCTTTACAATGAAAGCCCGACGGCAGCGATTTATCCTACACCGACTGTGGGCATGGTGGGCCTTATGGAAGATATTGAAAAGCGTGTTCCCTCCTTCTTCCAGAAGGAAGGGGATCTGGTGTTTCTTGCCGGTGATTCGTACGAAGAAATTGGCGGTACCTATTATTTGATGATCGAGCATGGATTGAAAAAAGGACTGCCCCCAAGACTTGATCTTGAAAAGGAGACGCGTCTGCAGGAGTTTATTCTTGGGATGGCAGAAACGGGCCGTCTTGCTTCCTGCCACGATTTGTCTGAAGGTGGGCTCGCTCTTGCCGTGACGGAAGCTTGCTTTGACTCCTGCACCCCGAAAGGAGTTGTAATTGATCAGCTCGAATTGTCTGTGCACGGTAAAATCCGCGAAGATGCGCTTTATTTTGGTGAAACTCAATCCCGGGCAATTCTGACCGTGAGGCCTGAAGATAAGGAAGAAATTTTGAAGCGTGCGGTAGAGGCCCAGGTGCCTCTCTATCAAATCGGATGTGTGGGAGGCAAGGATGTTGTCATTGGTGATAGGATCAAGCTTCCCGTGGCGGATGCGTTAAAGGTTTTTCAATCGGCAATTCCAAGAAGAATGGCCAGATAGGGAATTATGGGCGGAGAAAACGTTAAAGACC
>CAYRBY010000235.1:0-1708 GCA_964422635.1 uncultured bacterium
ACTGGACGGGAAAGGTCTTGTGGCCCGAAGACAAAGCGGATGAAGATCTCGTGAACGAAGTCTATGAGGCGCCCTTTGTCCTTTGCTCCACAGGTCCGCAAAAGGATCCAATTCTGAATTACGGGAATGCCCAGGCCCTCAAACTCTGGGAAATGGACTGGACAACCTTCACTCATACACTGGGAAGCGCGACAGCCGAATCCCAGGAGCGTGCGGCGCGCGAGAAGTTCCTTAAAACTGTCAAAGACCAGGGGTTCATCGACAACTACCAGGGCATTCGCATTTCAAAATCCGGCCGCCGCTTTGAGATTAAGAAAGCCACGGTCTGGAACCTCATTGATCCCCAGGGCCGCTTTGCCGGCCAAGCCGCCACTTTCAGCGAGTGGAAAGTCCTTTAATCGATTCCCGCCCATTGAAGAGCACTCGCTTAATAAGCGAGTTATAACGTTTATTGATAGACACTTTCTAAAAAAGAATTTCGAATGCGTTGAGTCTTGCGCGCATTTTTTCTATTGTGCCTCCAGAGTAAAATTTCAATTTCTGGAGGCAGCATGTCCCCTAAACGCCCTGGTTTCTTCTTCCGGTTTACCGCATTTCTTACGCTTCTGACCTTTTCATTTCAGCAGATTTCCCAAGCCCAAAGTCTTCAGCAGGAACTGTCTTCTGCTTCGAATGCTCCGGCTTCTGCGCCCGTTGAAAGCGCTCAGCTGACAGAGCCTGTCCTTTCTCCACAGCCTTCTGGGAACTTTGTGCGTGAAGCTGTTGATTTTTTTCAGAATGATTATCCCTTGCGCCAAGTTAAAAACGGCGAGGAACCTGAAAATGTTCAGAAGACTGAGGCGGAAGAGACGGGGAGAGTCCTTGAATCGCCTGACAGGAAGGATGTTCCCTATGAGCAGGAACGCAAGTCCTTCGATGAAGCCGTCGAAGAACTACGTCCCGAATATGCATCCGCGATTATTCTCGAATCCATTAGCGAAGACAATGTCCGCCAGCTGCTGAATCTTGAGTTTGAAACTGCCCTTGTGATTCTGTCGGGGGAAATAGTTCTTCTGACTTCGGGTAACGAAGATGAAATACGTGCAAGTAGACCGGCCTCGAGGATTCTTGAATCTGCTGCTTTTACCGCGCACACACACCCGAAAGAACATCAGGTTGAGGGGCCGAGTCCGGTTGATTTACAAAAGGCATCGGGTCTTGAGTATGTACTGACCGATCAGTCTGTTTATGCATACGACAAGTTTGATTTGAAACAGGTCAGCCTTGCGCAGTTTATGAGGAATCTTCAGCAGACCCTTGTGGCTGAAAGGATGCGTTATAAAGAGAATTCGGTGATGGCTCGGCAGCAATTAAACCGCTTTGTTTATGAAATGGATCTGATTAATGATCGAAACATCGAAACCTCAGTTTTTAGGGCATCTGAACCGCCTCCGATTGTTCCGCCAGTTCCTGTTAAAGCCTTTTCTGCAGCACGTCAGGCTGGGAACTTCGCAAGCATTTATGTCAGCAGCGCGAACGTGCTTCCGGCCCCTGGCCGCGGTTTTAATATTGCCGTGATTAATGAAATTACCGGCGCTGTCGTGGAAATCCGCACGTTTGACACCTACGCGAGTCAGGCCCAATCCGATGCTTTGGCGGCTTACATTGAGGCCTTGCCTGCCGGCCGCTATGTCGCAGCTGTGGTTTTGGATGAAGGCAGTGCCCAGCT
>CAYRBY010000236.1:0-1699 GCA_964422635.1 uncultured bacterium
GCAGCGGGTCAACAATCGATTTTTGATCCTTAATAACGGCAAAGCTCACTTTGAGGGTGGTGCGCGCTCTTACCAGCGCATCAACAATACTGAAGGAAACAACGTTGGCTGGATCAAATTTTGGATTTTTTGAAAGATCGATACCCGCCAAAAATTCCGTTGAATCATTCTTCAAGTTAATCAGCTGCTGAATCGACTGACCATTGACGTCGACAAAGGTCAGCATGAAACTCTTCATGCTCCCTTTAAGTGCGATGCCGGTCGTCTTATCTAGAGAAAAAGGCTTTCCCGCAGTGAATGTAAACTCGCTTCGGGCCGTAGCGGAGGCGCGGTTATCCGCAATGAGGTCAAAGGACTTGACCCCGTCAGCACCGATTTCCCCCTCTTTAATGCTGCCATACCCTTTTACAGCGCTTATCAGCGAACTACCCGCATTAGATCCTTTGTAGGCCGCTTTAATTCCGAGCGGCAGAGCCGCAAGCTTCAAAGGCTGAACGCCAGAATCAATGGGAGTAACCAGGACAAACCGCGAGTTACGGTCTGTGTGATACTCATAATCCTTTTTCCCGTCGGTGAGAATGATCTTGAAGCCCGGCGTAATCACCATGAGGCACATCCCTGTGCCCTGAACACCAAGGCAGCTGTCATTCCAATTCACAGCGGCAGCTTCCTTGAGCTTAAGGCTGCTTACGTCAACACTCAGCTGTTTTCCTAAATCTTCAAGGACGCGTTTGACCATCGCTTCACGGTTTTGATTCTCAAACGGTGTTTGAATGGAAAGCACTGTCACCACAGGAAGATTCTGGCTGGATTGAGCGATCGACACCACGGCATTCGGGGCATTCGGGGCCGGACCACTATCCGCTGAATAAGTGACATCCAAAACCATCTGCCCGCCGTCCTTCTTTGACAGCTTCATTGAAAGTATTTTAATTTCGGGTTTCTTGAAAAACGCAACACCCGCGTCCGAGGCCGCCTTCATATAGGCCTCAGAAACAGCATCCGTAATTTTCGCACGGATTCCCATGAGTGAAAGCCGGAAAGCATCCAGATTGATTTTTCCGTTTTCAATCATTGGCACATCCGAGGATTTAACATACTGAATGATCGCCGCGCGGACGTTCGGGACATAAGCCATCACATACATCATCAGGGGCGAAAAAATGCTGAAGCGCCCGACGCTGGGCCCCGCAACAGGAAGTTGTTTTAAATCAAACCCCAAAACCTGCTGAAGGGCGTCAAAGGAACCCATTAAATCCTTGCCGACAACACTGCTTAATATTTCAGTAAGTTCTTTCATCGGAAGGCGCACAAGAGTTCCATCCGGGGAGGGAATAAGAACATCTTTCGCCAGAATATCGCTTTGGAATTTCCACAAAATTCCCTGAATCTCGGATTCAAGGGCCTGCGCCTCTGGAGGGCCATAATGGGACGCGATGTACCGGATACGGGCAGGATCTTCTTGATCTTGTCCCGCACCCGAAGAATTTTCTATCTCATCGATCTCGGCTTTAAGATCTGTAAGCATCCCTGCCATTTTTTTGTATAATCCCACATTCTGTTCAAGAAGCGCCTTCACTTGTTCTTCTGTAAGCGCCTCCGGAATTTCAAGCTTCAATTCCTTCAAGATTCTTTCGCGAGCTGCTTTAATGGCATCGCTGATTTTAGCGTCGATACCAAGGAGCGCCCGCCGAAAAGC
>CAYRBY010000237.1:0-1657 GCA_964422635.1 uncultured bacterium
AGGCTTGATCCGAAGTTGGACTTTCAGCTCAAGCAAATTGATTCGATTGTCCATGACATTGCGTCCAGTGAAGGAAATAAGGAAGCGGCTCTCGCCAAACTCGCAGAGCTTACTTCAAACGCGGAATTTCAAATCGTAAACGTTGTTATTCATCGTCTGGCTCGTCTTTTGGAAAATTCGAATGCAGAGACAGCGGGACGCGTTGAGATTTTTCTGGAGAGTTATTTAAATGGCCGCATCCAAGAACTGGGGCCGTTCGTTGCGGATTTTGCCAGCTATTTGATCACAAAGCATCTTGAAAAAGGGGATTCGCTTGTTTTCCTTGGCCGGGGAACGGAACAGGTCCAGCAAACCCTGGAGGGATTTTTGGGCAACAGGCTTGACACTTACCGGCCGCAAATTGTCGAACTTCTGGCGTCCAGTGAAATTATCAAGAACTCTACTTCGGAACAGCTTTTGGAATATCTCAAGAAATCCAATATTCCCAGGGACGGGAAAGTTGTTTTTGTGGACACGGGGTTTTATGCGAGCGTTGCCAAGCCGCTTGTCACCCTGATGAGAAAGCAGTCCGCAGACGCTGAATTCTGCATGTTCTGTTACATCAAGCCGTCTCCGGGGTTGATTCAGAAAATCCGGAATCTTACGAGTTACTTTTTCCCCCAAGCCCAGCCGCTGGGTCAGGGATTCCTCGAAGCCAGTGATAAGTATGAGGGGAATCGTGCCGCTGTTCAAGCGACGCACTTTTTTGATGATCTGCTGGGGAAGCGGTATGAAACGGTTTCACAGATCCTGGACGGGAAGCCTGTCACAACCCCAACCCGGACGCCTAAATTTTATGCGATCACAAACCGTGTGATGACCCGATGGATTGAAAATCAAATTGCCCTGCAAGCTCAGGCCGTCCCGGAGACCCGCTCTGAACTTCGTGCTGGGCTTTCTGATGAACTCCCAGCAGCTCCTGAGAAAGAAACCTTTTTTGAAGCTTTGAAGCGATCGCCGCTTCTTGGGCCGCTGTTTGAAACTTCCACCATGGAAACCACCAGTGAAAATACGTTTACGATCCATGTGGACGGAAAAGCTCGTGCGGATCTTGTTGTTGCTGTTGAGCCCGAAGACAGGAATGTTTCCAACCTGACCTTGAAGAACGGACATATTTTTTGGGACCGCGGGACGGATCGTCCTTTGAATTCGAGGCTTTTGGAACTGGAGCTTTTGCGGGTTTCGCTCGACTATCTTAAGTCCCTTGGCTACCAGACAGCCCAGTTTGTTTTTCAGTTTGGGCGCGGCGCTGAATTTTTGACCGTTGAGTTTCCGGATTACCTTGCGGAAAACAATCCGGGGCTTGATTTCGACCGCTATCGAGTCAGTGCAGTAGATTCCGATTTTACTCTTAACCTTCGGGAAATCAATTTTGCCTATCCTCAGCAGTTTGCCGCGCTTTCGGAGCAGGCGGCA
Source organism: uncultured bacterium (assembly GCA_964422635.1). Classification (GTDB taxonomy): domain Bacteria; phylum Omnitrophota; class Omnitrophia; order Omnitrophales; family Aquincolibacteriaceae; genus ZLKRG04. Next base: position 1,456 of record CAYRBY010000237.1, read on the forward strand.
AAAGAGAATGTTCCGTCAGAAACGCTGAAAGAGGAAGAACAACCCAGGTCGGAACTAAGAGATCTGACTGCAGGCTCTGAACAGCTTCAAAAGCTTGCTGAGAGTGCGGGACTGAACTGGGTGCGCTTTTACCGTGATTCGAAGGGGTTAAACCAGGATCTTGGACAGAGTGTTGCAGCTGTTGTCATGCAGGGAGCCTCGG
>CAYRBY010000238.1:0-1639 GCA_964422635.1 uncultured bacterium
GCAAAGCATCACGAAGCGCAACGCTTGTATGGGTGTAAGCAGCCGGATTGATGACGATGGCCGCGTATTTTTTGCGGGCCGTCCCAATCACATCCAGAAGATCCCCTTCATGATTTGACTGGAAGAACTCGACTTGAACTTTAAGCGTTCGGGCTTCCTTCAGTAAAAGCTGGTTGATTTCCTCCAAGGTCAGTTTCCCGTAAATTTCTACTTCGCGCTGCCCCAGCAGGTTGAGGTTAGGACCATGAATAACAAGTATTTTTTTCTTCATACCGGAGGCCCTCCTCTTTGCTGGGCGGTTTCAATATCATGAATAGCATGGGTTTTGAGTCCGCCTGCAAAAGCGAACCACAGGCCTGACAAGAATCCAAAACCATAAATAAGAAAATCGGTTAAAAGAGACAGGGCTAAAGCTCTTTCCGGGGGCATATAGTGCGAAAAGAAATAAACCGACCCCGCCTCCCGGACGCCAAGACCGCCCAACGATGGGGCCATACTGATAATCGAAACCAAGGGAACAATCACAAAATAAATCCCCGGATTAATATCCACACCAAGGCTCTCTCCCATCCAATAATTCAGGAGAATCACAATCGACTGTCCCGTAATAGAAATCAAGAGGCACGATACTAAAGTGCCCGTATGATTTTTGCAGGTGTAAAACGCATGATAGAGCTCTGCGAGTTTTTCACGGAGTTTCTGGGAAGGTATCAAAACATTCAAAAAGTTGAAGACTTTTGCAAAACGGCGGCTCGCAAAAAACAAACTAATGCCCGCAAGAGCCACGAGAAAGGCGTAAAAAATGAATGATACGCGAGGATCCTCAAACTCCTTATGAAAGAAAAACATCCCCACCATCGCAATAATCATGATGGCGATGAGTCCGAGCAGACGGTCGAGGATCACAGCTGTGGCGGCTGGAATTTTTTTTCCGGAATACTTAGAAGCGTAATAGATCTTTGCCACATCGCCGCCCACAGCAGAGGGCAGGAAAAGATTGAAAAACAAACCCACGACACAGAGGTACAGAGTTTTACCGTAAGAAACATGAACTCCCTGGATGAGGAAAATTCTCCAAAGCCGGAATGTCATTATGATCTGAACAGCCGCATAGGCTACAACGGCAATCCCAAACCATTCCCAATTGACTTCCGTGGTAAGGATTTTGACTGCTTCCCCGAGTTTGTCATGAAGGCAATAAATGACATAACCCAACGCAAGCAGGCTTACACCGATTCGAAAGGCTGTGCTTGTAAGGATTTTTTTCATGCGTGCTGCGTAAATTTCATTTGCAGTTCAGGGATAAGGGTTTTAAAAGCGGCCGCTTCCTGTTTGCTTAGATTGCCTTGGGTTTTGCTTTGGAGAGTGACCAGAATATCGATCATTTCCCGGGCGGCATCCAAATTGACTTCTCCGACTGAAGCCTCAGGAATCTCCCCCAGATGATAAAGCACCTGGTAGGCCAAAGAGTTGATAAAACTAAGAAATACTTTTGAGGTGACGGGTTCCGTCGCAGATGTCTTTTCGGAAGTCGAAGGCGCTGGAGACGGGGCAAAACGCTGCCGGTCTTTTTCAATTTGATCCTTCCAGCTTTCATCGACTTTCTTCTGAGAGATTCGAATGTCTTTATCGTGTTCCA
>CAYRBY010000239.1:0-1628 GCA_964422635.1 uncultured bacterium
ACAGCTGACGGAGAAGGGTTGCGCATTCTGACAGAAACCGTCATCTCCCCGACCCAGGGAGCTCAGATTAAAAAGCTGCTTGAGGCTTACCCTAAAGCGAAATGGCATCAGTATGAGCCTGTGAACCGGGATTCCCTGCGTCAGGGCGCAAAACTCGCTTTTGGGGAATACGCCGATTTGCTTTATGACTTCAAAAAGGCAAACGTTGTTGTGTCTTTCAACGCGGATTTCCTTACAGAAATGCCTGGAAGCCTTCGCTACGCGAGAGATTTCACACTCCGCCGCCAGGTTATCCCCGGAACAGGCCTCGACAAAAACGCCGCAGCACTTCCTTTGAACCGTCTCTATGTAATTGAGAGCAACCCTACTTCCACCGGAAGCGTGGCAGATCACCGGTTTGCTAAAAAGCCTTCGGAGATTGCTGCTCTCGCCGCAGGTCTTGCTGTAAAGCTCGGGATCGATGTTCCCCAAGGTGTTTTTGCCTCCTTGAAACCAACAGAACAGCATCTGATTGATACGATCGCCGAGGATCTTAAAGCAAACACTTCAAAAACCATTGTCCTGGCAGGATCGGACCAGCCTGCAGCAGTCCATGCCCTTGTGAATGCCATTAACAAGACTCTTGAGAATTTCGGCTCAACCATTACGGCAATTTCCCCGATTGAAGAAAATCCTGTGGAGCAAAACGCCTCTCTACGTGAACTGACCCAGGACTTGATTCAGAAAAACGTTAAACTCCTTGTTGTCATCGGCGGAAACCCTGTCTACAACGCTCCCGCAGACCTTGAATTCAGTAACAATTTTCAGCTGGCAGAGCGCCGCATTCACCTAAGCCTCTACGATGACGAAACCTCTGCGCTTTCTCATTGGCACGTTCCTCAGTCGCATTACCTCGAAGGTTTCTCGGACGGCCGTGCCAGCGATGGAACGTTGACCTTTATGCAGCCTTTGATCGCACCTCTTTACGACGGGAAATCAGCCCATGAACTTTTGGCTCTGATGCTCGGCGAACCCTCGGCAAAAGATTACGACATCGTAAGAGCCCACTGGCAGGAACAATGGAAAGATGGAGATTTTGAGAAGCAATGGCGGAAGGCTCTGCATGAAGGTCTTGTAAAAGATACTGCTTTTGAAGCCAAAATAATCACCGTCAAAACGAATTTTTCACAAGAAGAACTCAAAGCAGCTCTCCCCGCGGCTAAGAGAAGTGACTTGGAAGTCCTCTTTCAGCCTGACCTCACTGTTTGGGACGGCAGGTTTGCTAATTATGGATGGCTCCAGGAGCTACCTAAACCCATGACCACCCTGACGTGGGACAATGCGGTTCTGATCAGCCCTGCTACCGCAGAAAAACGTTCTCTCCAAAGTGAAGATGTTGTGGTGGTTGAGCTTGGCGGGCGCGCCGTTGAAGCACCTGTCTGGGTGACTCCGGGCCATGCTGACGATACAGCCACTCTTCACCTGGGGTATGGCCGGACCAAATCAGGACAAGTGGCAAACGGGATCGGCTTTGATGCCTACAGGCTGCGGACCTCGTCAAATCCTTCTTTTGCAAAAGGTCTTACGCTTACAAAAGTAGGACGCAAGCACAAATTAGCAGCCACCCAGGTGCATCATTCCATGGAAGG
>CAYRBY010000240.1:0-1622 GCA_964422635.1 uncultured bacterium
AAATATCATGGATCGCCCGGCAGGCATCCACCGTGGTAAAAATTCCGACAACCTTATGGTTCTGCATCACAATGGCACAGCCATAATGATGGCGGGCCATTTCTTCAGCGACCTCAGCCAAAGGCCTATCGGGCTCTGTCAAATACGGGTGATCAATACAGACATCCTTTACCTTCATTTTTTGGGCATCGGCGCCCTGCAAAGAAAGGGCATTTTTTATATCCCGGTCTGATAAAACGCCCTTCACTTCCGAGCCGGAAAGAACCGGAAGGTGTCTGATCTTTTTTTCATTCATGATGAGCTTGGCTTCAGCAACAGAAGTGTCCGCTTCCACAACAACCGGCTGACAGGTCATGAACTTTTGAACCGTTGGATCCTGCTTCGACATATAAGCTCCTTCAGCTGCTTTGGTTTAAAATCTTTTATGCCAATGTAAGTGTACTGCACGACTGCGAAAAAATCTGTGATTCCGCTCACAAAAAAAGCGTAAGCCTGAGACTTACGCCTTCTCAATCAAGAAAACTTCGCGGGACAGCTCTAATGAAGACTGTTTTGCGCGCCCCATTCCAGATACTTTTCATAGGCCGTAAAGGGTTTATAGATTTTTGCCTTCTCATCGAGAAGCCGGCACGCCCAAGCCAAAGCCCGAAGGCTTGTATCATTACGGATAACATCGATCAGAAAGGCTTCTTTCTGGGCTTCCGTAAACTGCTTGCTTGTCCAAAACTCCGAAAGCAGGCGGGGTCTATTTAAAGAAACGGCTTCCGCATACGCGGCCTTGAACTGATCCAGAGAAAGGTAGGCCGCCGGCGGAGTTTCCTGCGAACCGCCAAGAGTGGGGTCCTGAACATTCAGGGATGTTACAAGAATAAAAATCTGGGAGACTGCCTGTGAGGCGATTTCACGGTACTCATGGCTGCGGTCACGAGAGACCGCCAGGAGACTTTCAAATGCCTTCCGGTCATCATTCTTGGCGCGCAGTTCAAGCAGCATAAAATCCGAAAGGCCGCGAAGCTTGGCAAGAACAGCATCCCCCTCAGCATTCAGGCGCTGTGCTCCCGCTTCTATCTTCGCCGCGGCAGGATTGACAGCAGAGGCCACCAGGTTTTTTACTTCTTTTTCGGCTGCAGCGGTGCCGTGCTCGCGGGCTTTATCCTGAATCAAAGTCTCAACTTCTCGGCTGGTCAGAAAGCGGTCAAGCTTGAGAGAGGCTTGCTTCTGAAGCTCTGAAATTTCATGCTCCCAATTGGGGCGCAGCTGCGCATTCATCCATGAGACGCCCGCCCACAGTCCAATTCCTGCAGAAAAAAGCCCCACAAGAGCAAATCCTGCGGTCTTTTTGATGAACTCCTGCTTCTCGTCTTTTTTCTCCTGAACGAAACGGGCTTCGTCTTTTTTAAGCTCTGACACAAAAGCCTGCCGGAGATCTTCAACGCTTTTAGGGGGTTCAGCTTTTTCTTGGGAAACGGTTTTAGAACGGGCTGAAGAACGTTCGGGCTTTGGAGGTGTCAGCTGAGAGACAGGAGCAGATTCTTGCTGCGGCTTTTCGCTTTTTTCCGGATAACGGTCGAGGAGTTTCTTTTTATATCCGTGCATGAAAAACAGACCTCTTTGGAGAAGCA
>CAYRBY010000241.1:0-1622 GCA_964422635.1 uncultured bacterium
AAATATCATGGATCGCCCGGCAGGCATCCACCGTGGTAAAAATTCCGACAACCTTGTGATTCTGCATCACAATGGCACAGCCATAGTGATGACGGGCCATTTCTTCAGCAACATCGGCCAAAGGCCTGTCCGGCTCTGTCAAAAAGGGGTGATCAATACAGACATCCTTTACCTTCATTTTTTGAGCATCGGCTCCCTGCAAAGAAAGGGCATTTTTTATATCCCTGTCTGATAAAACGCCCTTCACTTCCAAGCCGGAAACAACCGGAAGATGCCTGATCTTTTTTTCATTCATGATGAGTTTGGCTTCAGCAACAGAGGTATCCGCTTCCACTACAACTGGCTGACAGGTCATGAACTTTTGAACCGTTGGATCCTGCTTCGACATAGGAACTCCTTCCGCTGCTTCGGTTTAAAATCTTTTATGCCAATGTAAGAATACCGCGTGACTCCAAAAAAATCTGTGATTCTGGTCACAAAAAAAGCGTAAGCCTGAGACTTACGCCTTCTCAATCAAAAAACTCGTGAGACAGTTCAACGAAGACTGTTTTGCGCGCCCCATTCCAGATACTTTTCATAGGCCGTAAACGGTTTATAGATTTTCGCCCTCTCATCGAGAAGCCGGCACGCCCAAGCCAAAGCCCGAAGGCTCGTATCATTACGAATAACATCAATCAGAAAGGCTTCTTTCTGGGCTTCCGTAAACTGCTTGCTTGTCCAAAACTCCGAAAGCAGGCGGGGTCTATTTAAAGAAACGGCTTCCGCATACGCGGCCTTGAACTGATCCAGAGAAAGGTAGGCCGCCGGCGGAGTTTCCTGCGAACCGCCAAGAGTGGGGTCCTGAACATTCAGGGATGTTACAAGAATAAAAATCTGGGAGACTGCCTGTGAGGCGATTTCACGGTACTCATGGCTGCGGTCACGAGAGACCGCCAGGAGACTTTCAAATGCCTTCCGGTCATCATTCTTGGCGCGCAGTTCAAGCAGCATAAAATCCGAAAGGCCGCGGAGCTTGGCAAGAACACCATCCCCTTCAGCATTCAAACGCTGGGCGCCTGCTTCTATCTTCGCCGCGGCAGGGTTAATAGCAGAGGCCACCAGATTTTTTACTTCTTTTTCGGCTGCCGCTGTGCCGTGCTCGCGGGCTTTATCCTGAATCAAGGTCTCAACTTCTCGGCTGGTCAGAAAGCGGTCCAGTTTGAGAGAGGCCTGCTTCTGAAGCTCTGAAATTTCATGTTCCCAATTGGGACGCAGCTGCGCATTCATCCATGAGACGCCTGCCCAAAGTCCAATTCCTGCAGAAACAAGCCCCACAACAGCAAACCCCGCGGTCTTCTTGATGAAATCCTGCTTCTCGTCTTTTTTCTCCTGAACAAAACGGGTTTCGTCTTTTTTAAGTTCTTCCACGAAAGCCTGCCGGAGATCTTCCACGCTTTTAGGGGGTTCGGCTTTTTCTTGAGGAACAGCTTTAGCAGGACGTACAGAAGAACGTTCGGGTTTAGGCGGTGTCAGCTGAGATAAAGAAGCAGATTCTTCCTGCGTTTTTTCGTTTTTTCCGGGGTAACGATCGAGGAGTTTCTTTTTATATCCGTGCATGAAAAACAGACCTCTTTGGAGAAGCA
>CAYRBY010000242.1:0-1573 GCA_964422635.1 uncultured bacterium
ACGCGCAGCAGCGAGCTTCCCCTGGACAAATCTATTGGCGTTTATTGTCAGGTGGGACAGCGGGGCTACTACGCGGTTCGCATTCTTTGTCAAAAGGGATATCAAGCCGCCAATCTGACCGGAGGGTATAAGACGTTTCTTGCCATTAGCCCCAAGCTGACAGCTGTTCCCTGAGATATTTATAAAAAGTGTGACACTTTTCGGCCGCTTTTGCGTCTAAAGGTTGTGAACGCGGTTGAGACCTTATTCATGACCATGAAAGAAGCTCCTCTTACGGATTACGAAATCGTTCTGGACGTGCTTGCGGGCAACCGGAACGCCTACCGCCAGCTTATCGAGAAATACGAAGGCAAGGTGAGGGGGTCATGCCTTGCTATGCTTTCCGACCCCTCGGAGGCCGATGATGCGGCCCAGGAAGTCTTTATCAAGGCCTATGAAGCCCTGGGGCAGTTCCGCGGCGATGCCGCTTTTGGAACCTGGATTTACCGCATTACCACCAACCATTGCCTGAGTCTGCTCCGCAAAAGAAAACGCCGTCCTGAAGAATCCTGGGAAGCGCTTGTCGAAAAAGAAGGCGATAAAATGGAGAGCCTTCTTACGGTCGAACCTTCACGCGGTTCGGCGGATGAAACCGCGGAACTCGTTGGCCGCCTCCTCGCGCATCTTCCTGAAGATGCCCGTAAAATGCTGGTCCTGCGCGAAGTTCAGGGGCTGAGTTATCAGGAGCTCTGCGACACCCTGGGCTGCTCCATGGATTCTGTAAAATCCAAACTCAGGCGCACACGCCAGGAACTCGAAAAGAAACTGCGACACTTTTTCTCAGAAACCCGCGTCTAAAAATGCGAGGGCGATATGAATCACAATGAACTGAAAGACAAAATTTATTTTTACCGCGATCCGGAAACTCCGGAAAACGAGCGCCGGGAAATTGCGGATCACCTAAAGACCTGCGAGGACTGCCGCCGTACGCTGAAACTTTGGGAAAAGGCCAGCTCCGCTTTGAAACAGACCCAGCTCCAGCCCTCAGCCGCTTTCGCGGATCGCGTGATGGCCCGGCTTGAGGAACGTGAAAGAGCGGCGCTCGCACCGGAGGAACCCAAAGCCTCATTTCTTGATTGGCTGCTGCCGGCATTGGGCTATGCTTTTGCCGCGGGGCTTATGATGGTGGCTGTTTCCAGCCGTGAAATTCCTGTCAGCACGGAAGGCATGCTGATGGCAAGCCTTCCGCAAAAATCTCAATGGACACTTTCCTCTGAAGGGCCGGATGTCGGCTCTCTAATGGAAATGTAAGGGGGAAATATGAACGCGTTTTGTAAAAAGAATTGGCACTGTGCGCTGATCGCACTTCTGATCGGGTTTGCCTGCGGGGTGACCTTTGAAAAAGTGCGCGATGAAAACCGTATGGGACCGCCGCACATGGGCGACCACAGCAAAATGAAAGAACGCATGCTTAACCGTTTTTCGAAAGATCTTGGATTGAGCGGAGATCAAAAAGCCCAGGTGAAAGAGATCTTTGAAGCTCATCACCCGCAGATGGTGGCGCTGCACAAGGAAATGCAGCCGAAGATGGAAG
>CAYRBY010000243.1:0-1570 GCA_964422635.1 uncultured bacterium
GGAAGTTCAAATAATCCTGATTGATTTCTTCTTCGCGAGAGCGGAGCTGGCTTTCAATCAACATGGTATTAAGAGCCCCGATCTTGGAGAGCGTATCATTGATAAACGGACGCAGCATCGTCAGAGCAACGGCACGGTGCCTCATGGGATCCTGGCTGTACATCGGAATCGCAAGCGAGTTCACCCACGCATCACGGGCTTTCAAAAGATCGCCTGCCAAAAAAGCATCTGATCCGGGCAGATATTGGGACTTAAAAAGATCCATTATTTTGCCCTGGTAGCTCCTTGGGAAAGTAATCTTGTAAAACTGCTGCTGCTCAGCCAACATTTTGGAAAAAGTTTCAAGCGTCCAGGCCTGGGAAGGCAGCTTTTGCACAGTGCCTGTCTGGAAAGGGGCTTCCCTTGAAAAAATTTCAACCTGTTCAGGAGAAGGTTCTGCTGAATCCCCGACCGTGATGACATGAGCGAGGACTTGTTCTTCTTCGGCCGAGAGGCTCAAAGCTGGCGCTGCCGGGGGCTGAGCGGGGGCATCTGCCGGCCCCTTGATGTCTTGAGGGGCTCGCATTTCCTTGCGCTTATCGGCACGTTCCGTCAAGGAATGGGCCACAGGTTTCAGAAGCTTCCAGCAAAAAAACAAGAGAATCGAAGCCGCAAGAAAAAAGAAGACAGGCTTAAGCACGGCTCCAAAATTTACATAAGGCTTTGGCAGCCCTCCCCCTGAAGGTTTAAGAGACAACTTGTCAGGTTTTGCAGCGGAAGACTGCTTGGAGGCTGCTCCGGTATCAGGCTTTACGGAAGTACTCCAAAAACAGGCAGGGCATTCCACAATCTCCCGCTCTTCGGATTCAAAACGTTTTTCACAATGCGTACAGAAATATTTTTTGAGGGCCATAACTCTTCTCTTGGGTTACTGGAATATCGACGAATCGGGGAGGTTTCTCCACCCTTCAATTATTATCAAAGACGTTGTCGTTGCCATGATTATTCTGGGGAATAAATATTTTTCCTTCTTGGGACATATCTGTTTCTTCCGTATTCTTCTCATAGGATGGGATGCCGTTTTTATACATGTTTTTGGAGATTCTCCGGCCGTTTTCTCCATAAACGCTGCTCTCTCCGTTCAGTTTCCCGTTTTTATAAGTCAGCGAAGATTGGAGCTTGCCGTTTTGATAATAGATTTTGGTCACACCGTCCTGTTTTCCGTCTTTAAAGCTCCACTCCGCGTAAAGCTGACCGGTAGGGTAATAAGTTTTAGTGATGCCGTCCTGAGGATTAAGCGGCGGCAGGAGCGGGTCACGCTTGGGTTTATTGCCGATTGTTTCTTTAAGCTGGGAGGTAATATCCTCCGGCTTTGAGCTTTTAAAAAAGGGCGAATTAGGGTCGAAAACATAGGCAACAATGCCCATCAGAGCAGCCAGTGCGACAAACTGAAGAAAGAGCTTTCCTCCGCTAAGCCTGTCCGCCTTGGAACCCTTTTCATAAACGACCTCGTCTCGGCTGTCATCCTCGTCAAAGAAATTGCCTTTACGCTTGAGGCCTCCTTCTTCGAGAAAAATTTTGGCCTGTCCCA
>CAYRBY010000244.1:0-1554 GCA_964422635.1 uncultured bacterium
GCGGAGGCTTCTCCTGCAGAAAAGAAAGTAGTGGAACTTTGCCCAGGGACAGGGGAACTTCCATCGCCTTTATGCTCGTCGTCCTGGGAAGCACGCGCGTTCTTGAGCTCATTTTCAACGGGCTTTTGTTCCGGAACCGGAGGAGGCTCGGGGATGGGCATTTCAACTTCTGATTTTTCTTCAGGAACCGTGACTTCAGGAATCTGTTCGTCATTTGAGGAAGCTTCGGGAAGAGCCGCTACCATGGCAATCTCCATCCCCCCCTGCGTTTCGGCAACACCATACCCCGCAGGTTTCACAAAAAAGGCACTGCCGGCGGCAAAGACGGCCGCATGAATCAAGACAGCGAGAAGAAAACTCAGAACTACGGGTCTCTTTTCAGCGGCAGGTGACGTCCAGAAAGGGATCCTTCGAAAAACAGGCCGCACCGTTGAAACTTGTTTGTCTTCTACCTGCATCAGACCTGTCATGGCTGCACAGCGCCCCCCGCAGGAGTGATTGGCTTCGCCGGCTCCTGCCCTGTCTGCAAGGCAACCTTCGTAATGCCCTGTTTTCTCACTTCATCAAGCACTTTGACTGCGCTTCCGAAATTCGCTTTCTCGTCTCCATGAATAAAAACTTTCAACTCCGGATCAGAAGCCTTGAGCTGCTTCAAACGGCCGGCAAGGTCAGAGAGCGGAATCTTTTCTTTATCCAGATAAAGAAACCCTTCTTCAGTTACAGTAAGGGTTGTGAAAACCTTCCGTTCCTGCGCAGTGCTTGTGGCTGCAGAAGGAAGATTAACGGCTATCCCCTGGTTCTTGATCATAGACAGGGACACCATCACAAAAGTCGCAAGCAGAAAGAAAACGATATCGATCAGAGGAATAATCTCGATCCTTGCGCGCTTGCGGTGGGAAGGTGAAGGAATCTTCATGCGGACTGCACCGGCTGTGTCAGCAGGAGTTCAAGATGCGTAGAGGCATCTTCGATTTCATGCCGCGCCTCTTCCAGGCGCCCGTTTAGATAATTAAACGGAATCAGAGACACAATCGCAATGGAAAGACCAAAGGCGGTGGCGATCAGCGCTTCGGCAATGCCGCCCGTAATCGCGGCTGGCGCATCAAGTTCCTGTCCTCCGAGCAGACTGAAGGCATGAATCATTCCGGTCACGGTTCCCAAAAGACCGAGCAGCGGTGACAGGGTGATAATCGTATCGAGCACCACGAGCCCCTGATTAAAGCGTTTGAGTTCCAGGCTCGCGGCACGGAGCAGGGCGTTGGAAAAAGATTTTTCAATGTTGGAAAGTCCGTAAACAAGGGTTCTCGCCACAAAATCCCGGCTTCCTTGCCCAGTGGTGATGGCGAGGTCAACATCGCCCTCTTCAACAGCTTCAAGAATTTTTTCCACAACCTCCGGCTGCCTTCTGGCTTTTTCCTTTACGATGAAAATAATTCTTTCAACCACCACCGTCAACGCCACGACAGAAGTCAGAAGAAGCGGCCACATAATGGGACCGCCTTTATGAAATAAATCCCAGACACTTCCCATACTCAACCCTTTCAGCTTTCCTTA
>CAYRBY010000245.1:0-1528 GCA_964422635.1 uncultured bacterium
GCCAAAAAGGCAGAAAAGAGGGCAAAGCTTTGCAGCTGGGCTGCCTGATTTTCATAATCAGAAGACGGGTGAATTAAATCGCCGACCTGAGTAAGATTGATGAGCCCCCGACGCAAGGCCTGAAGCACCGTCATCGAACCTTCCTTTAACTGGATCGTGTCATGAAGGATGGCTAGGAATACATCCACACGCCCGTGAAGGTCCCCGATGTAAACCGTCGGACGCTGATCACTGCGCTCTACCACCGCTGACACCGTTTGACCGCCGTCCAAGACGCGTCTGCCGGCTTTGGAAGAACTCCTCTCGTACTGGTTCATGGCATGAAAAATTGCAGCAGGATCTGAAAGGATATTTGCAACAAAAGCGTTGGGGTCATTTGTTTCAAAATCGAACGGAAGTTCATCCGCAGCGCGCAGCTCCGACCTTGCGCCTGCTTCCGTCAACTCATCTTCCTCTGTCGTATAAAACCGCGTTCGGTATTGTTCCGCGGCTTCTCTCGGCAGAAGACCGTATGAGACAAGAAGGTCCAGCGTCTCTCCTTTAATGGCAACGACCTGCACCCCATCTTCTTCCGTATCAATCAAAACGCCCCGAACACGAGTTCTTTCCGGGGCAAATATTTCCACAATATGCGCAAGCGCTTCATCGAGAATTCGGCTTGAGTCATAACTTTGCATATAGCCGTATAAGACAGGTTCTTCCGTCTTCAGATACTCGGTAAGTTTTTTCTTTGTTTCATCAGGAATACCGCGGAAGCTGTCGTGCTGGAACTCGTGATAAATCGTAGCCTTAATGTTGTCTGAAAAATCCTCCAGCCGGAACGCCATCTGAAAATGAGGCCGTCTGCCGTCAAAAAAGGCAGCGCTCGTACTGTCATCGCGTGCAAACTCGTAAACACCTGAGACCCGGAACCTGAGATTATCCTCTGCGGAGCCCGCAGGGAGTTTGTTCAGCCTCTCGAGAATATTTCTGAAAACAGGACTTTCTGATGCCATGATGGACAAAGATTGCCTGTCGCTTAAAAGCCCGGCTGCCGGAACATAAACACGGTCAATACCCTGAGAAGCCTTGGGGGCCGAAGCCAGCAGAGGGAAAAGGGCTTGCACAAGCTGTTCGCGGGGTGCACGGGCCAAAGAAATGTAACGGTTAATCACCATGGCATCGGGATCGTCCAGGGGCACAGGAACCCCCTGAGGATTTAGTGCATAACGCATGTTCTCAGCCGTAGTATTCAATGCAATATCTTTGATACTTCCATTCTGCAAAAAGACAAGCACCTCAGCGCTCTCCAGAAGCCCATACGTACGGTAGACTGATAAGCCGCCGGCTTCACCGACGAACTCCGTGACACCTCCGCCTTGTTTGATTTGCTCTGCCAGCCGGGAAACAAGCGACGCGTTCTGCGCAGTGAAAGAGTTAGACCTGTCAATCTCGCCAAGTAATTGGCTCCGCAGCCAGCGCTGGGCGGAATCGAAAGGACTAACCGCAGGCCGATCCCGGAGCGAGAAAACATCAGCGGCCTCCTCAG
>CAYRBY010000246.1:0-1501 GCA_964422635.1 uncultured bacterium
CCGTGTGAGCTTCTTGATGATTTGATGGTGATCCGACAGAGTCTTGAACACAATGCCAGTAACCGTGCCGCAGAGGTTTGGCTCCGTCCGTTCGAATTTCGCGTCAAGACGTTCGGGTTTCATCTCGCCAAACTCGATTTCCGGGAAAACAGCGAGGTGCTGGAACGGGCCATGGACGAAATTGCCCGTCTTGCCGGTGCAGGCTCTTATCTGGAAAAATCAGAGGCTGAACGCTGTGCCTGGCTTCAAAAGGAAATCGCCTCACCCCGCGCGCTGATTGCTTCCTGGCAGCCCTATACTCCGGCCACGCACGAAATTCTTGAGACCTTCAGGGTGATTCCCTGGGCTCGGAAATGTCTGGATCCCGAACTCATGGGTTCTTACATCATTTCCATGACCAGGAACGTTTCGGATCTTTTAATGGTTTATCTTTTTATGAAAGAGGCGGGTGCTTTTGAAGGACGCATTTGCCCGGTCTCAGTAGTTCCATTATTCGAAACCATCCATGATTTGCGCCGGTCACCAGCGATTCTTGAAGAACTGTTTTCCTTTCCGATCATCCGCGAAAGTTTGACGCCCCGAAGGCTCATGCAGCAAGTGATGGTGGGCTATTCAGATTCAAACAAAGACGGAGGCATTACCACAGCTGCCTGGGAAATTTACAAAGCTCAGGGGGAGATGAGCCGTGTTGCGGCAGAGAAGGGAATGAATCTGAAATTCTTTCACGGCACGGGTGGATCGATTTCCCGCGGCGGAGCGCCTACGCAGCGCACCATTCTCAGCCTTCCTCCCGGCACCCTTCACGGCCGTATTAAACTAACGGAACAGGGAGAAGTTATTTCCTCGAAATACGCGAATCCTGAGACGGCACTTTATCACCTTAAACTTTTGGCCGGGAGTGTCATGGCCGCTAGCCTGGAAAACAAACTTCATCCGCTGACCATTCCCCAGATTTTTATTGATGAAATGGAGAAGCTGTCTCAGTCTGCTTACCGAGCTTACCGCTCTCTTGTTGAGGATCCTGGGTTTGTGTCTTACTTCCGTTCAGCATCTCCCATTGATGTAATCGGGCTTTTGAATATCGGATCAAGGCCTGTAAAAAGAAAAGAGACTACCGGCATACAGGATCTCCGCGCGATTCCGTGGGTCTTTTCATGGACGCAGAACCGGCATCTGATTTCCGGCTGGTACGGTCTTGGCAGTGCACTTACGGAGGCAATAGAAGATCCCCAGAGGCTGACTGTGATCCGCCGTATGTATAAGGAGTGGCGTTTTTTTATCAATTTGATTATGTCGGTCAAAACCAGCCTTTTGACAGCGGATATGACGGTTGCGGGGTGGTATTCGTCACTCTGCACAGATGAAGGAATCCGCTCCCGTATTTTTGGAGCCATTCAGGCCGAGTTTGACCGTTCCGTCTCTGCGATTCTTAAAGTGACCGAGACCAAAACCCTGGATGAAGAGCATCCGAACTTTGCGCGTGTCAGCGCCATGCGTTTTC